>NZ_BAAGTD010000033.1:0-101661 GCF_054782095.1 Streptomyces capparidis | reverse complement strand
GCGGGCATTCCCGCGCTCACGGGGGTGGTCCACGCCGCCGGTGTGCTGGACGACGGCGTCGTGGAGTCCCTGACCCCGGAGCGGCTCGCCGCCGTCCTGCGCCCGAAGGTGGACGGGGCGTGGAACCTCCACGAGCTGACCGAGGGCCTGAACCTGTCGGCGTTCGTCCTGTTCTCCTCCGTCGCCGGTGTGCTGGGCGGCGCCGGGCAGGCCAACTACGCCGCGGGCAACGCCTTCCTCGACGCGCTCGCCGCGCACCGCCGCGCCTCCGGCCTGCCCGCCCAGTCCCTCGCCTGGGGCCCGTGGGCGGAGGTCAGCGGCATGGCCGACACGCTGGGCGAGGCGGACCGGCGCAGGTTGAGCCGGTCCGGCATGGCCGCCCTGTCCCCGGCCGACGGCATGGCGCTGTTCGACCTGGCCGGCGGGCTGGACGAGGCCGCGCTCGTGCCCGTCCGGCTGGACCTGTCCGCGGCCGGTGAGCGGGTGGACGCCTCGGCGGTGCCCGCGATCCTCCGCGGGCTCGTCCGCACCCCGCGGCGCACGGCCGACGCCGAGGCCGCGACCCCGGAGCAGGGGTGGGCGCGGCGACTGGCGGGGCTCGACCCGGCGGAGCAGGAGGCCGTGCTGCTCGGGATGCTGCGCACCCATGTCGCGGCGGTGCTCGGCCACGTCTCCGCGGACGAGGTCGATCCCGAGCTGGCCTTCCGGGAGGCCGGGTTCGACTCGCTGACCGCGGTCGAGCTGCGCAACCGGGTGGGCAAGGCCACGGGGCTGCGGCTGCCCGCGACCCTGGTCTTCGACTACCCCGCGCCGGTCACGCTGGCCCGTCATCTGCGGGACGAGCTGGTCGGCGCCGCCGACGCGGCGGCGCCGGCACCGGCGGCGGTGGCCGCGCCGCGGGACGACGAGCCCATCGCGATCGTCGGCATGGCCTGCCGCTACCCGGGCGGGGTGAACTCCCCCGAGGGGCTGTGGCGCCTGGTGGCGTCGGGTGCGGACGCGATCGACGGGTTCCCCACCGACCGCGGCTGGGACGTGGACGGCCTGTACGACCCGGAGCTGTCCCGGCCCGGAACCTCGTACACCAACGAGGGCGGGTTCCTGTACGACGCCGCCGAGTTCGACCCGGCGTTCTTCGGGATCAGCCCGCGCGAGGCGATGACGATGGACCCGCAGCAGCGGCTGCTGCTCCAGACCTCGTGGGAGGCCGTCGAGCGGGCGGGCATCGACCCGACGTCGCTCAAGGGCAGCAGGACCGGTGTGTTCGCCGGGCTGATCTACCACGACTACAGCGCGATCGTGCAGCAGGCGCCCAGCGAGGACATCGAGGGCTACAGCGCCAACGGCAGCGCCGGCAGCATCGCCTCGGGCCGGGTGGCCTACACCTTCGGGTTCGAGGGCCCCGCGGTGACGGTGGACACGGCGTGCTCGTCGTCGCTGGTGGCGCTGCACCTGGCCGCGCAGGCGCTGCGGTCGGGGGAGTGCGACATGGCCCTGGCCGGCGGGGTGACCGTGATGTCCACCCCGGGCACGTTCATCGAGTTCTCCCGGCAGCGGGCGCTGTCCCCCGACGGGCGGTGCAAGGCGTTCTCCGACTCGGCCAACGGCACGGGCTGGGGCGAGGGCATCGGCATGCTGCTGGTGGAGCGGCTGTCCGACGCCCGGCGCAACGGCCACCCGGTGCTGGCGGTGGTGCGGGGCTCGGCGGTGAACCAGGACGGCGCGTCGAACGGCCTGACGGCGCCGAACGGTCCTTCGCAGCAGCGGGTGATCCGGCAGGCGCTCGGGAGCGCGGGTCTGACCACGGCGGACATCGACGTGGTCGAGGCGCACGGCACCGGCACCCGGCTCGGCGACCCCATCGAGGCGCAGGCGCTGCTGGCCACCTACGGGCAGGACCGCCCCGAGGGACGTCCGCTGTGGCTGGGCTCCATCAAGTCGAACATCGGGCACTCGCAGGCCGCGGCCGGGGTGGCCGGTGTGATCAAGATGGTGATGGCGATGCGGCACGGGGTGCTGCCGCGCACCCTGCACGTGGACGAGCCGTCGTCGCAGATCGACTGGTCCGCGGGCGCGGTCGAGCTGCTGACGGAGGAGCGGCAGTGGCCCGAGGTGGGCCGCCCGCGCCGGGCGGCTGTGTCCTCGTTCGGGATCAGCGGCACCAACGCGCACACCATCATCGAGCAGGTGCCCGAGTCGGAGCCGGCGGCCGCGGAGGAACCCGTCCCGGCCGCGGACGGCACCGCGCCCCAGCCGGTGTCCTCGACGCTGCCGTGGCTGCTGTCCGCCAGGACCGCGGCTGGCCTGCGCGCCCAGGCCGCCCGGCTGCGCACGCACCTGGCGGAGCGCCCGGACCTCGCTCCCCGGGACGTGGCCCACTCCCTGCTCACCACCCGCACCGCCTTCGACCACCGCGCGGTGCTGCTCGGCGGCGACCGGCGGGAGTTCCTCGACCGGCTCGACGCGCTCGCGGACGGCCGCGAACTGCCCGGCCTCGTGACCGGCGCGCCCCTGACCGGGGCGCGGCGCGACGCGGTGATCGTCTTCCCGGGGCAGGGCTCGCAGTGGGCCGGCATGGGCGTGGAGCTGCTGGACACCTCGCCCGTGTTCGCCGAGCGGATGGCCGAGTGCGCGGCGGCGCTCTCCGCCCACCTGGACTGGTCGGTCCTCGACGTGCTGCGCGGCACGCCCGGCGCGCCGGGCCTGGACCGCATCGAGGTGATCCAGCCGGTGCTGTTCTCCGTGATGGTGTCCCTGGCCGAGCTGTGGCGCTCCCACGGCGTGCGGCCCGCCGCCGTGGTCGGGCAGTCCCAGGGCGAGGTCGCCGCCGCCTGCGTGGCGGGCGCGCTCACCCTGGAGGACGCGGCGCGGGTGGTGGCGCTCCGCAGCGTCGTGCTGGCCCGGAGGCTGGTCGGCAAGGGCGGCGTCGCCTCCCTGATGCTGCCCGCCGACGAGGCCGCCGAGCGGATCGCCCCGTGGGGCGACCGGGTGTCGCTGGCCGGGGTCAACGGGCCCTCCGTGGTGACCGTGGCCGGTGACGACGCGGCGCTCGCCGAGTTCGTCGCCGCCTGCGAGGCCGACGGCGTGCGGGCCAGGATCATCCCCGCGACCGTGCCCAGCCACTCCCCGGCCGTCGAGCCGCTGCGGGAGGAACTGCTCGACCTGCTCGCCCCGGTGGCCCCCCGGCCGGGCGGTGTGCCGTTCTACTCGACGGTGACCGGCACGGCCGTGGACACCGCCGAGCTGGACGCGGAGTACTGGTACCGCAACATGCGCAGCCCCGTGCTGTTCGAACCGGCCGTGCGGCAACTGCTGGACGAGGGCTTCCGCGTGTTCGTGGAGTCCAGCCCGCACCCGGTGCTGACCGTCGGCGTGCAGCAGACGGTGGAGCAGGCAGGAGTCGACGCGGTCGTCGTCGGGTCGCTGCGCCGCGACGAAGGAGGGCGGGCCCGCTTCCTGGCCTCGCTGGCCGAGGCCCACACCGGCGGCCTGCCGGTGGACTGGCGGGAGGTGCTCGGCGGCGCCCCGGCCCGGACGGTGCAACTGCCCACCTACGCCTTCCAGAACCAGCGCTACTGGCCGCGGGTGCGGCCCGGCGGCACCGGCGACGTGGCGTCCGCCGGGCTCAGCGCCGCCGGCCACCCGCTGCTCGGCGCCGCCCTGCCCCTGCCGGAGACCGGCGGGCTGCTGCTCACCGGCAGGCTCGCCCTCGACACGCACCCGTGGCTGGCCGACCACACCGTCGCCGGGGCGGTGCTGCTGCCCGGAACCGCGTTCCTCGAGCTGGCCGTCAGGGCCGGCGACCAGGTCGGCTGCGACCGGGTCGAGGAACTCACCCTGGAGGCCCTCCTGGTGCTGCCCGAACGCGGCGCGCTCCAGCTCCAGCTCACCGTCGGGGACGCCGACGACACCGGCCGCCGCCCCCTGAGCGTCCACTCCAGGCCCGCCGACGCCGCCGAGGCCGACCCGTGGACCCGCCACGCCCGCGGCCTGCTGGCAGGCGGCGCCGCGGCGGCCCCGGACGGTCTGACCGAGTGGCCCCCCGCGGGCGCCGAGCCCGTCCCCGTCGACGACATGTACGAGCGCTTCTCGCTGACGGGCATCGACTACGGCCCGCACTTCCAGGGCCTGCGCGCCGCCTGGCGGGTCGGCGACGACGTGGTGGCCGAGGTGGCGCTGCCCGAGGAGGCGGAGCGCGCCGCCGGGGAGTTCGGCGTCCACCCGGCGCTGCTCGACGCGGCGCTGCACGCGATCGGCGCGGGCGGGATGCTGACCGGGCCCGGCCCGATCCGGCTGCCGTTCTCCTGGTCCGGGGTCACGCTGCACGCGGCGGGCGCCTCGGCGCTGCGGGTGCGGATCTCGCCCGCGGGCCCGGACGCGGTGTCCCTGCTCGTGGCCGACACCTCGGGCGAACCGGTCGCCTCGGTGGAGTCCCTGGTGCTGCGGCCCGTCTCGGCGGACCGACTGCGGGCCCACGGCGGGCACCACGACAGCCTGTACCGCCTGAACTGGACCGCCCTGCCCGCACCGGCCTCACCCGGCGCCGCCCCCGAAGGCTCCTGGGCCCTGCTGGGCCACGACGCGTTCGGGCTCGGCGACGCCATGAAGGCCGCGGGAAACCCGCTCGGCGCCCACCCGGACCTGGCCTCCCTCGGCGAAGCCGCCGCGGCCGGCCACCCGCTGCCCGAGACGGTGCTGGTGTGCGCGGCGGGCACCGACCCGTCCCCGGACGCGGTGCGCCGCACCGTCCACGAGGCGCTGGCCCTGGCGCAGAGCTGGCCGGCCGACGACCGGTTCGCCGACTCCCGCCTGGTCGTGGTGACCCGCGGCGCGGTGGCCGCGGCCGACGGCGACACCGTGCCGGACCTGGCCGGAGCCGCCGCCTGGGGCCTGCTCAGGACGGCGCAGACCGAGAACCCGGACCGGTTCGTCCTGCTCGATCTGGACGACCTGGCCCCGGACCCGCACCTGCTGCGGGCGGCGCTCGCCACCGGCGAACCCCAGCTCGCCGTGCGGCGCGGCGCCGTGCACGCCCCGCGCCTGGCCCGGGTCGCCGCCGCGGCGGACACCCCGCCGCCCGGCACCGACGGCGCCCCCGCGGACGGCGCCCCCGCGGACCGCGGCACCGTCCTGATCACAGGCGGCACCGGTGTCCTCGGCAGCCTCGTCGCCCGGCACCTGGTCACCACGCGCGGTGTCCGCAGCCTGCTGCTGACCAGCAGGCGCGGCCCGCGCGCCGAGGGCGCCGCCGAACTCGCCGCCGAGCTGACCGCGCTCGGCGCCGACGTCCGCATCGCCGCCTGCGACGCCGCCGACCGGGACGCCCTGGCCGAACTGCTCGGACAGATCCCGGCGGACCGCCCGCTGACCGCGGTCGTGCACACCGCGGGCGTCCTCGACGACGGGGTGCTGGGCTCCCTGACCCCCGAACGCGTGGACCGGGTGCTGCGCCCCAAGGTGGACGCGGCCTGGCACCTGCACGAACTCACCCGGGACCGGGACCTGACGGCCTTCGTGCTGTTCTCCTCGGCCGCCGGCGTGTTCGGCGCGGCCGGGCAGGGCAACTACGCGGCGGCCAACGCCTTCCTCGACGGCCTGGCGCACCGGCGCCGCGCCCAGGGCCTGCCGGCCACCTCGCTGGCGTGGGGGCTGTGGGCCGACGAGACCGGCATCACCAGCGGCATGAACGACGGCCTCGGCGACGCGGACGTGCGGCGGCTGGCCAGGTCCGGGGTGGCGGGCCTGTCCGCCGCCGAGGGCCTGGCCCTGCTGGACACCGCGTCCGCCCGGGACGACGCCCTGCTCGTCCCGGTCCACCTGGACCTGGCCTCGGCCGGCGGTGCGGTGCCGCCGCTGCTGCGGGACCTCGTCCGCGTCCCGGCGCGCCGCGCCGCCAGGACCGGGGCGGCCGACGGCGCCACGCTGCGGGAGAGGCTGCTGCGCCTGCCCGCGGCCGACCGCCGCGGGACGCTGCTCGACCTGGTCCGCGACCAGGCCGCCGCCGTCCTCGGACACGCCGAACCGGACGGCATCGAGGCCGAGCAGGCGTTCAAGGAACTCGGCTTCGACTCGCTGACCGCCGTCGAGTTCCGCAACCGCCTCATCCGGGCCACCGGAGTGCGGCTGCCCGCCACGCTGGTCTTCGACCACCCCACACCGGGGGCCCTGGCCGCGCGACTGCTCGGCGAACTCGGCCTCGACGAGCCCGCGCGGTCCGCGCCGCTGCTCGCCGAGCTCGACCGCGTCGAGTCGGCCCTGTCCGCCGTCACCCCCGAAGGACTCGCCGACATCGCCCCGGACGACGCCGCCTACGAGCAGGTCACCGTGCGGCTCCAGACCCTGCTGGCCAAGTGGGGCCGGTTCCGCGGCGAGACCGGCGGCACCGGCGGCACCGGCACCACCGGGGCCGCCCCCGACCTCGCCACCGCGACCGCGGACGAGCTGTTCGACATCCTAGACGGCGAACTGGGCGACCTCGGCGAACCCGGCGAGCCCGGCGGGTCCGGCCGGAACGAAGGGGCGTGACGGCATGCGCGGCGAACCCGACACCTACCGAGGAGCGATGAACCGATGACCGACGAGGAGAAGCTCCTCGGCTACCTCCGCCGGGCCACGGCCGAACTGAAGGAGACGCGGGCGCGCCTGCGGGAGCTGGAGACCGGGGAGCGGGAGGCCGTCGCCGTCGTCGGCATGGCCTGCCGCTACCCCGGCGGGGTGGCCTCCCCCGAGGACCTGTGGCGGCTGGTCGCCGGGGGCACCGACGCGATCTCGGGCTTCCCCGAGGACCGCGGCTGGGACCTGGAACGGCTGTACCACCCCGACCCCGACCACCCCGGCACCACCTACACCCGGGAGGGCGGCTTCCTCCACGACGCCGCGGACTTCGACCCCGCGCCGTTCGGGATCCCGCCCCGCGAGGCCCTCGCCATGGACCCGCAGCACCGCCTGCTGCTGGAGACCTCGTGGGAGGCCGTGGAACGGGCCGGCATCGACCCGACGTCGCTCAAGGGCAGCAGGACCGGCGTCTTCGCCGGGGTCATGTACCAGGACTACGCCGCCCGCCTGCACTCCGTGCCCGAGGACGTCGCCGGGCACCTCGGCAACGGCAACACGGGCAGCATCGCCTCCGGCCGGGTGGCCTACACCCTCGGCCTGGAAGGCCCGGCCGTGACCGTGGACACCGCCTGCTCGTCGTCCCTGGTGGCCCTCCACCTGGCCGTCCGGGCGCTCCAGGCCGGAGACTGCACCCTGGCCTTGGCCGGCGGCGCCACCGTGATGTCCTCCCCAGGACTGCTGGTGGGCTTCGCCCGCCAGCGCGGCCTGTCCCCGGACGGCCGGTGCAAGGCGTTCGCCGCGTCCGCCGACGGCACGGGGCTCGCCGAGGGCGCCGGCATGCTGCTGCTGGAACGCCTCACGGACGCCCGGCGCAACGGGCACCGAGTGCTCGCCGTGATCCGGGGCACCGCCGTCAACCAGGACGGCGCGTCCAACGGCCTCACCGCGCCCAACGGCCCCGCGCAGCAGCGGGTGATCCGGCAGGCGCTCGCCGACGCCCGGCTCTCGGCCGACGAGATCGACGCGGCCGAGGCCCACGGCACCGGCACCACCCTCGGCGACCCGATCGAGGCCCAGGCCCTGCTGGCCACCTACGGCCAGGGCCGGGACACCACCCGGCCGCTGTGGCTCGGTTCGCTCAAGACCAACATCGGCCACACCCAGGCCGCCGCCGGTGTCGCCGGGGTGATCAAGATGGTGATGGCCATACGGCACGGCGTGCTGCCGCGCACCCTGCACGCGGACCGGCCCTCGCCCCGCATCGACTGGTCCGCGGGCGCGGTGGAACTGCTCACCGAGGCGCGGGAGTGGCCCGACACGGGGCGCCCGCGCCGGGCCGCGGTGTCCTCCTTCGGCATCAGCGGCACCAACGCCCACGCGATCGTGGAGCAGGCCCCGCCGCCGAAGCCCGCCGCCGGGCCCGCGCCCACCGTCACGTCCCCCGTGGTGCCGTGGGTCCTCTCCGGCAAGTCGCAGGACGCGCTGCGCCACCAGGCCCGGCGCCTCCTGGACCACATCCACGCCAACCCCGGCGCCGGCACCGCCGACATCGGCCTGTCCCTCGCCACCACGCGGACCCCGCACGAGCACCGCGCGGCGGTGGTGGCGGCGGACCGCACCGAGTTCACGGCCGCCCTCACCGCACTGGCCGAAGGCCGCGACACAGCCGCAGTGGTCCGCGGCACCCCACCCCGACGACCCGCACTCGCGCTGCTGTTCACGGGGCAGGGGGCGCAGCGGATCGGGATGGGCCGGGAGCTGTATGAGGCGTTCCCGGTGTTCGCGGAGGCGTTCGACGCGGTGTGTGCCCGGATGGACGGGCGGTTGGACCGGCCGTTGCGTGAGGTGGTGTTCGGCGGGGACGGGGAGCTGCTGGATCGGACGGTGTTCGCTCAGGCGGGGTTGTTCGCGCTTGAGGTGGCGCTGTTCCGCCTCTTCGAGTCGTGGGGTGTGGTGCCGGATTATCTGGCGGGGCACTCCATCGGTGAGTTGGCGGCGGCTCACGTGGCCGGTGTGCTGTCGTTGGACGACGCGTGCGCTCTGGTGGCTGCGCGTGGTCGGTTGATGCAGGCGTTGCCCTCCGGTGGGGCGATGGTGGCGGTGCAGGCCACCGAGGCCGAGGTGAGCGCTGTTCTGTCGGGTGGGGTGTCGATCGCGGCTGTCAACGGGCCGTCGTCGGTGGTCGTCTCCGGTGAGGAGCGGGCGGTGCTTGAGGTCGCCGCCGTCTTCCAGGCGCAGGGCCGCAAGACCAAGCGACTCACGGTCTCGCACGCGTTCCACTCGCCGTTGATGGAGCCGATGCTGGACGAGTTCCGGCAGGTGGCCGAGGGGTTGTCGTACGAGGCCCCGCGTATCCCGCTGGTGTCGAACCTCACCGGCGGCCTGGTCTCGGACGAGGTGTGCTCGGCGGAGTACTGGGTGCGGCACGTCCGCGAGGCGGTCCGGTTCGCCGACGGTGTGCGTACGCTCGCCGATCAAGGCGTGACCACCTTCGTCGAACTCGGCCCGGACGGTGTGCTCTCCGCGATGGCGCAGGAGGTCCTCCCGGGGGACGCCGTCTGTGTGCCGACGCTGCGGGCGGGCCGCCCCGAAGCGCGCACGGTGACCACCGCCGTCGCCGGGGCCCACGTCCGCGGTGTCCCCGTGGACTGGGACCGGTTCTTCGCGGGCCGGGGCGCCGTGCTCACCGACCTGCCCACCTACGCCTTCCAGCGCCGCCGCTACTGGCTGGACGCCGGGGTCCCCGAGGGCCATGTGGAGTTCGCCGGTCTCGCGGCGGCGGGGCACCCGCTGCTCGGGGCCGCCGTCGAGCTGCCCGACTCCGGGGGAGTGCTGCTCAGCGGCCGGCTGTCGCTGGAGCAGCAGCCGTGGCTCGCCGACCACCGGGTCGCGGGCCTCGCGCTGCTCCCGGCCACCGCCTTCGTGGAGCTGGCGCTCAGGGCCGGTGAGCACCTGGGCTGCCGCCTGGTGGCGGAGCTGACCCTGCACGCCCCGCTGGTGCTGCCGGAGAAGGGCGGCGTCGCCGTGCACGTGACGGCGGGACCCGCGGACGGGGACGGCAGGCACCCGGTCCGGGTGTACTCCCGGGACCCGCTGGCGCCGGGCGGCGAGGCGTGGACGCTGAACGCCGAGGGTGCCCTCGCGGCGGGCGGGGCCCGGCCGGGCTGGGCGCCCGAGGCGTGGCCGCCCACCGGGGCCGCGCCGGTGGACCTCGACGGCCTGTACGAGCGGCTGGCCGACGCCGGGTTCGGCTACGGCCCGGTGTTCCAGGGGCTGCGGGCCGCCTGGCGGCGCGGTGACGAGGTGTTCGCCGAGGTGGCGCTGCCGGGCGGCGCGGCCGGCGGGTTCGCGGTCCACCCGGCGCTGCTGGACGCGGCGTTGCAGGCGATGAACCTGGGCGGCCTGGTGGCGGACACCGGCGAGGCCCGGCTGCCGTACTCCTGGACCGGGGTCGGCCTGCACGGCGGCGGCGCCGCGGCGCTGCGGGTGCGGCTCGCCCCGGCCGGGCCCGGCGCGGTGACGCTGGACGCCGCCGACCCCGCGGGCGGGCCGGTGGCCACGGTGGAGTCGCTGCTGCTGCGCCCGGTCACCGAGGGCGGGCTGCGCGGCGGCGGGCACCGGTCGCTGTACCGGGTGGACTGGGCCCCGGTGCCGCTGCCGCCCGTGGCCGCGGCCGCCGCCGGCCGGGTGGCCGTGCTGGGCGGTGCGCACGCCGCGGGGCTGCACAAGGCGTGGGAGGTCGCGGGCGTCGAGGCCGCCGGGTACGGGGACCTGGCGGAGCTGCTGGCCTCGGGGGACGCCGTGCCGGAGACGGTGCTGCACCGCGTGGCGGGCGGCGCCGGCGACACCGGTCCCGCCGGGGCCGCGCACGAGGTGGCCCGGAGCGTGCTGGAGCTGCTGCGCGGCTGGCTCGCGGACGACCGCCTCGCGTCGTCGCGCCTGGTGGTGGTGACCGACGGCGCCGCGGGCCCGGACGGGGCCGCCGTGGACGTCGCGGCGGCCACCGCCTGGGGCCTGGTCCGCTCGGCGCAGGCCGAGCACCCCGGGCGGTTCGTGCTGCTCGACCTGCCCGGCGACGACGCGGACTGCTGCGCCGCGCTCCCGTCGGCGCTCGCCTCGGACGAACCCCAGATGGCGCTGCGGCGCGGACGCCTCCACGTGCCCGCGCTGGTCCGGGCCGCCGTGCCCGGCCGGGCGGCGGACCGGGCGCCGGAGGCGGACGGCACCGTGCTGATCACCGGCGGGACGGGGGCGCTCGGCGGGCTGCTGGCCCGGCACCTGGTCACCGGGCGCGGGGTGCGGCACCTGGTGCTCACCAGCCGCCGGGGCGAGGACGCGCCGGGCGCCGCCGAGCTGGTCGCGGAACTGGCCGCGCTGGGCGCCCGGGTGCGCGTCGCCGCGGTGGACACCGCGGACCGGGAGGCGCTGGCGGGACTGCTGCGGGAGATACCCGCCGACCGCCCGCTGACCGGGGTGGTGCACGCCGCCGGCGTGGTCGACGACGGGCTGATCGACGCGCTGTCCCCGGACCGGCTGGCCGCGGTGCTGCGGCCCAAGGTGGACGGGGCGTGGCACCTGCACGAGCTGACCGCCGACCTGGACCTGCCGCTGTTCGCGCTGTTCTCCTCCGTGGCGGGCACCCTGGGCGCGGCCGGGCAGGCCGGCTACGCCGCGGCCAACGCGTTCCTCGACGCCCTGGCCCGGCACCGCGCGGCGCACGGCCGACCGGCGGTGTCCCTGGCCTGGGGGGTGTGGGAGCACGGCAGCGAGATGACCGGGCGGCTCGGCGAGGCCGGGCTGCGGCGCATCCGGCGGTCCGGTCTCGGCGCGCTGTCCGACGAGGAAGGGCTCGCCCTGTTCGACGCCGCGGTCGCGGGCGGCCCGGCCGTCCTGGTGCCCGCCCGGCTCGACCTCGCCGGGCTGCGCGACCGGGCGGCGGCCGGGCGGGCGCAGCCGCTGCTCCGCGGACTGCTCGGCACCCCGGCGCGCACCGGGACCGCGGCCCCCGCGGCGGACCCGGAAGCGCTGCGGCGGCGCCTGGCGGACCTGCCGCGCGCCGAGGGCCTGCGCCTGCTGGACGAGGGGGTGCGCGGCACCCTCGCCACCGTGCTCGGGTACGCCTCCGGTGACGCGGTGGACCCCGAGCAGCCCTTCGCCGAGCTGGGCCTGGACTCGCTGGGCGCCATCGAGCTGCGCAACCGGCTGACCGCGAGCACCGGGCTGCGGCTGCCCGCCGCGCTCACCTTCGAGCAGCCCACACCGGGCGCGGTCGCCGCGCTGCTGTGGGAGCGGCTCACCGCCGCCGCGGACCGGGACACTCCGCGGAGCCCCGCGGCGCCCGAGGCGGCGCACGGCGTCGAAGCGCTGTTCCGGCAGGCGTGCCGGGCCGGGCAGTACGCCGACGGCGTGGGGCTGCTGATGGCGGCCTCCCGCATCCGCCCCGCGTTCGGCACCGGCGACCGCGCCGCGCCCGCCCCGGCGCCGGTGCGGATGTCCGCCGCCCCGGGGGGCACCGCGCTGGTCTGCTTCGCGGCCCCGGTCGCCCTGTCCAGCGCCCACCAGTACGCGCGGTTCGCCGCGGCGCTCCGGGACACCCACCGCGTCACCGCGCTGGTGCCGCCGGGGTTCGCCGACGGTGAGCCGCTGCCCGCGTCCGTGGAGGCCGTCGTCGCACACCAGGCCGAGCTGGTGCGGGAGTGCGCCGGCGGGGCGCCGTTCGTCCTGGTCGGCCACTCCTCCGGCGGCTGGCTCGCGCACGCCGCCGCCGCCCACCTGGAGAGCGCGGGCACGGCCCCCGCCGCGGTGGTGCTGCTGGACACGTTCCTGCCCGGCAACGACGCCGTCCAGGGCTTCGGCGAGGTGTTCGTCACCAGCATGCTGGAGCGGGAGGAGGTCGTGGGCGGCCTCGACTTCTCCCGGCTGACCGGGATGGGCGGCTACTTCCGCCTCTTCTCCGAGTGGCAGCCGGCGCCGATCCAGGCGCCCACCCTCTTCGTGCGGGCGGCCCGGCCCCTGCCCGGGGGCGACGGCTCGGGCGGCGGCCTGCGGGCCTCCTGGCAACTGCCGCACACCGCCGTGGAGGTGCCGGGGGACCACTGGACCATGCTGGAGGAGCACGCCGACGCGGCCGCGGCGTCGGTCCGCGACTGGCTCCGGGAGCGGGAGGTCTGACGGCGGGCCACCGCCCCGCACGGCACCGCCCCGCACGGCACGGGCGCCGGGCGGGGCGGTGGCCCGTTTTGCCGTGCGTGCCGCCGCTGTCGTAGAACGTGAGCCGTGACCGTGACCGGCGGGCCGGGCCCGGCGCCCGCCGCCGGGAGCCGAGGACGACGAGACGACGTGAAGGACGGCGAACGGGAATGGCCCTCACCCTCCGCGTGGACACCGCCCGCTGGCGGGAGCACCAGGAGTCCGTCCTGCGGGAGCTGCCCGGCCTGGTGCCGGTGTGCAAGGGCAACGGCTACGGCTTCGGCCTGCCGCGCCTGGCCCGGGAGGCCGGGCGCCTGGGGGCGGACCTCCTCGCCGTCGGCACCGCGTACGAGGCCGCCGAGGTCCGAGGCGTCTTCGGCGGCGACCTGCTCGTGCTGACCCCGCCGCATCGGGACGAGGGGCCGCTTCCGCTGCCGGACCGCGTGATCAGGACGGTGTCCGGCGTGGCCGAGGCCCGCCGCCTCGCGGGAGCCCGCGTCGTGGTGAAGCTGATGTCCTCCATGCGCCGCCACGGTGTGCCGGAGCACGACCTGCCCGCGCTCCGGGACGCCGTCCGGGAGCTGCGCTGCGAGGGCTTCTCCCTCCACCTGCCGCTCGACCGGGCGGACGGTACCGGCGCCGCGGACGAGGTCGCCGCGTGGATCGGCCGCCTGCGCGCGGCCGGGCTTCCGCCGCGCACCCTGTTCCTGTCCCACCTGTCGGCGGCCGACCTGGCCGCCCTCCGCGAGCGCTTCCCCGGCACCGAGTTCCGGCTCCGCGTCGGCACCCGGCTGTGGCTGGGCGGGCGCGGGGTGTCCGAGTACCGCGCCGACGTGCTGGCCGTGGCGCCCGTCGCCGCGGGGGAGCGCTTCGGCGAACGGCAGCGGCGGGCCCGCGCCGACGGCCACCTGGTGGTGGTGTCGGGCGGCACCGCGCACGGCATAGGGCTGTGGGCGCCGCGGACCCTCGGCGGCGTCCGGCCCCGCCTGCGGCACCTGAGGGGGGCCGTCCGCGCCGCCGCGGGCCGGCACCTGTCCCCGTACCTGCACGCGGGCGGCAGGTGCGCGTTCGCCGAACCGCCGCACACCCACGAGTCGGTCCTGTTCGTGCCCGCGCCGGTGCCGCCGCCGCGCCCGGGGGAGACCCTGCGGGCCCTGGTGCGCTACACCACGACCCGGGCCGACCGCGTAGCCGACCACGCCCCGGCGGCGTCCCGCCCCACCGCCGCGGGTTGACCCGGACACACCCCCTACCGGTCGGCCCGACCACGGCCGTGGGGCTGTCCCCACCTCCGCTCCGGAGGCTGCCGCCATGGGCGCGGCCGGCCCGCCGCGGCAGAGTTCCGGGGCATGAAGGCAACAGCGAAGACCCCGCGGGCCCGGCTGGCCACCGCCGCCGTGCTCGCCGCCGCCGTCGCGTCCACGGCCCTGGTCTCCGGTGCGTCCGCCGCCCCGCAGCCGGCGGACGCGGACACCGCGGCCTCCGCCGACGGCCCGCTCACCGCACGGGAACTGCGGCGCGAGGCGGCCCGTGTCCTGAAGGAGGGCGGGTTCGTCGGCGTCACGGTGCGGGTGCGCGACGGGAACCGCACGATCCACGCCCGCGCCGGCGAGGCGGAGCTGGGCACCGGCCGCCCCGTGCCGCACGGGGCGAACCTCAGGGTCGGCAGCGTCACCAAGGCGTTCGTGGCCACCGTGGTGCTGCAACTCGTCGCCGAGGGCAGGCTCTCCCTGGACGACACCGTCGAGCGGTGGCTGCCCGGCGTGGTCAGCGGCAACGGCAACGACGGCGGCCGCGTCACCGTCCGGAACCTGCTCCAGCACACCAGCGGCATCCACAACTACGGGCTCGAGGAGGACAACGGGGACACCGCCGCCGACTTCGAGCGGACCAGGTTCGACCACGTCGACCCCGAGCGGATGGTCGCCGGCGCGATGCGGCACCGGCCGGACTTCCCGCCCGCCCCGGCCGACGACCCCGAGCCCGACTGGAACTACTCCAACCCCGGCTACATCCTCGCCGGAATGATCATCGAGAAGGCCACCGGGCGGCCCTGGGCCGAGGAGGTGCACGACCGCATCATCCGCCCGCTCGGCCTGACCGGCACCCACGACCCCGGCGACGACCCGTACCTCGAGCCGCCGCACGCGCACACCTACCACCTGTTCCCCGGCTCTGCCACCCGCACGGACACCACGGCCAGGAACCTGTCCTGGGCGGGCGCGGCCGGCGCCCTCGTCGGCACCGAACGCGACGTGGACCGCTTCTTCACCGCGCTGCTCGGCGGCCGTCTGCTGCCCCCGGCCCAACTCGCGGAGATGCGCCGGACGGTGTCCGTCGGCGAGGACTTCCAACTGGGCTTCCCCGGGCTCCGCTACGGCCTGGGACTGATGCAGCAGCCGCTGACCTGCGGCGGCGACAGTTGGGGCCACGGAGGGGACCTGGAGGGGTTCACGGTGCGGCCCGGCGTCAGCGAGGACGGGCGGCGCTCGGTCGTCGTCGTCGCCAACGGCACCGGGGGCGGTGACGAGCAACTGCTGCGGGCCGAGCGGACCGTCCGCTCCCTGGTGGACCGCGCCCTGTGCGACGGTGCCCGGTGACGCGGCGAACGGTGACGCGGCCGCGGCCTGCGGGCTCCTCGCCGCCCTCGCGGCAGCGGCACCGCCGTCCCGGACACCCCCACCGGCACCACCACCGCCCGCAGCGGCACGGCGGACCGGCGCACCGGCCGCCCGGCCCGCCCCGGCGACCACCACCGGGCGGGCAGCACGGCGAAGCCGCTCGTCGCGACCGTGCTGCTGCGACTGGTGGGCGACGGCGGGCTCTCCCTGGACGACACCGTCGAGCGGTGGCTGCCCGGCGTGGTGCGCGGCAACGGCAACGACGGCGGCCGGATCACCGTCCGGCACCTGCTCCAGCACACCAGCGGCGGGTACAACTGCACCCGCGACCGCGACCTGTTCCCGGCCGTGCACTCCGCGCGGCGCTACCACCGGCACCGCTTCCGGCACTACACCGCCGAGGAACTGGTGGCCGCGTCGGTACGCCACCCCCCGGACTTCCCGCCCGGCACGGCCCACCGCCACTCCAACACCGACTACGTCCTCGCCGGGATGGTGATCGAACGGGTCACCGGGCGCACCTGGCGCGCCGAGGTGCGCGACCGGATCATCCGGCCGCTGCGGCTGACCGGCACCTCCCTGCCGGGCGACGACCCCACGCCGCCCGCCCCGCACACGCGCGGCCACCACCGGTTCGCGGAGGACGGCGGCGGCGCCTGGACCGACACCACGCTGTTCAACGGCACCGGGGCCGACGCGGCCGGGGACCTGGTCACCACGCCCCGCGACGTCAACCGCTTCCCGACCGCGCTGCTCACCGGGCGGCTGCCGCGCCCCGCCCAACCGGACGAGATGCGGCGCACCGAGCCCTGATCGACAGGGCGCTGTGCGCGCCCGGGCCGTGAGCGGCCTCGCCGCCCCGGCCCCGCGCGTCCGCTGTCGGATCGCTCAACTAGCGTGCCGTTCCACGAAGTTGAACATCGAGCGGGGAGCGAGATGAAGCAGCCCGAGGAGCAGCGCCATGCCGAAAGCCCAGCGGTGGGGGAGGAGGACTCCTTCTCCGTCCCCGACGCCTGGCGGGACCGGGTGCACCCGCGCCGCGGCGGGACACCCGGCCCGGCGACGGGGATCGACCCGCGGGCGGGCGCGGCCGTGCGGCGCAGGCTGGAGGGGATCCGGCCCGAGGTGGACGCGGCGCTGGAGCACAAGCGCAGCGACGCGGAGATGGCGCGGGCGGCCCGCGCCCACCTCGGCGGGGAGCCCGACCCGCTGGGCGCGGCCGTGGTGGCGGCGCTGATCACCTCGATCTCGGGGTGGGCGGAGGTGAGGTGCGAGAGCTTCACCGACGCCTGGGCCGAGCGGCACGGCCTGGTCTTCGCGGCCCGGGCCACCGCGGAGCTCAGCCGCGTCCTGGTGCAGTACCTGTCCTCCGGCTCCTCCCGCAGGAGCGCCGTGCGCTGGGTCAAGGAGCTCGGCGACGACTGCTCCGCCTCCGGGTTCGAGGACATCGAGGGCGCCGCCCACCGGTGCAGGGAACTGCTGGCGTGCGCCGACGAGGAGGTCCACCGGCAGGCCGCGGCGGCGCTCGCGGACCACCGAGCCACCCAGTACCAGCGCGTGGTGGTGTCCTACCTGGTGCCCGGCCGCACGGAGTGGGTGGAGGAGCTGCTCGCCACCCCGCTGACCGCGCGGTTCGCCAGGCTCTCGCCGATGCTGCCGTGCGCGCTCGGCTCCCCCGGGCACCTCGCGCTGCTGCGCGAGCGGCAGCAGGACGCCTGGCTGACGATCGCCCGGTCCCCGCACACCGTGGCCGAGGGCGTCGGCCCCGCGCTCACCCCGACGCTGCTCGCGCTGCTGGACGAGCGCGGCGGGTGCGCGCCCGCGGAGCGCCGGGCCGTGTGCGAGGTGCTCGCCGCGATGCCGGGTGACGACGCGTTCCGGGCGCTGCTCACCCGCGTCGACCAGCCGGGCGTGCACGAGCCGCTGCTCGAGGCGATGCGGCGGTTCCCGGAGCGGGCGCTGCGGCTGCTGGCCGGCGCCGCCGTGGGCGCCTCGCGGAAGGCCCGGCTGACCGGCAGGCTGCTGCGGGAGCACCTGCGGGCCCACCCGGAGTCGGCCGAGCGGGTGGCGCCGGGGCTGCCCGAACCCGCGCGGCGGGCGATGGCCAAGGCCGCGCGCGCCACGGGAGCGGTGGACGAGGCGCCGCCGGACGCGGTGCCCCGCCCGCTGTCCGGGCCGCCCGCCGTCCCGGACAGCGCCGCCGCCGAGGCCGCCGAGGTGGACGTCCACCTGCTGCCGCCGGTGCTGCTGCACGGGCGGCGGCAGGCGCTGCCGGTCGCGGCCGTCCGGAACCTGGTGGCGCTGCTCGCCGCGGCCGGGGCGGGCCCGGACGGCGGCAGCGGCGGCGCCCGGGCGGGCATCGACGAGGTGCGGCGGGTGTGCGACCCGGTGTCCCTGGACGACTTCGGGTGGGCGCTGTTCCGGCAGACGGGCCAGGAACCGGCCTGGGCGCTGGCCGCCCTGGGCCGGCTGGGCGGCGACGAGACGGCGCGCCGCCTCACCCCGCTCATCCGCTCCTGGCCGCGCCGGGGCCACTACCGCAAGGCCGTCGCCGGACTCGACGCGCTGGTCGCCATCGGCAGCGAGGTCGCGCTGATGCACCTGGCCGGGACGGCGCGGCGGACGGAGCACGAGAGCGTGCGCAAGGCCGCGTGGCAGCGCCTGGAGCGGCTCGCCGCCGACCGCGGACTTCCCCCGGAGAAGTTCGCCGAGGGACTGGTGCCCGGCTTCGGCCTGGACCGGCTGGGCGGGCTCACCCTCGACTACGGCAGGCGCCGGTTCACCGCCCGGTTCGACGAGCACCTCACGCCGTACGTCACCGACGAGGACGGCAGGCGCCGCCGGAACCTGCCCCGGCCGGGCGTCCGCGACGACCAGGTGCTCGCGCCGCTCGCCCACCGCAGGTACACCGGGCTGCGGCGGGACGTGCGCGCGGTCGCCGCGGAGCAGATCCGGCGCCTGGAGCGGGCGATGGTGACCGAGCACCGCTGGCCGCTCGCCGAGTTCCGCGCCCACTTCGCCGACCACCCGCTGCTGTGGCACGTCGCGCGGCGCCTGGTGTGGACCGGCGGCCACGGCGCGACCCGGGTCGAGTTCCGCGTCGCGGAGGACCGCACCCTCGCCGACGTGCACGACGACACGCTGCGACTGCCCGCCGACGCCGCCGTCGGCGTCGCCCACCCGGTGCACCTGGCGGACGCGGCCCGGTGGGCGGAGGTGTTCGCGGACTACGAACTCCTCCAGCCGTTCCCGCAACTCGACAGGCCCGTCCACACCCTGGCCCCCGGCGAGCGGGACGGCGCGGAGCTCAAGCGGTTCCACGACGTGACCGTGCCCACCGGCCGGGTGCTCGGCCTCGCCCAGCGCAACTGGCGGCGCGTCGCCCCACGGGACGGCGTGCAGTCGTCGGCCCTGCTGGAACTGCCCGGCGGCCTCGGCGTGGCCGTCGAGCTCGACCCGGGCATCCCCGTCCGCTCGCCGCAGGACCGCCCGGAGCAGACGATCCGCGCGGTGCGCCTCCACCGGCTCCCCGAGGCCGGGCCCGCGCCCGACGCGCCGCGCTTCGCCGACCTCGGGCCGGTGGCCGTCTGCGAACTCCTGGCCGACCTCGCCGCCCTGACCCGCCCGGCGCCCTGACCGGGCCCGCCGGGCGAGGGCTCGCCCCGGGGAGGGCGCTCACCCGGTGCGCGCCCTCCCCGGACCGCGCGGCCCGGCCCCGGCCGGGCCGCGCGGGCGCCGCCCCCTCAGCTGGCGGCCCCGCCGAACTCGGCGGCGTGCTCGGCCACCCACTGGGCGAAGGTCGCGGCGGGCCGCCCGGTGACCCGTTCCACCGTGGGCAGCACCGTCGCCCCGCGGCCGACCGACAGGTCGAAGAAGCGGGTCAGCGCGTCCGCCGGCGCCTCCCCGACCAGGCGGCTCAGCTCCCGGTGCCCGGCGTCCCCGGTCAGCTCCTCGTACCGCACCCCGGCGCCGGTCACCTCCCCGATGATCCGGGCCTGCTCGCGGTGGGTGAGGGACTGCGGCCCCGTCAGCGGCAGCACCTCGCCCGCGTACTCGTCCCGCAGCAGCGCCCGCGCGGCCACCGCGGCGATGTCGCGCTCGTGCACCGGGCTGGTCGCGGCGTCGCCGAACGGCCAGCGCACCACACCGCCGGAGCGGATCCCGGGCGCCCACCACAGGGCGTTGGACATCAGCAGGTTCGGCCGCAGATGCGCCCACTGGGCCCCGGACGCCTCGACGGCCCGCTCCGCCTCGCGGTGCGCGGCGCCCAGCGGACTCGAGAAGCCCACCGCCGCCTCGTCCGCGGTCAGGGAGGACAGCAGCACGATCCGGCGCACGCCCGCCCTCCGCGCCGCCCCCGCGAGACCCGCCACGGCTCCCGGGATCAGCAGCAGGAACACGCCGTCGATCCCGTCCACCGCCTTGGCCTGCGTGTCCGGGTCCGCCAGGTCGCCGACGAGGACCTCCACGCCCTCGGCGGGCTCCCACGGCGCCCCCGGCTCCGCGACCACCCGCACCCGCGCGCCCTCCGCCAGCAGCTCGGGAACGAGGTGCCGACCGACATTGCCGGTCGGGCCAGTCACCAGGAACATCGCACTCTCCTCTCGGTGCCGCCCGCAACGGCGCGCCGGGCGGCCGCGCCGGTGCCGGCGCCGCGCGGACCCTGCGGGGCGACCGGGGCCCGCGGTGGACGTCGCGCCGGTGCGGCCAGGATGGCGCACGCGGCCTCGCGCCCGGCTCCAGCGGCGGCCCGGCGGCGGCGCGGACCCGCGGCCGCCCGCCGCCCCGTGCTACGCGCGTCACTCCGGGCCGTGGAAAGCCGGGCCGTGGAACGCCTTCGCCGCCTCGCCGCAGGGCGCCGGCGCCCGCGGGGTGACCCGGTGCTCCCGCACGAAGTCCTCCGTCCGCCGGGCGACCTCGCGGGCCACCGGGGTGTCGTAGCGCAGGAAGTGGCGGCGCAGCGCGGTCAGCCGGGCGTTGACGCGGGACGAGGTGACCCGCTCGGCCAGGGCCAGGGCCTGCTCGGTGACGGCGGCGGCGCCGTCCACGTCGCGCCGGGCCAGCCGCGCGTGCGCCAGTGACGCCTGGTGCAGCAGCGTGTTGCGCGGCTGGCCGTCCCCGAGCATCGCGATCCCGCGGGCGAGGAGCGGTTCGGCGCGCTCGGCGTTCCCCAGCTCCAGCCAGGCCCGGCCCGCGTCGGCCACCATGACGCCGGGCGTGAGCCAGTACGCCCAGGGCGCCTCGGCCGGGCGCCGGTCCGGTGTCAGCTCCGCCGCCTCGTCCAGGGCGCGGCGGCAGCCGCCCGTGTCGCCCAGGCTCGCGTACGCGCGGGCCTGCCGGGTGGCCAGCAGCGCCCCGGCGATGCCCATCTCCCGCTGGGGCGCGCCCATGCGGGCGATGTGGATCAGGCGCAGCGCCTCCTGCCCGTGGCCCTCCCACGCCGCCCGGTAGCTCATGCAGGAGATGACGTACGCGGCCAGCGGGCGGTCGCCCGCGCACCGCGCCGCGCGCAGCGCGGTGAGGAAGCAGTGCCGGGACCGGTCCGGCAGGCCGGCGTCGGCGGCCAGCCAGCCGGCGAGCTGGGCGAGCTCGGCGACCGTCCGGTGCAGCCGCACCCCCGCCTCCTCGTCGTAGGCGGACTCCGTGGCCAGCCTCAGCGCCCATCGCAGGTCGTGCAGCGTCCAGTCCAGCACCAGCGGGCTGTCGCAGCCGTCGTCGAGCCTGCGCAACTGGTGCAGCCTGGCGTCGAGCAGTTCGAGCACCTCGGGCGGCACCTCGGCGCCGCGCCGCCGTGACGGGGGGTCCGCCTCGGGGTGCACCAGCCAGTCCAGCGCGGCCATGATCATGTGTTCGGCCGGGGGCGTCGCCGCCGGGTGCGGGGGCGGGGCGTCGGCGGAGGCCCGGCCGGTGCCCGGCCCCTCGGGCGGTGCCTCGCCCGCGGTCCCGGCGCCGGGTGCGGGGCGCGCCGTGAAGTGCTTGGGCCACAGGGTCTCGACGGTGACGTGCTCGCCGAGGTGCTCGGTGAGCAGGTCCGCGACCTTACGGGGCAGGCCGCCGCGGGGGCACGACCCCTTGAGCCAGTTGTAGGGGGCCTTGCTGCTGATGGTTCCCGGGCCCCACCGCCTGTTGATCTCCCTGGCCAGTCGCTCGGGTGACCAGGTGAGGCGCGCCAGGCAGTCGGCGAGCCGAGAGCCCCCGCTCACCGACCGCGGCCTCTGGACCCGGCGGCCTCGCCTCCCCGGCCGGGGTGCGGCGCGCAGCGCGGGGGACATGGCCGGTGGTGGCGGCCGGAACGAGGTCGGCGGCGGCCGGGAAGTGGGCGGCGGCGGCCGGGAAGGGGCCGGTGGCGGCCGGGAAGGGGCACGGGTCCGCCGGGAGCGGTTCCGGCGTCTGCCTTGAGCAATCGGGGCATGCGGTTCACTGGATACCCGCTCCCTCTCGAGCGTGCGTGGTCCTGTCGCCGATCATTCCGATCGGTCCGGAAAACGTGCTGGAGGCGGTCACCGCCAAAGACGGTCGCTCATACTACGACGCGTCCCCAGGAGCGTAAAGGGAGGTCCGTGGGGCCTGCCGCGCGGAGTGCGGAGTGAATTGCCGGGCGGGTGACGCGGATTCGCGGGCTTCCCGGGAGAAGGTGAACGGGCGCCCTCCGGGAGGTGGCCCGGCGGGGCCGTGGAAGGGTGCGGTGAGTGTCGCGCCGTCGGGTCGGCGCGTTCCCCGCCGATTCCCGGCCCGGGCCGTCCGGTTTTCCCGGCCTGACGCCGATCGCCGCCGGTGAAGGGGATTTCTGGCCATTTCTGGGTGTTCACACGCCGAGCTGACCAAGTTGACCAAGCTGACCGGGCGGACGCCTTCTGGAGCCCACGTCCCGCACGCTGCACTGGGGCCGAACGCCCCACGTGGGAGCGGTGTGACGCGGGTAGAGCGATGAGAGCTCGGGAGTCGGCGATGCGGTGGCGGGAACGGCTGAGGGAACACGGCGGCGACGGCCCGCCCCGGCGGTGCGTGCCCGCGTCGGGCCGTCCGCCGCGGGCGCGGTGCGGCGGTACGGCCGGCACGGGCGGCCGGGGTGGCGCCCCTTACCCGCACGCCCCGGATTGCCGGTGGAGAGCGACTGGTTTTCCGCTCGAGTCATGGCGCGGACATAGGCGCATTGTTATTCGAACATATGAGTAGGGTGCGGTGGGCGCATACCGAAGGGGCCCCGGGGCCCGCGTTTCGATCACCCCCGGGACATTCCTGTGTCCGTCCCCCACTGTTACCAGTGGAAACAGTGTGGGATTTCCACAGGACCCGGCCGGGGAAAGCGCTTCACATTCCCCGGCGGGGGCCGACCGCGCGAACTCCGTCCGGCCGTATACAGCCGGAGAAGTGAACTCCCGGTGTGCCTCCCCGGATATCCCGGGTGCGGTCCGCCGACCGGGCGGGCGGCACCGGGGAGACCCCGCGGCGGCCGGAGCGGCGGCCGCGGCCGCCGCTCCGGCCGCCGCGCGCGGGGCACACCCGGGGCCGGACGCCGCGGCCGCCGCCCGGCACCCCGCCACCCCCGGCGCGGCACCCCGCGGGAACGGCGTCCGCGGGGCGGCGCGCCGCCCCGACACCACCCGACAGGAAGGGAAACCGGCACCATGACCGAGTCCACGCCCGGACCGGCCCCCCTGGCCCCGGCGCCGGGCCCGCCCGGCGGGCGCGTCGCGGTCCTCGCCGGTGTCGGCGGCCATGTGCCGCCCGACGTGGTCACCAACCACGATCTGACGGCCCGCCTGGACACCACGGACACCTGGATCCGGGAGCGGACCGGCATCGCCGCCCGGCACGTCGCCGCGCCCGGGACCGCGACCTCCGACCTGGCGGTGGCGGCGGGGGAGCGGGCGCTGCGGTCCGCGGGCGGCGCCCCGGCGGACGCGGTGATCCTGGCCACCACCACACCCGACCAGCCCTGCCCGGCCACGGCGCCGGACGTCGCGGCGCGGCTCGGCCTGGCCGGAGTGCCCGCCTTCGACGTCTCCGCGGTGTGCACCGGCTTCCTGTACGGCCTGGCCGCGGCGTCCGGCCTGATCGCGGCGGGCACGGCCGAACGGGTGCTGCTGGTCGCCGCCGACGCGTTCACCACCATCATCGACCCCCACGACCGCGGCACCGCCGTGATCTTCGGCGACGGCGCGGGCGCCGTGGTGCTGCGCGCCGGCGCGGCGGGGGAGCCGGGCGCGGTCGGCCCCGTGGTGCTGGGCAGCGACGGGCGGTTCGGCGACCTCGTCCAGGTGCCCGCCGGAGGGTCCCGCTCCCGGTCCCGCGGCGTGCCGCCCGAGCCCGGCGAGGAGTACTTCCGGATGCGCGGCCGGGAGACCTACCGGCACGCGGTCACCCGCATGGCGGAGGCCTCCCGGCGCGCCGCGGAACTGGCCGGAGTCGGCCTCGCGGACATCGACCGGCTCGCGGCGCACCAGGCCAACGCCCGGATCCTCGCCACGGTCGCCGAGTGGCTCGGCATCCCCGCCGAGCGGCAACTGTCCAACATCGAGCGGGTCGGGAACACCGGGGCGGCCTCCCTGCCCCTGCTGCTGGCGCAGTCGGCGGCACAGGGACGACTGGCCGCGGGCCACCGGGTGCTGCTCACCGCCTTCGGCGGCGGGCTCACCTGGGGCGCGACGACCTTGGAGTGGCCGGATGTGAAGGCCGTCTGACCAGCGCCGCCCGACGCGAGGGCGGCCCGACACCGCGGACGACACGGCCGCCACCGCGCCGCCGCGGACCCCGCCGGGCGCTCCGCCGCCCGGACCCCTCCCCCTCCCCGAGCACGGCAAGCACACCCCGAAAGGAACGTCATGGCCCTGCGGTTCGACGAGCTCAAGGACATCCTCGTCCAGGACATGAAGGTGACACCGGACCTGGTCACCCCCGACGCCACCTGGGAGGACATGGAGCTGGACTCCCTGGCGATGGTCGAGCTGTCGCTGATGCTGGAGCAGCGGTTCGGCCTGGCGGTCAGCGACGACCAGCTCCTCGAGGCCGCCACGATCGGCGACATGGTGGAGCTGCTCGCACAGCGGAGCGGAGCGGCATGAGACCGGGAATCGTGAGACCGGGCATCGAGGCCGCGGTCACCGGCGTCGGGCTGGTCACCCCGGGCGGCATCGGGGTGGAGCCGAGCTGGGCCGCGGTGTGCGAGGGCCGCTCGGCCACCGCGCTGGACCCCGCCCTGGAGGGCCACCCGGTGCGGCTGTCGTGCCGCGTCCCGGGGTTCGACGGCGACGCCCTGCTGGGGGCGCGCCGCGCCCACCGCCTGGACCGCTTTGCCCAGTTGGCGCTGGTCGCGGCGCGCGAGGCGATCGCCGACGCCGGGCTCGACCCCGGCACGTGGGACGGCGCCAGGGTCGGCGTGGTGCTGGGCTGCGGCGACGGCGGCTCCGCCACCTGGGAGCGGCAGCACGACGTCCTGCGGGAGCAGGGCCCCGGCAAGGTGTCCCCGCTGACGCTGCCCATGCAACTGCCCAACATGCTGGCCGGGCAGGCGGCCATCGAGTTCGGCGCCACGGGGCCGAACTTCGTGGTGTCCACCGCCTGCGCCTCGGGCGCCACCGCCATCGGGGCGGCCCGCGACCTGCTCGCCCTGGACCGCTGCGACATCGTGCTGACCGGCGGCGGCGAAGCGATGATCACCCCGCTGGTCATGGCGGCCTTCGCCCAGATGGGAGCACTCTCCGAACGCGAGGACGACCCGGCGACGGCCTCCCGGCCCTTCGACGCCGACCGTGACGGCTTCGTCGCCGGGGAGGGCGCCGGGATCCTGGTGCTGGAGCGGGTCGCCGACGCCCGCGCCCGCGGCGCCCGCGTCCGCGGCCGGATCGTCGGCTACGGCGCCTCGGCCGACGCCCACCACGTCACCAGGCCGCACCCGGACGGCACCGGGCTGGCCAAGGCCGTCGCCGACGCCCTCGCCGACGCGGGCGCGGCCCCCGGCGACGTGGGCCACGTCAACGCCCACGGCACCGCCACCCCGCACGGGGACCTGGTGGAGGCCGCGGTGCTGCACCGGATGCTGCCGTCCGCCCCGTTGGTCACCTCCACCAAGGGGGTGACGGGCCATCTGCTGGGCGCGGCGGGCGCGGTGGAGGCCGTCCTGTCCGTACTGACCATGGAGCGGGGCCTGGTCCCGCCGACCGCCAACCTGCGCCGGCTCGACCCCCGGGTCGAGGTCAAGGTCGTCGACTCGCCGACCAGGGCGCCGATCGAGCTGACCCTCAGCAACTCCTGCGGCTTCGGCGGGCAGAACGCCACGCTGGCGATCGCCGCCGCCTGAACACGCCTCGCCGGCCGTCCCACCACGGCGCACCACCGACCGACGCCAGACCCGGCACGGCCGGCCCGACCCGGCCGTGCCGGACCCCCTGACAGAAAGAGTGCGAGCGATGGGCTCTCATGCGCGCGCGGACAAGGCCCCGGTGCCCGGCCGGGGGCCCGGCACACTGGTCGACCACTTCCGGGAGGTCTTCGGCGCACGGCCGCGGCAGCGGACGTTCCGGTTCCTGGTGGACGGGCAGGGCCCGCCGACGGGCGGGACGAACGCCGAGACGGACCTGCGGATCCGCGCCACGGCGGCCACGCTGCGGCAGCGGCTCGCCCCCGGCGACCGGGTGCTGATCCTGTGCCCGGCCGGCCTCGACTACGTGACGTCCTTCCTCGCCTGCCTCTACGCGGGCGTCGTCGCCGTCCCGGTGTACCCGCCGGACCCGGCCCTGCTCCGGCGCACCCTGCCCCGGCTGACCGGGGTCGCCGAGGACGCCCGGCCCGCCGCCGTGCTCGCGTCCGGGCCGGTCACCGCCATGGCGGACCGGATCGCCGGCCAGGTCCCGGCGCTGCGCGGCGTGCACTGGATCACGCCCGGCGGCACCGCGGCGGCGGGCGACTGGCGCCACCCCGGCACCGCCCCCGAGGACCTGGCGTTCCTCCAGTACACCTCAGGCTCCACCGGCAGCCCCAAGGGCGTGATGGTCACCCACGCCAACCTCATCCACAACATCACCGCGATGGGCAGCGGGTTCTTCGGCCTCACCGAGGACGACCACATGGTGACCTGGCTGCCGCCCTACCACGACATGGGCCTGATCCTCGGGCTGCTCACCCCGGCGTTCACCGGCATCCCGGTGACCTTCATGTCGCCGTTCGCGTTCCTCAAGCACCCCGTCCGCTGGCTGCGCGCCCTCTCCGACCACGGCGGCACGGTCAGCGGCGCCCCCGACTTCGCCTACGACCTGTGCGCGTCCACCGTGTCCGAGGCCGAGGCGGCGGAGCTCGATCTGAGCCGCTGGCGGCTGGCCGTCAGCGGGGCCGAGCCGGTCAGGCCCGCCACCCTCGACCGGTTCGCCCGCGCGTTCGCCCCCGCCGGGTTCCGCCGCCGCGCCTTCTACCCCGCCTACGGCCTCGCCGAGTCCACCCTGGCGGTCTCCGGTGGCGACCCGGCGGCCGACCCCGTGGTGCGCGCCCTGCGGGCCGAGGCCCTGGCCGAGGGCCGGGCCGAGGACGCCGCTCCCGGCGAGCGGGACCGGGCCCTGGTCGACTGCGGGGCGAGCCTGGACGGCCAGCGGATCGCCGTGGTGGACCCGGCGTCGCGCGAGCGCCTGCCCGACGGCCGGGTCGGCGAGATCTGGGTGCGCGGCCCCAGCGTCGCCCAGGGGTACTGGCAGCGCCCGCGGGAGAGCGAGGAGACCTTCGCCGCCCGCCTCGCACCCGACGGCGAAGGACCGTTCCTGCGCACCGGTGACCTCGGGTTCCTCGACGGCGGCGAGCTGTACGTCACCGGCCGGATCAAGGACCTGCTCATCGTCGCGGGCCGCAACCACTACCCGCAGGACATCGAGCGGTCCGTCCAGGACGCCGATCCGGCCCTGCGGCGCCACTGCGGCGTGGCCGGGACCCGGGAGTCCGGCGGCGCGGAGCGGCTGATCGTCGTGCAGGAGGTGGACGGCGACCCCGAGCCGCCGGAGGCGGACCGGCTGATCGAGGCCGTCCGCGCCCGGGTCGCGGAGGACCACGGCCTGCGGGTGGACGAGGTCGCCCTGGTGCGGCGGGGCCAGGTGCCCAAGACCTCGAGCGGCAAGCTGCGGCGCGGCGCCTGCCTGGACGCCCACCTCGGCGGCGGGCTGCGGTACGTGGCCACCTGGAGCGCCGCCGGGGGGCGGCCGCAGGCGCGGCCCGCCCCGGAGCCCGCCGCGGCCCCCGCCCCGGCGGCCCCGTCGCCCGGCAGCCGGCGCGTGGAGAGCTGGCTGACCGAGCGGATCGCCGAGCGCACCGGCATCCCGGCCCGGGACGTCGACCCGGCCCGGCCCCTGTCCGCGTTCGGGCTCGGCTCGTCGGAGATGGTCGCCCTCGCCGGCGAGCTGGAGCGGTGGCTGGGCACCGCGGTGCCGGCCACCGCGGTGTGGGAGCACCCCACGGTGGAGGCGCTGGCGCGGCACTTCGGCGGCGGGCGGGCCGCGACCGCGGCGGGCGGGCCCGGCCCGGCCCCGGCGCGGCGGCCCGCCACCCGGCGGGAGGAGACCGCGGAGCCCGTCGCCATCGTCGGCGTCGGCTGCCGCTTCCCCGGCGGGGCCGACAGCCCCGAGGCGTTCTGGCGGCTGCTGCGCGAGGGCCGGGACGCGGTGACCGAGGTCCCGGCCGACCGCTGGGACGCCGACGCCTTCCACCACAGCGACCCCTCGGTCCCGGGACGGGCCGTCACCCGCTGGGGCGGCTTCCTCGACCGCGTCGACGACTTCGACCCGCACTTCTTCGGCATCTCCCACCACGAGGCCGCCCGGATGGACCCGCAGCAGCGCCTGCTGGCCGAGGTGGCGTGGGAGGCGCTGGAGGACGCCGGGATCCCGGCGGACCGGATCGCCGGGTCGAGCACGGGCGTGTTCGTCGGCATCTCGACGTTCGACCACGCCCAGCGCCGGCTGGACGACCTCACCGCGATCGACGCCTACACCGCCACCGGCAGCGCGCTGAGCATCGCCGCGAACCGGCTGTCGTACCTGTTCGACCTGCGCGGCCCCAGCATGGCCGTGGACACCGCGTGCTCGTCCTCCCTCGTCGCCGTGGTCATGGCCTGCCGCAGCCTGGCCCGCGGCGAGGCCGGACTGGCCCTCGCCGGCGGCGTCAACCTCGTGCTGTCCCCGGCGTTCGCCATCAACTTCACCAAGGCCGGGGTGATGTCCCCGGACGGGCGCTGCAAGACGTTCGACGCGCGCGCCGACGGCTACGTCCGCTCCGAGGGCGCCGGCGTCGTCGTCCTCAAACCGCTCGGCGCGGCCCTGGCCGACGGGGACCCGGTGTACGCGGTGATCCGCGGCGGCGCGGTCAACCAGGACGGCCGCAGCAACGGCCTCATGGCGCCGAGCCCCGCCGCCCAGGAGGCGGTGCTGCGGGCAGCGTACGCCGAGGCGGGCGTCCGGCCGCGGGACGTGGGGTACGCCGAGGCGCACGGCACCGGCACCGCGCTCGGCGACCCGATCGAGGCCAAGGCGCTGGGCGCCGTCCTCGGCGAGGGCCGCGACCCGGGGCGGCTCTGCCTGGTCGGGTCGGTGAAGACCAACCTCGGCCACATGGAGGCGGCGGCCGGGATCGGCGGGCTGATCAAGGCCGCGCTCGCGGTGCGGCACCGCACCGTCCCGCCGAGCCTGCACTTCCGCGACCCCAACCCGCACATCCCGTTCGCCGCGCTGGGCCTCGAGGTCGCCGCCACCGAGCGGCCCTGGCCCACCCAGGACGGGCCCGCGCTGGCCGGGGTGAGCTCCTTCGGGTTCGGCGGCACCAACGCCCATGTGGTGGTGGAGGAACCGCCCCGGCCCCGCCACGACGGCGCGGCGGACGGGGACGGGGACGGAGACGGGGACGGGCGCGCCCACGCCCTGGTGCTGTCCGCCCGCACCCCGCGGGCCCTGCGGGAGCTGGCCGCCCGCCACGAGGCCCGGCTCGCCCACCCCCCGGCGGGCCTGACGCCGCGTGCCCTCGCGTTCGCGGCCGCCGTCCGCCGCACCCACCACGAGCACCGCCTGGCCTGCGTGGGCACCACCCTGGGGGAGTTCCGCGAGGCGCTGGCCGCCTTCGGCCGCGGCGAGCCCGCGCCGGGCCTGTCCTGGGGCGAGCGGCGCCCGGACCGCGGGCCCGGGCCGGTGTTCGTCTTCTCCGGGCAGGGCGCGCAGTGGTGGCCGGTCGCCGCCGACCTGGCCGAGTCGGAGCCGTCGTTCCGCGCCGTGCTGGAGCGCTGCGACGCGCACCTGCGCGACCTGGCCGGCTGGTCGCTGCTCGCGGAGATCGCCGGCGGCGACGGCTGCCGCCTGCGGGAGCCCGAGGTCGGCCAGCCCGCCCTGTTCGCGGTGCAGACGGCGCTGGCGGCGCTGTGGCGGTCCCACGGCGTGGAGCCCGCCGCCGTCGTCGGGCACAGCGTCGGGGAGATCGCCGCGGCCCACGCGGCGGGCGCGCTGAGCCTGGCGGACGGGCTGCGGGTGGCGCTGCACCGCGGCCGGGTGATCCGCGCCGCGTGCGGGCAGGGCCGGATGGCCGTGGCCGCCGTCCCGCACGAGCGGGCCCGGCGGCTCCTGGACCGCCTCGCGCCCGGCCGGGTGTGGGTGGCGGCCGCCAACAGCCCCTCGGTGACGGTGTTCTCCGGCGAGACCGCCGCCCTGGAGCGCCTGCTGGCGGCGCTGGAGGCGGACGGCGTCCACTGCCGCCTGCTGGACTCCGTGGACTTCCCCTCCCACTGCCCCCTGATGGAACCCGTCGCCGCCGAGCTGCGCGGCCTGCTGGCGGACCTCGCCCCCCGGCCCGCGCGCACACCCCTGCTGTCCACCGTCACCGGCGAGCCGGCGGGCGACGGGACGCTCGACGCCGGGTACTGGGCGTCGAACCTGACCGCGCCGGTGCTCTTCGACCGGGCGGTGACCCGTCTCGCCGAGGACGGCCACCAGGTGTTCGTGGAGGTCTCCCCGCACCCCATGCTCGCCGAGGCCGTCGCCGAACGGCTGTCCGAACAGGGCGCCGAGGCCGCGGTGGTGACGTCGCTGCGCCGCGGGCGGCCCGGCCGCGCCGAGATCCTGGGCGCGCTCGGCGCGCTGTACACCGCGGGGGTCCCGCTGGACTTCCGCCGCATCCACGGCAGCGCGGGACCCATGGTGGACCTGCCCGGCTACCCCTGGCAGAAGGAGCCGTGCCGACTGGAGGCGAAGCCCGCGCGCCGGCCCTCGGCCACCGGCCACCCGGTGCTGGAGACACGTCTGCGCTCCGCCGCCGAGCCGCGCACCTGCCACTGGTCGGGCCGCGTGGACCTGACGGCCTTCCCCTACCTGCGCGACCACCGCGTGGACGGCGGCGCCGTGCTCCCGGCCGCCCTGCTGCTCGACGCCGCGCTGGCCGCGGCCCGGCAGGCGCTCGGCGACGCGCGGGCCGTGGTGGAGGACGTCGCCTTCACCCGGATGACGGTCGTCCCCGAGACCGCGGCGGAGGACACCCTGCAACTCGTCCACGTCCCCGAGACCCCCGAGGGCGGCGCCTTCCGGCTGTACTGCCGGGACGGCGGCGAGGCCGGCGGCGAGGACGGCGCGGCCGGCGGCGACTGGACCGAGGTCGCGCACGGCAGGTTCCGCCTGCCCGGGCCGGCGGAGTACGCCGCCCCCGCCCCCGGCGCGCTGGCCGCGGCCCGGGACTCCTGCCGCGACGCCGTGGACCGCGACGGGCTCTACGCCGCCCTGGCCGCCGCCGGACTCGGCTACGGCCCGGCCTTCCAGCGGATGAGCGAGGTGTGGCGCGGCGAACGCCAGGCCCTCGCCCGCCTCGGCGACCCGCCCGCGGCGGCCCCGGGCCAGGACCCGTACCCGGTGCACCCCGCCCTGCTCGACGCCTGCCTCCAGGCGCTCGCCGCCGCCGTCGGCGCCGACGGGCCCGGCGCCACCCACCTGCCCGTGGCCACCGGCCGCCTCACCCTGTGGACCGAGCGCGCCGAACCCCGCTGGGCGCACGCCGTCGCGGGCGGGGCGTCCGGGTCCGACGGGATCGAGGGCTGCTCGGTCACCCTGTTCGACGAGGACGGCGGCGCCGTGGGGCGGCTCGACGGGGTCGCCCTGCGGCGGCTGGACCGGAAGGCCGCCCCCGACCCGCTCGGCGACCTGCTGCTCGACCTGCGCTGGCGGGACACCGCGGACGGCGCGCGGGACACACCCGCGCCGCGGGAGGCGGGCCCCGGCTGGTGGCTGCTCCTCGCCGACCGCACCGGCCTCGCGGACCGGCTGGGCGAGCGGCTGCGCGAGCGCTCCGGCACCTGTGTGACGGTGACCGCGGGCCCCGGCTACCGGCGCCTGGACGGCAGCCGGTACGAACTCGACCCGTCCCGCCCCGAGGACGTCACCGCCCTGCTCGACGACCTGCGTGCCACCAGGACCGCCCCGCCCGCCGGGGTGGTGCACGCCTGGGCCCTCGACGACACCGCGCCCGACGGCACCGCCCCCGACGCCTCCTCCGACGGCACCGCCCCCGACACCGCGGCCCCGCAGGACGCCCCGCCGTGGGCCGCGCCCGGCACCGTCTCCGCGCTCCACCTCGTCCAGGTCCTCGCCCGCGCCGACTGGGACCCGGCGCCCCCGCTGGTCCTGCTCACCCGGGGCGCGCAGCGCGCCACGGCCGGCGACCCCGCGCCCGCCCTCGCCCAGGCGCCCCTGTGGGGCCTGCTCCGCGTCGCCGCCCTGGAACACGGCGAGCTGCGCCCCCGCGTGGTGGACCTCGACCCCGCGCCCGCCCCCGGCGAGGCGGACCGCCTCCTCGCGGAGCTGCTGCGCCCCGGGGACGACGCCCAGGTCGCGCTGCGCGGCACGGCCCGCCTCGTGCCCCGGCTCGACGCGGCGGGACCGGCCGAGACCGGGCGGCCCGCGTGGGAGCGCCGCCCGTTCGACGCCGAGCGGGACGGCAACCACCGCGTCCTCGCCCTGCGCCCCGGCGTCCTGGACAGCCTCACCCCCACCCTGTGGCGGCGCACCCCGCCGGGCCCCGGCCAGGTGGAGATCGAGGTCACCGCCGCGGGGCTGAACTTCAGCGACGTGCTCAAGGCCCTGGACTCCTACCCGGGCATGCCGCGGGGCGAGTCCGTGCCGCTCGGCGCCGAGTGCGCCGGGCGGGTCACCGCCGTCGGCGAGGGCGTGGCGCTGCTGCGGCCGGGCGACCCGGTGATGGCCGTGGCGCCCTCCGGCATGGCCGCGTTCGCCACCACCGCGGCGGCGCTCGCCGTGCGCAGGCCGCGGACGCTCACCGACGAGCAGGCCGCCGCCGTGCCCGTCGCGTTCCTGACCGCCCTGTACGGGCTGGCGCACCTGGCCCGCCTGGAGAAGGGCGAGACGGTGCTCGTCCACTCGGCGACCGGCGGCGTGGGCCTGGCCGCGATCCAGGTGGCGCGGGCGCGCGGCGCCGAGGTGCTCGCCACCGCGGGCACCGAGGAGAAACGGCGGTACCTGCGCGAACTCGGCGTCGCCCATGTGTGGGACTCCCGCACCCTCGCCTTCGCCGACGGGATAGCGGAGCTCACCGGCGGGCGCGGCGTGGACGTGGTGCTCAACTCCGCCGCGGGCGAGGCGCTGCGCCGCAGCCTGGCGCTGCTCGCCCCCGGCGGGCGGTTCGTGGAGATCGGCAAACGGGACCTGTACGGCGGCAGCCACCTCGACCTCGGCCTGCTCAAGGACAACAGGTCGCTGTTCGCCGTGGACCTGGAGCGCACCTTCCGGGAACGGCCGGAGCAGGTCGCCGGGCTGCTGGCGGAGGTGGCGCGCGGCTTCGACCGCGGGGAGTTCACGCCCCTGCCGGTCACCGGCCACCCCTACGCGCGGGCCACGGCGGCCTTCACCGCCATGGCGCGGGCCCGGCACACCGGCAAGCTGGTGCTGCGGCCGGCGCCGCGGGAGGAGATCGCCGTGCCCGGCGCGGCGTCCCCGGTCCGCGACGCGGCGACCTACCTGGTCACCGGCGGTCTCGGCGGGCTCGGCCTGGAGACCGCCCGCTACCTGGCCGACCAGGGCGCCCGCCACCTGGTGCTGGCCGGGCGCGGCGAGCCCTCGCCGGAGGCGGTGCGCGCCGTCGCCGAGCTCACCGGTCGGGGCGTGCGGGTCGAGGTGCGCCGCGCCGACGTGTCCCGGTACGCCGACGTGGCCGCCCTGGTGGCGTTCGTGGACGCCTCGATGCCGCCGCTCGCCGGGGTCGTGCACGCCGCGGGCGTCCTGGACGACGGGCTGCTGCTCCACCAGGACCTGACGCGCTACCGGGCGGTGGCCGGACCCAAGGCCGCCGGCGCCTGGCACCTGCACCGGGCCACCGCGGGCCGGGACCTGGACTTCTTCGTCCTGTACTCCTCGGCGGCCGCGCTGCTCGGCTCGCCGGGCCAGGGCACCTACGCCGCCGCCAACGCCTTCCTCGACGCCCTGGCGCAGCACCGCGCCGCGCGGGGGCTGCCCGCGCTCAGCGTCAACTGGGGGCCGTGGTCCGGCGTCGGCCTCGCGGCCCGCCCCGACCGCGGCGGCGCGCTCGCCTCCCGGGGCGTGCTCAGCCTGAGCCCGCGGGACGGCATCGCCGCCCTGGACCGGCTGCTGCGCCGCCCCGCCGCCCAGGCGTGCGTGCTGCCGCTGGACCGGCGGGCCCTGCGCGCCGACGCCGACTCCGGGCTGCTGCCGGGGTTGCTCACCGACCTGGCGGCGCCCGCGCGGGGCGGCGACGAGCCGTCCGCGCTCCGCCGCGAGCTGCTGGCCGCGCCGCCGGGCCGCCGCCGCAGGGCCCTGCTGGCCCGGCACTGCCGGGAGGAGGCCGCCCGGGTGCTGAAGCTGGACGCGGGCCGGGTCGATCCCACCGCGCCGCTGGGGAACATGGGCTTCGACTCGCTGATGTCGCTGGAGCTGCGCAACCGCCTGGAGGCGTCCTGCCGGGTCGCCCTCCCGGCCACCCTCACCTGGCGGTTCCCCACCATCGAGGCGCTGGTGCCGTTCCTCGCCGAGCGCATGGAGGTCGCCCTGGACGCGGCCCCCGCCCCCGCCCCCGGCCCCGACGCGGCCGCGGCCGCCGAGCCCGCCGCCTCGGCCCCGGGCGGTCCGCCGCCCGCACCCGGCGGTGCCCCGGAGCCGGACCTCGACGCCCTGTCCGACAGCGAACTCGAAGCCCTCCTCACCGACATGACCGAGCAGATCGACGCGGGCCGCACAGCAGCAGACCGCACGGAAGCAGACCGCACGGACACCGGCCGCACCGACGAAGGGCAGCAGCGATGACCACCCCCGAGGCGACCGCGGGCCGCGAGAACTCCTCGGCGGCCACCCTCAAGCGCGCCTACCTGACCATGGACCGGATGCGGCGCAGGCTGGACGAGCTCGAGGAGCGGGAGCGCGCCAGGACCGAGCCCGTGGCCGTCATCGGTGTGGGCTGCCGCTTCCCCGGCGGCGTGACCGACACCGACTCGTACTGGCAACTGCTGGCCGACGGCACCGACGCGGTCACCGAGGTCCCCGCGGACCGGTGGGACGCCGACGCCTTCCACGCCGACGAGCCCCGCACCCCGGGGCGGATCAACACCCGGTGGGGCGGCTTCCTGGACCGCGTGGACCGGTTCGACCACGACTTCTTCGGCATCTCCCGCCGCGAGGCCCTGGCCATGGACCCGCAGCAGCGGCTCGCCCTGGAGGTGTCCTGGGAGGCGCTGGAGGACGCCGGGCAGGCACCCGGCGCCTTGGCGGGCAGCCGCACCGGCGTGTTCATGGGCGTGTGCAACGCCGACTACGCCACCCGGCTGTTCGAGGACCCCCTCGGCATCACCGCGTACGCGAGCACCGGCACCGCGCACAGCGTCCTGGCCGGCCGGATCTCCTACGCCCTGGACCTGCGGGGCCCGAGCATGGCGGTGGACACCGCCTGCTCGTCCTCGCTGCTCGCCGTCCACCAGGCGTGCCAGGCCCTCAGGTCCGCCGAGTGCGACCTGGCGCTGGCCGGGGGCGCCAACACGGTGCTCACCCCGCACGTGAGCATCTCCTTCTCGCAGTTCCCCGAGATGCTCGCCCCCGACGGGCGCTGCAAGACCTTCGACGCCTCCGCGAACGGCTTCGTCCGCGGCGAGGGCTGCGGCGTGGTGGTGCTCAAGCGGCTCTCCGACGCCCTGCGGGACGGGGACAGGGTGCTCGCCGTCGTCCGGGGCTCCGCCGTCAACCAGGACGGCCGCAGCTCGGGCGTCACCGCCCCCAACGGCGCCGCCCAGCGCGACGTGCTGCGCCGCGCCCTGGACGCCGCCGGGGTCGCGCCGGACCGGGTCGGCTACATCGAGGCGCACGGCACCGGCACCAAGCTCGGCGACCCCATCGAGGTGGAGGCGCTGGCCGAGGTCTACGGCCGCCCAGCAGGTCCGCCGGTGCTGCTCGGCTCGTGCAAGACCAACATCGGCCACCTGGAGGCGGCGGCGGGCGTCGCCGGGCTGATCAAGGCCGCGCTGTGCGTGGACCGCGGCACCGTCCCCGCCAACCTGCACTTCACCGAGCTCAACCCGCACATCTCCTTCGACGGCACCACGTTCGCCGTGCCGACCGCGCCCACCCCGTGGCCGCGGGAGGAGGGCCCCCGCACCGCGGCCGTCAGCAGCTTCGGCTTCAGCGGCACCAATGTGCACCTCATCGTCGAGCAGGCACCGGACCGGCCCGCCGCCGCGCCCGACGACCGCCGCCCCCGCTCCGTGCTCGCCCTGTCCGCCAGGAGCGGCACCGCGCTGCTGAAACTGGCCCGCAGGTACCAGGAGCACCTGGCGGCCGGGACCGCCCCCCTCGCCGACGTGTGCCACTCCGCGAACACCGGCCGCTCCCACTTCCCGCACCGGCTCGCCGTCGCGGGCCGCACCGGGCCGGAGGTCGCCGACCGGCTCGCCGGGTTCGTCAGGGGCGAGCCGGACGAGGACGTGGCCCTCGGCGAGGCGGCCGAGGGGTGCGAGGTGGTGTTCCTGTTCACCGGGCAGGGCCCGCAGCGCGCCGGGATGGCCGAGGAGCTGTACCGGACGCAGCCCACGTTCCGCCGGATCATCGACCGCTGCGACGCGGCGCTGCGGGACGTGCTGCCCGCGCCGCTGCTGTCCGTGCTGTACCCGGCCCTGCACCCGGCGCCGGGCCCCGAGGGCGCGGACCCCGAGATCATCAACCGGATGGACTACGCGCAGACGGCCCTGTTCGCCGTCGAGTACGCGGTGGCCGAGCTGTGGCGGTCCTGGGGCGTGGAGCCGGCCGCGGTGCTCGGCCACAGCCTCGGCGAGTACGCGGCGGCCTGCTTCGCCGGAGCGATGCCCCTGGAGGACGGCCTGCGGCTGGTCGCCGAGCGCGGCCGGCTGCTCCAGACCCTCGCCGAGGACGGCGCCATGGCCGCGGTGTTCGCCCCGGCCGAGGACGTCGCCGAGGTGGTCGCCGCCCTCGGCCGCGACGACCGGATCGCGGTCGCCTGCGTCAACGGCCCCGCCAACACGGCCGTCTCCGGTGCCAAGGAGCTGGTCGAGGCGGTCTGCCGGACCTTCACCGAGCGCGGGGCGGAGGCCAGGCGGCTGCGCATCTCCACCGCGTCTCACTCCCCGCTGATGGACCCGGTCCTGCCCCCGCTGCGCCGGGCGCTGGAGCAGGTCCGCTTCACGGCGCCCCGCGTCCCCGTCGTGTCCAACCTCACCGGCAAGGCGTGGCCGTGGCAGGAGACACCCGGCCCCGACTACTGGTGCGACCACGCCCGCCGGCCGGTGCTGTTCGCGCAGGGCGTCTCGACGCTGCACACCATGGGCCACCGCGTCTTCCTCGAGGTCGGCCCGCAGCCGACGCTGCTCGGGCTGACCGCGGAGAGCCTGCCGCCCGGCGCCGACCCCGTGCTGGTGCCCAGCCTTCGCCAGGGCCAGGGCGACTGGGAGGTGCTGGCCGCCGGCCTGGCCCGGCTGTACGCAGGCGGCGCCGACATCGACTGGGCCGCCTTCGACCGCGACCACACCCGCACCAGGGTGCCGGTCCCGCGCTACGCCTTCGACGCCACCCGCTGCTGGCACACCCCGCGGCGCGACCCGTCCTGGACGAACCCCGCCCCGGCGGACACCCCCGCGGACCCGCCCGCCGACGACGCCCCGCCGCGCGGCACCGGCCGCCCCGCCGCCCCCGGCCGCGCCCGCCCGGCGCCGCTCCCCTCGGCCGCCGAGGTGCTGGCGCTGCCCGAGCCGGAGCGCGCCGAGCTGCTGGCGTCCCGGCTCGCCGCCGCCGTGGGCACGGCGCTGCGCGCCACCTCCGACGTCCCCAGGGACCGGCCGCTCACCCGGCTCGGCCTGGACTCCCTGATGGCCGTCGAGCTGCGCAACGAGATCCACCGCGGGCTCGGCGTCTCCGTCACCGTCGCCGACTTCCTCAAGGGCACCACCGTGCAGGGCCTGGCCGAACGGCTCGCGGCCCAACTGGGCCGGGCGCCGCGGCAGGACGGGCCCGCCGCCCCGGAGCGGCCCGCCGCGCCCGCCCGGTCCGCGGCGGAGCCGGCCATCCGGCGCGCCGAGCGCTACGACGACGTCGCGGCCGACCTGCTCGCGCGGATCGACGACCTGCCCGAGGAACAGGTCCGGGCGATCACCGGCCAGGAGGGCTGACCCCCATGACCGACACCACCGAGCACACGGATCACGCTGAACACACGGAACACACCGATCACAGCGATCACACAGAGGACGCCGAGCCCGCGGAGGGCACCGGGGACCCGCCGCACCCGCAGCCCACCGGCGCCGACACTCTCGCCGGCCGGCTCGCCGCCCTCTCCCCGGCCAAGCGCGCCCTGTTCGAGCGGCTCCTGCGCGAGTCGGGGCGGGCGCGGGACACGGAGGACACCTTCCCGCTGTCGGTGACGCAGCAGGGCATGTGGTTCCTCGAACAACTGCGGCCGGGCAACCCCGCCTATGTGATGCCCGGCGCGGTCCGCGTCCGCGGCCGGCTCGACCCGGCGGTGCTGCGCCGCGCCCTGAACGAGGTGGTGCGCCGCCACGAGGCGCTGCGCACCGTCTTCCGGACGCGGGACGGCGGCCCGGTGCAGGCCGTGCGGCGCGCCCTCACCCTCGACCTGCCCGTCACCGACCTGCGCGGCACCCCGGACCCGGGCGGGGACGCGGCCGAGCGGATCGCCGCCGAGGCCGCGGCCGATCCGTTCGACCTGGCCGAGGGCCCCCTGCTGCGGGCGCGGCTGCTGCGCACCGGCGACGCCGAGCACGTGCTGCTGCTCACCATGCACCACCTGGTGTCCGACCGCTGGTCGCTGGGCATCCTGCTGACCGAGCTGTCCACCCTGTACGAGGCGTTCACCGCGGGGCGGCCCTCCCCGCTGCCGGAACTGCCCGTCCAGTACGGCGACTTCGCGGTGTGGCAGCGGCAGCGGCACGAGTCCGGCGCGTGGGACGCGGACCTGGCGTACTGGCGCGAGCACCTGGCCGGCGCCCCGCCCGCCCTGGAGCTGCCCACCGACCGGCCCCGCCCCGCCGTCCAGGGGTTCAACGGCGGCTCCGTGCCGCTGGAGCTGCCCGCCCCGGTGATGGACGGCGTGCGCGACCTCGCCCGGCGGCACGGCGCCACCCCCTACATGGCGCTGCTCGCGGTCTTCACCGTGCTGCTGCACCGCCACGCCCGGCAGGACGACGTCGTGGTGGGCGTGCCGACGGCCGTGCGGGGCCGCGCCGAACTCGAGCCGCTGATCGGCTACCTCGTCAACACGCTGCCCGTCCGCACCAGGCTGGACGGCGACCCCTCCTTCGCCGAAGTGCTCCGGCGGGTGCGGGACGCCTGCCTCGGCGCCTACGCCCACCAGGACGTGCCCTTCGAGCTGATCGTCGCCGAGCTGAACGCCGAACGGGACCTGAGCCGGCCCCCCGTGTACCAGGCGAGCTTCTCCTACGGCCGCGAACCGGTGCCCACCCTCGCCATGGCGGGCGCCGAGCTGACCCGGCTGCCGCTGCGCAGCCGGGGCTCGCGGTTCGACCTGGAGGTGCAGGCGTTCGACGACGAGGGGGCGGTCACCGGCTGGATCGAGTACGACCGGGACCTGTTCGACGAGGCGACCGCCGCCCACCTGGCCCGCCGCTTCCGCCGCCTCGCCGAGCAGGCGGCGGCCCACCCCGACCTGCCCGTCGGCCGCCTCGACCTGCTCGACGACGAGGAGCGGGCGCGGACGTCCGCCCTGGGCCGCGGCCCCGAGCGCGAGTGGCCGGGAGCGGGCTGGATCCACGAGTGCGTCGAGGAGCAGGCCCGCCGCACCCCGCACGCCGAGGCGGTCCGCTTCGAGGGCCGCGGCCTCACCTACGAACAACTGAACCGGCGGGCCAACCGGCTGGCGCACCGGCTGCGGCGGCTCGGCGTCGGCCGGGACGTGCCGGTCGGCGTGCTCATGGAGCGCTCCGCCGAGCTGGTGGTGGCGCTGCTCGCGGTGCTCAAGGCGGGCGGCGCCTACGCGCCGCTCGACCCCGGGCACCCGCGGGCCCGCCTGGAGTACCTGCTGCGGGACACCGCGGCGCCGGTGCTGCTCGCGCAGCGGGAGGCGGCCGAACGGCTGTCCCCGGCCGCGCCCGCGGTGCTGTGCGCCGAGGACTGGGCGCGGGAGCTGCGCGACGAGCCCGAGCACGACCCGGGCGTCGCCGTGGACGGGGAGGACCTCGCCTACGTCATCCACACCTCCGGCTCGACCGGCGAGCCCAAGGGCGTGATGAACGTGCACGCGGCCATCCGCAACCGGCTGCTGTGGATGCAGGACACCTACGGCCTCGGCCCCGGCGACCGGGTGCTCCAGAAGACCCCGGCCACCTTCGATGTGTCGGTGTGGGAGTTCTTCTGGCCGCTGATGACGGGCGCGACGCTGGTCGTGGCCCGCCCCGGCGGGCACCGGGACCCCGGCTACCTGGCCGCCGCCATCCGCGACGAGGGCATCACCACCGCGCACTTCGTCCCGTCCATGCTCCAGGTGTTCCTCGGTGAGCGGGTGGAGGAGCTGACCGGGCTGCGCCGGGTGTTCTCCAGCGGCGAGGCCCTGCCGCGCGCCCTCCAGGACCGCTTCCTCGCCCGCAGCGGGGCGCGGCTGCACAACCTGTACGGCCCCACCGAGGCCGCGGTGGACGTCACCTTCTGGGAGTGCCGCGCGGACGACGGCCCCGGCCCCGTGCCCATCGGCTTCCCCATCGCCAACACCGCGCTGTACGTGCTGGACCGCCACTCCCGCCCGGTGCCCGCGGGCGTCCCCGGCGAACTGCACATCGGCGGGCGCGGCGTCGCCAGGGGCTACCTGAACCGGCCGGACCTCACCGCCGAGCACTTCACCGACGACCCGTTCACCCCCGGCGGCCGGATGTACCGCACCGGCGACCTGGCCCGCTTCCGCGCCGACGGGGCGCTGGAGTTCCTCGGCCGCCTGGACCACCAGGTGAAGCTGCGCGGGCTGCGCGTGGAGACCGGCGAGATCGAGGCCGTACTCACCCGCCACCCGCGGGTGCGCGAGGCCGTCGTCACCGCCCGCGAGCACGCGGGCGACCCCAGGCTCGCCGCCCACCTCACCGCCGAGGGCGACCCGGCCCCGGACCCGGCCGAGCTGGCGGCCCACCTGAGGGAGCACCTGCCGGAGTACATGGTGCCGTCGTCCTTCACGGTGCTGCCCGCGCTCCCGCTCACCCCCAACGGCAAGGTGGACCGCGCCGCCCTGCCCGCCCCGTCCGCCGCCCCCGACCGCCCCGGCACCCCGTACCAGGCCCCCGGCGGCGGCCTGGAGGGCGAGCTCGCCGCGCTCTGGCGCGAGCTGCTCGGCGTCGAACGGGTCGGCACCCGCGACAACTTCTTCGACCTCGGCGGCCACTCCCTGCTCCTGGCCAGGTTCAGGACCGAGCTCGCCGCCTCGCTCGGGCACGACGTCCCCATGGTCGAGCTGTTCCGGCACCCCACGGTCGGGTCGCTCGCCGCGTACCTGTCCGACCCGGACCGCTCCGGCGCGCCGCCGGCCCCCGCCGCCCGGGAGCGCGCCGAGAACCGCCGCCAGTCCCGCAACCGGCGTCAGCGCGCGGCCGACCGCCGGACCCGCTCACGGAACGATGGGTGAACCACATGGATCACACGCAGGACCGCACGCAGGTCCGGCCGCAGGACCGGGCGCACGACGAGGCCGACCGGGTGGCCGTCGTCGGTATGGCCGGGCGCTTCCCCGGCGCCCCCGACGTCGCCGGATTCTGGCGGAACCTCGTCGAGGGACGCGAGGCCGTCACCGCCCTCGGCGACGACGAGCTCCTCGCGGCGGGCGTCGCCCCCGAGCTGCTGCGCCGGGAGAACTACGTCAAGGCCAAGGGCGTGCTGGAGGACGCCGACTGCTTCGACGCCGCGTTCTTCGGCTACAGCCCCCGTGAGGCCGAGCTGATGGACCCGCAGCACCGGGTGCTCCTGGAGTGCGCCTGGGACGCGCTGGCCGACGCCGGGTGCGACCCGGCCCGCTTCGCAGGGCGCATCGGCGTCTTCGCGGGCGCGAGCCTCAACTCCTACCTGCTGTTCAACGTCATGGCCGACGACCGCGCCAGGGAACCCGGCGCCCTGTACCAGACCCTGCTCACCGGCGACAAGGACTTCCTCGCCACCCGGGTCAGCTACAAGCTGGGCCTGACCGGCCCCGGCATCACCGTGCAGACCGCCTGCTCCACCTCGCTGACGGCCGTGCACCTGGCCTGCCAGAGCCTGCTGAACGGGGAGTGCGACATCGCCCTGGCCGGCGGCGTCAGCGTCACCGTGCCGCTGCGCGGCGGCTACCTGCACGAGCGCGGCGGCATCCTCTCCCCGGACGGGCACTGCCGCGCCTTCGACGCCGAGGCGGGCGGCACCGTGCCCGGCAACGGCGCGGGCGTGGTCGTGCTGCGGAGGCTGGCGGACGCGCGCGCCGCGGGCGACACGGTGACCGCGGTCATCCGCGGCACCGCCGTCAACAACGACGGCTCCCTCAAGGCCGGGTACACCGCGCCCAGCGTCGACGGGCAGGCCGAGGTGGTCGCCGAGGCGCTGGCCGTCGCCGAGGTGGACGCCGCCTCCGTCGGCTACGTCGAGACCCACGGCACCGGCACCGCCCTCGGCGACCCCATCGAGATCGCCGCGCTCACCCGGGCCTTCCGCGAGCACACCGACGAGAGGGGCTACTGCGCCATCGGGTCGGCCAAGACCGGCGTCGGCCACCTGGACGCCGCCGCGGGCGTCACCTCCCTGATCAAGGCGGCGCTGGCCCTGCGCCACGGCGTGATCCCGCCGTCCCTGCACTTCACCCGGCCCAACCCCGAACTGCGCCTGGCGGACAGCCCCTTCTTCGTCAACGACGCCGTCCGCCCCTGGCCCCGGCGGGACGGAGCGCCGCGCCGCGCCGGGGTCAGCTCCTTCGGCGTCGGCGGCACCAACGTCCACGTCGTGCTGGAGGAGGCCCCGCCGGCCGCGCCCGGCGGCCCGTCCCGGCCGGTCCAGGTGCTCCCGCTGTCCGGCAGGACCGCGCCCGCGCTGGCCGAGAACGCCCGGCGGCTCGCCGACCACCTGGAGCGGCACCCCGACGCCGCCCTCCCCGACGTGGCCCACACCCTCACCCGCAGGGCCGCCCTGGAGTGCCGCGCCGCCGTCGTCGCCCGGAACACCGCCGAGGCAGCCGCCGCGCTGCGCTCCCTGAACCCCGGGGACGCCGCGGCCGCGGGCGACGGCGCGCCGGTGGCGTTCCTCTTCCCCGGGCAGGGCGCCCAGTACCCCGGGATGGGCCGGGGGCTGTACGAGGCCGAGCCCGGCTACGCCGCCGCCGTGGACCGGTGCGCCGAACTGTTCGCCGGGCACCTGGGCGAGGACCTGCGCGACCTGCTGTTCCCCGGGCCCGCGGCGCGGGAGGAGGCGGCGGCGCGCCTGGCGCGGACCGAGTTCGCCCAGCCCGCGCTGTTCACCACCGGGTACGCCCTCGCCGGGCTGTGGTCCTCGTGGGGGGTGCGGCCGCGGGCGATGGCCGGCCACAGCGTCGGCGAGCTGGTGGCGGCCTGCCTGGCCGGGGTGTTCTCCCTGGAGGACGCCGTGCGCCTGGTCGCCGCCCGGGGCAGGCTGGTGCAGGCGATGCCGCCGGGGGCCATGCTGTCGGTGTTCCTGCCCGCGGCCGAGACGGAGCGGTGGCTGACCGGCGGGCTGAGCCTGGCCGCCGTCAACTCGACATCGCTCAGCGTGGTCGGCGGCCCGGCCGGGGCCGTGGCCGACCTGCGCGACCGCCTCGCCGCCGCCGGGGTCCCCTGCCGGGAGCTGCACACCTCCCACGCCTTCCACTCGCCGGACATGGACGGCGCCGTGGCGCCGTTCACCGAAGAGGTGCGGCAGGTGCCGCTCGCCCCGCCGCGGATCCCGTTCCTGTCCAACGTCACCGGCACCTGGATCACCGACGAGCAGGCCACCAGCGCCGAGTACTGGGGCGCGCACCTGCGCGGCACCGTGCGGTTCGCCGACGCGCTCGGCGCCCTCCTCGCCGACCCCGGACTGGTCCTGTTGGAGGCGGGCCCCGGCCGCACCCTCGCCGACTTCGCGCGCCGCCACTCGGCCTGGCGCGACGGCAGGACCGCGGTGGCCTCGCTGCCGCACCCCAAGGAGCGCGGCGACGACCCGGCGCACGCGCTGCGCGGCCTCGGCGCCCTGTGGAGCGCCGGAGTGCCGGTGGACTGGCCGGGCTTCCTCGCCGGTGAGGACCGCCGCGTGCTGTCCCTGCCGGGATACGCCTTCCAGCGGCGCCGCTACTGGATCGACGCCCCCGGCGCAGGCCGCGCGCACGCCGACCGCACGCCCGCCGGCCGCGACGGCGAGCGAGCCGGGGAGCGGGCGGGGGAGCGGCCGGAGGCCGCCGCGCCCGGCATCCGGTTCCACACCCCCGGCTGGCGGCGCCTGCCCCCGCGCCGGGGCTCCGCGACCGCGCCCGGCGCCCGGTGGCTGCTGCTCGGCGCGGACACCGCGCTCGGCCGCGACCTGGCCGGGCGCCTGGCCGGGCAGGGTGCGCGGGTGGTCACCGCCGTCCCCGGCGACGAGCTGCGGCGGACCGGCGACGGCGACTGGGTCCTGGACCCGGCCCGGCGGGAGCACCACGCCTCCCTGCTGGCGTCCCTGGCGGACGATCCGGAGCCGCTGCGGATCGCGCACCTGTGGAGCCTGGCCGCCCCGCCGCCCGCCGAAGGACCCGCCGCCCGGCTCGACACCGCCCGGCTCGACACCGCGTCCCGGCTCGGCCTGACCAGCCTCACCGCGCTGGCCCAGGCCCTGGCCGGCACCCGCCCGAAGGGCCCGGTCCACATCGACGTGCTGTGCCGGGGCGTGTACGCCGTCACCGGCGAGGAGCCGCTCCAGCCGGAGCACGCCACCCTCCTCGGCCCGTGCACCGTGATCCCGCAGGAGATCCCCGGCACCACCTGCCGCGTCCTGGACGTCACCGGCGCCGGCCCGCACCACGGCGGCCCCGCCGGGGCCGCCGTGCACGCCCTGCTCACCCGGGCCACCGAGGAGCGGGAGCTGGCCCTGCGCGGACGCCACTGGTGGGTGCGCGACTACGACCCGCTGCCGCCCCAGGACGCCGCGCCGGACGGCGGGCCCCCGCTGCGCGACGGCGGGGTCTACCTGATCACCGGCGGCCTCGGCGGGGTCGGCCTGGCCCTGGCGGAGGAGATCGCGGACGCCGCGAAGGCCCCCGTGCTCGCCCTCCTCGGCCGCTCGCCGTTCCCCGCGGAGGAGGAGTGGGACGACCGGTCGGCCGCCCACGGCGAGGGCGACCCGGTCGGGGCCCGGATCCGGCGGCTGCGGCGGCTCGCCGAGCGCGGCGCCCGCCCGGAGGTGCTGCGGGCCGACGTCACCGACCCCGAGGCCATGGCCGCCGTCGTCGCCGGACTGCGCGCCCGCCACGGCGCGCTGCACGGCGTGATCCACGCGGCCGGGCTGCCGTCCGCGGGCATGCTCGCCACCAGGCCGCAGGAGGCCGCCGACGAGGTGCTCGCCGCCAAGACCCGCGGCACCCTGGTGCTGGACCAGGTGTGCGGCGACGACCTGGACTTCCTGATCCTGTGCTCGTCCCTCACCGCCGTGCTGGGCGGCCCGGGCCAGAGCGACTACGCCGCGGCCAACGCGTTCCTCGACGCCTTCGCCCAGTGGCGGGCCCGCGACGGCGCGCCGGTCACCTCGGTGGCCTGGGACACCTGGCGGGACGTGGGCATGGCCGCGGGCCTGCGCGCCCGCCTCGGCGGCGCGGACGAAACGGAGCCGCTGCCCGCCGGCCGACTGCTGCCGCTGCACCCCGTCCGCGCGGCCGACGGCTCCCGCACCTGGCGCACCCCCCTCACCACCGCCCACTGGGTGGTGGACGACCACCGGATCGGCGGCCACGGCCTGGTCCCCGGCACCGCCTACCTCGAACTCGTGCGCGCCGCCGTCGCCGAGGAGGCCGCGGGGCGGGTGGTGCAACTGGGCGACGTGCTGTTCCTGACGCCGCTCGTCGTCCCGGACGGCGGCAGCCGGGAGATCTTCACCACCGTCGAGACCCGCGACGGCGCCACCCGCTTCACGGTGCGCAGTCGCGCCGCGGGCGAGGCGGGAACGGTCTGGCGGGAGCACGCCGTGGGCACCGTCGCCTTCCTCGACCGGGACGGCGAGCGCGTGCGCGACCTCGCCGGACTGCTGCCGGACCGGGAGGTCACCCGGGTCCTGGACACCCCGGAGGAGATCGGGCGGGCCCTCGGCCTGGACCGGTTCGGCGCGGGCGGCGAGCTCGAGTTCGGCTTCGGGCCGCGGTGGCGCTGCCTGCGCGCCATCCGGGCCGGCGAGCGGCACCTGCTGGCCACCCTCGCCCTGGACGACGCCCACCTCGCCGACATCGACGGCGACGGCCTGCACCCGGCCCTGCTGGACGTGGCGGGCGGCTGCGCCCGCGTCTACGCGCCCGACGTCCACTACCTGCCGCTCACCTACCGGTCCCTGCGCGTCCGGCACGGCCTGACCGGCACCGTCCTCGTCCACGCCGTGCTGAAGGAGCCCGCCGACTCCTCCGGCGAGACCCTGACCTGCGACATGGAGATCATGGACCCGGACGGCCGGACGCTGGTGGAGGTCACCGACTTCAGCGTCAAACGCATCAACGACTTGGCCGCGCTGCGCCGGCAGGTCGAACGGGAGGCCGCCGCGGAGGACGGGGCCGAACCGGGCGAGGGCGTGCTGCGGGAGCTCGGCGAGGGCATGGCCGAGCAGGACGCCCGCGCCGCGTTCCGGCGCCTGCCGGCCGCCTCGCCCCGCCCCGAGCACGTCGTCGTCACCAGCCGGGACCTGGGCCGCCTGCGCCGCCTCGCCCTGTCCCTCACCCCCGGCCTGCTGGCCCGCGAGGCGGAGCGCACGGCCCCGCCGCGGACCACGCACCCGCGCCCCGACCTGGACACCCCGTACGTGGAGCCGGCCACCGAGCTGCAACGGGCGGTCGCCGCCATCTGGCGGGAGGCCCTGGGCGTGGACCGGGTGGGCGCCGACGACGACTTCTTCGCCCTCGGCGGCCACTCGCTCGCCGCGGTGCAGATCGGCACCCGGATCCACAGCGGGCTCGGCGTGGAGCTGGACCTGCGGGCGTTCTTCGACGCCCCCACGGTGGCCGGGACCGCCGCCCTGCTGGAAGCCGCCGCGCCCGGCGGCCCGCCCGGCGGCGACGCGGGCGGCGCCATCGAGGCGCTGGCCCGCGAGGAGACCGGCGACGGGGCCGGGGCGCCGGACCCCGGCGGGCCCGACCCGGACCTCGACGGGCTCTCCGACGAGGAAGTCGACGCACAACTGAGGGAACTGCTCGCCGCGGGGACCGGCGAAGAGGGAGACACGGCATGAGCGACGCCAACCCGGCCGGCACCGACCTGAACGGCGCCAACCCGGCCGGCACCGAACCGGCTGACGTCAACCCGAACGGCGCAGGACCTAGCGACGCCGGACCGAACAGCGCCGACTCGAACGGCGCCGACTCGAACGGCGCCGACTCGAACGGCGCCGACTCGAACGGCGCCGGCCCCGAGCCCCGCGCCCTCTCCCCGGCCGACCTCGCCCGCCTTTCGCCCGCCCAGAAGCGCGCCCTGCTCGCCCGGCACCTGCGCCGCCGCGGCACCGCCCGCCCGTCCGGGCAGCGCGGGCGCTTCCCCGCGTCCTTCTCGCAGCGCCGCCTGTGGTTCCTCGACCGGCTCGCGCCGGGCAGCGCCGCCTACAACGTCCCCGGCGCGCTGCGCGTCCACGGCCCGCTCGACGTGGAGCTGTGGCGCCGCTGCGTCAACGAGATCGCCCGCCGCCACGAGAGCCTGCGCACCGTCTTCCAGGAGGAGGACGGGGAACCGGTGCAGGTGATCCTGGACAAGCTGGAGCCGGAGTTCACCGTGGAGGAGGCCGGGCACCTGCGCGGCCCGGACGGCGAGGACGGCATCCGGGCTCTGGCCCGCGCCGAGTTCGCCCGCCCCTTCGACCTGCGCCGGGGCCCGCTGCTGCGGCTGCGGTTCCTGCGCCTGGCCGCCGACGAGCACGTGCTGCTGCTGACGATGCACCACATCATCGGCGACCTGTGGTCCACCTCCGTCTTCTTCGGCGAACTGGTGGAGCTCTACGGCGCCCACGCCTCCGGCCGCGCCCCCGAGCTGCCGCGCCTGGCCGTCCAGTACGCCGACTTCGCGGTCTGGCAGCACAAGCGCCTCCGGGGCGACGCGCTCGCGGCCGACCTGGAGTACTGGACGCGCACCCTGGACGGCGCTCCCGCGGCGCTCGAACTGCCCACCGACCGGCCCCGCCCGCCCGTGCGGGGCACCAGCGGCGGATCCGTCCCGTTCCACCTCCCCGCCGAGGTGATGGACGCGGTGCGCGAGCTGAGCCGCCGCGCCGGCGTCACCCCGTTCATGACCGTGCTCGCCGCGTTCGAGGTGCTGCTGCACCGCTACAGCCGGGAGGAGGACATCGTCGTCGGCGTGCCCGTCGCGGGCCGCGGCCGGAGCGAGGTCGAGCCGCTGATCGGCTACTTCGTCAACATGCTCGCCCTGCGCACCGACCTGTCGGGGCGGCCCACCTTCCGGGAGCTGCTGGGCCGGGTGCGCCGGGTCTGCGTCGACGCCTTCGCCCACCAGGAGCTGCCGTTCGAGCGGCTGGTGGAGGAGCTGCACCCCCGGCGGGACCTGTCGCGCACCCCCGTCTTCCAGGTCTCCTTCATCTACCAGAACATCCCCCTGCCCGAGTTCGGCGCCCAGGGCCTGCGCCTGGAGCCCGTGGAGGTCGCCAGCTCCACGGCCCGCTTCGACCTGGAGGTGCAGGTCTTCGAACGGGACGGGGGCCTCAGCGGCTGGTTCGAGTACGACAGCGACCTGTTCGACGCGGCCACGGTCGCGCGCCTGGCGGGCCACCTCGAGGCGCTGGTGCGGGCCCTGGTCGCCGACCCCGACCGCCCCGTCGGGCAGGCGCCGATGCTCACCCCCGAGGAGGAGCGGGCGCTGCTCGGCGCGGGCGGCGCCTCCCGCCGCGAGTGGACCGAACCGCTCTTCGCCCACCGGCTGTTCGAGCGGCAGGCCGCGCTGACCCCGCGGGCCGAGGCGCTGCGCGCCGACGACGGGGCGCTCGACTACGCCGCGCTGGACCGGCGCGCCAACCGGCTCGCCCACCGCCTCGCGTCGCACGGCGTCGGCCGCGGCACCCTGGTCGGCATCTGCCTGGAGCGGTCCACCGAGATGGTCGTGGCGCTGCTCGCCGTGCTGAAGGCCGGGGCCGCGTATGTGCCGCTGGACCCGGGCTTCCCGCCGGAGCGGCTGGCGTTCATGCTGGCGGACTCCCGGCTGCCGGTGCTGCTGACCCAGCGGCGGCTCCTCGACGGCCTGCCCCCGCTCACCGCGCACGCCCTGTGCCTGGACGAGCTGCGCGCCGAACTCGACGCCGGGCCCGCGGAGCCCGTCGAGGTGCCGCTCGACCCGGAGGACCTGGCCTACGTCATCTACACCTCCGGCTCCACCGGCCGCCCCAAGGGCGTGCGGATCCCGCACCGGGCGCTGGCCAACCTGCTGCTGTCCACGGCGGAGCGGCCGGGCATCGACGCCTGTGACGCGCTGCTCGCCGTCACCACCCTGTCCTTCGACATCTCCATGCTGGAGCTGCTGCTGCCCCTGGTCCGCGGGGCCCGGGTGGTGCTGGCGAGCCGGGAGACCGCCGCCGACGGCAAGCTGCTGGCCGACGCCCTGGCCACCTCGGGCGCCACCGTGATGCAGGCCACCCCGTCCACCTGGCGAATGCTGCTCGACGCGGGCTGGGCCGGCCGCCCGGGCCTGCGCGCGCTCGCCGGGGGCGAGGCCCTGCCGCGGGAGCTGGCGCACCGGCTGCTGGAGCGGGGCGTGGAGCTGTGGAACATGTACGGGCCCACCGAGACCACCATCTGGTCCTCGGTCGCCCGGGTCGGCCACGGGCCGGTGACCCTGGGCGAGCCCATCGCCAACACCGAGCTGCACATCCTCGACCCGGAAGGGCGGCTCGCCCCGCTCGGCGTTCCCGGCGAACTGTGCGTCGGCGGCGCGGGCCTGGCCCGCGGCTACCTGGACCGCCCCGAGCTGACCGCCGAGCGCTTCGTGCCCCACCCCTTCGGCGGCGGCCTGTCCGACCGGCTCTACCGCACCGGCGACCTGGCCCGCCGCGCGCCCGACGGCGGCATCGAGTTCCTGGGCCGCCTCGACCACCAGGTCAAGCTCCGCGGCCACCGCATCGAGCTCGGCGAGATCGAGTCGGCGCTGGCCCGCCACGAGGCGGTGCGGGAGGCGGTGGTCACCGTCCGCGAGGACGCCCCCGGCGACCAGCGGCTGGTGGCGTACGTGGTGCCGCGCCCCGCCGCGCCGGACGGCGACGGGACCGCAGGGAGCGCCGACGCGGCCGAAGGGGCGGAGGCGCTCGGGGGAGCAGGGGCGGCCGAGGGGGCGCCGCGGCGGCCCGGGCTCGTCCGCGCGCTGCGGGAGTCCCTGGCCGGGCGACTGCCCGAGTACATGCTCCCGTCCTCCTACGTCCTCCTCCCCGCGCTGCCGCTGACCCCCAACGGCAAGACCGACCGCAAGGCCCTGCCCGCGCCGGACGGCGGACGCGACGGGCTGCGCTCGCCGTACACGGCGCCGCGCGACGCCCGCGAGCGCACCCTGTGCGACCTGTTCGCCCAGTTGCTCGGCGCGCCCCGGGTGGGCGCCGACGACAGCTTCTTCGACCTCGGCGGCCACTCCCTGCTGGCCACCCGGCTGGTGTCGCGGCTGCGCACCGCCTTCGGCGTCGAGGTGCCGGTGCGCACCCTGTTCGAGGCGCCCACCCCGGCGCTGCTGGCCCGGCAACTGCCGGAAGCGGACGCGGCCCGCCCGGCGCTGGCCCCGCGGGAGCGCCCCCGGGAGCTGCCGCTGTCCTTCGCCCAGCGGCGCCTGTGGTTCCTGCACTCGATGGAGGGCCCCTCGCCCACCTACAACATCCCGATGGCGCTGCGCCTGACCGGCGAGCTGGACACCGGCGCCCTGCGGGCCGCGCTGGCCGACGTCGCCGAGCGGCACGAGGTGCTGCGCACCGTGTACCCGGACACCGAGGGACGCCCGCGCCAGCACGTGCTGCCACCCGAGGCCGTCCGCCCCGACCCGGCGGTGACCCGGGTGCGGGAGGAGGACCTCCGGGCCGCGGTGGCCGCCGCCGCCCGGCACACCTTCGACCTGGCCACCGAGCCGCCGCTGCACGCCGAGCTGCTCGCCGTGACCCCCGGCGACCACGTGCTGGTCGTCGTCGTCCACCACATCGCCGCCGACGGCTGGTCCCTGGCGCCGCTCGCCCGCGACCTGGCCGCCGCCTACGCCGCCCGCCGCGACGGCCGCGCCCCCGACTGGGCGCCCCTGCCGGTGTCCTACGCCGACTACACCCTGTGGCAGCGGGACCTGCTCGGCGACCCGGACGACCCCGGCAGCCCGGCCGCCGTCCAGCTCGCCCACTGGCGCCGGGCGCTGGACGGCCTGCCGGAGCGGATCGCGCTGCCCACCGACCGCCCGCACCCGCCGGAGCCGTCCCGCGAGGGCCGCACCGTCGCCTTCGGCTGGGACGCCGACCTGCACCGGGAGCTGACCCGCCTGGCCCGCGAGTGCGACGCCAGCGTGTTCATGGTCGTCCACGCGGCGCTGGCCGCGCTGCTGACGCGGCTCGGCGCGGGCGAGGACATCCCCCTCGGCGCCGCCGTGGCCGGACGCACCGACGAGGCCACCGAGGACCTCGTCGGCTGTGTCGCCAACACCCTGGTGATCCGGGTGGACACCTCGGGCCGCCCCACCTTCCGCGAGCTGATCGCCCGGGTGCGCGAGCGCAGCCTCACCGCCTACGCCCACCAGGACGTGCCGTTCGAGCTGCTGGTGGACGCCCTGCGGCCCAGCCGCTCCATGGCCCACCACCCGCTGTTCCAGGCCATGCTCGCCTGGCAGAACACGCCCGAGGCGGACCTGCGGCTGCCCGGGGTGACGGCGCGCACCCTGCCCGTCGGCACCGGCACCGCCCGCATGGACCTGGCGTTCTCGCTGACCGAGCGCCTGGGCCCGGGCGCCGAGCCGGGCGGCGTGCACGGCACCGTCGAGTACAACACCGACGTGTTCGACCCGCCCACCGTCGAGGCGCTGCTGGACCGGCTGCGCCACCTGCTGACCCGGGCCGCCGCCGACCCCGGCCGGCGCGTCGCCGCGATCGACCTGCTCACCCCCGCCGAGCGGCACCGGATCACCGTCGAGTGGAACGGCACCGCCCGGCAGGTGCCCCGGGGCACCCTCCCCGCGCTGTTCGAGGCGCAGGCCGCCCGCACCCCCGGCGTCCCGGCCGTGGTGTGCGGCGCCGAGCGGACCACGTACGCCGAGCTGGACGCCGCCGCCAACCGCCTGGCCCACCTGCTGATCGGCCGCGGCGCGGGCCCCGAGCGGATCGTCGCCCTGGCCCTGCCGAGGAACACCGCCTCGGTCGTGGCCATGCTCGCCGTCGCCAAGGCCGGCGCCGCCTTCCTGCCCGTGGACTCCGCCTACCCGCCGGACCGCGTGACGTACCTGCTCGCCGACGCCGCCCCCACGCTGATGATCACCTGCGCCGCCACGGAGCCGGCCCTGCCGGACACCGGGGTGCCGCGGCTGAACCTGGACGACCCCGCCGTCACCGCCGCGCTCGCCGCCCGCCCGGCGACCGCGCCGACCGACGCCGACCGCGCCGAGCCCCTGCGGCCCGAGCACCCCGCCTACGTCATTCACACCTCGGGCTCCACCGGCACGCCCAAGGGCGTCGTGGTCACCCACACGGGCATCCCCCACCTGGTCGCCGCGCAGGTCGAGGGGTTCGGCCTCACCGCGGGCACCCGGCTGCTCCAGTTCGCCTCGCCCGCGTTCGACGCCTCCGTCGCCGAGCGCTGCGACGCCCTGCTGTCCGGCGCCACCCTGGTCCTCGCCGACAAGGACGACCTGCTGCCGGGCGAGCCGCTGGCCCGCACCTGCGCCGAGCACGGCGTCACCAACGTCACCCTGCCGCCCAGCGCCCTCGCCGCGCTGCCCGAGGGCGCCCTGGGCCCCGAGGTGTCCCTGGTCGTGGCGGGGGAGGCGTGCCCGCCCGAGCTCGCCGCCCGCTGGTCGGCGGGGCGGCGCATGGTCAACGCGTACGGTCCGACCGAGACCACCGTGTGCGCCACCATCAGCGACCCGCTGTCCGGCGCGGCGGTGCCGCCCATCGGCCGGCCCGTCGCGGGCGCCCGCGTGTACGTGCTCGACGACGCCCTCCAGCCGGTGCCCGTCGGCGTCCCCGGCGAGCTGTACGTGGCCGGCCCGGGCCTGGCCCGCGGCTACCTGCGCCGTCCCGCGCTGACCGCCCAGCGCTTCGTGGCCTGCCCCTTCGGCCCCCCGGGCAGCCGCATGTACCGCACCGGCGACCTGGTCCGCTGGCGCCCGGACGGGCAGCTCGACTTCCTCGGCAGGACCGACGAGCAGGTCAAGCTCCGCGGGTTCCGCGTCGAGCCGGGCGAGATCGAGGCCGCGCTGACCGCCCACCCGGCGGTGGACCGGGCCCTGGTGGTCGTCCGCGAGGACCGGCCCGGCGACCGGCGGCTGGTCGGCTACGCCGTGCCCGCGGCCGGGCCCCGGCCCGACCCGGCCGCGCTGCGGGCCTTCGCCGCGGAGCGGCTGCCCGGCCACATGGTGCCCGCCGCCGTCGTCGTCCTCGACCGGCTGCCGCTCACCCCCAACGGCAAGGTCGACCGGGCCGCGCTGCCCGCCCCCGACTACGCCGCCGCCGTGACCTCCCGCGGCCCCCGCACCCCCGCCGAGCGGGCCGTGTGCGCGGTGTTCCGCCAGGTCCTCGACCTGCCGGAGGTCGGCGCCGAGGACAGCTTCTTCGACCTGGGCGGGGACAGCATCCAGGCCATCCAGGTCGTCGCCCGGGCCCGGGCCGCGGGCCTGGTCGTCACCACCCGCGACGTCTTCGCCCACCGCACCCCGGCCGCGCTGGCCGCCGCCGCCCGCACCGCCGCGCCCGAGGAGCCCGCCGGGACCGGCGACGGCGCGGGCGAGATCGCCCCCACCCCGGTCGTGGAGTGGCTGCGCGCGCTGGACGGCCCGACACGCGGATTCAGCCAGGCCGCCGTGGTCGTCACGCCCGCCGGCGCCCACCCGGACGGGCTGACCGCCGCGCTGGAGGCCGTCACCGCCCACCACGACGCCCTGCGCACCCGCCTGGTGGTGCGCCCGGACGGGAGCTGGGCCCTGCACGCCGCACCGCCCGGCGCCCCGCGCGCGCAGCACCGCCCCCGGCGCGTGGACGCCGCGGGCCTGGACGGCGAGGCGCTGCGGGCCCTGGTGGCGCGCGAGCACACCGCCGCCAGGGACCGCCTCGACCCGGCCGCCGGAGTGGTGCTCCAGGCCGTGTGGTTCGACGCCGGGCCCCGGCCCGGCCGGCTGCTGCTGGTCCTGCACCACCTGGTGGTGGACGGCGTCTCCTGGCGGATCCTGCTGCCCGACCTGAAGGACGCCTGGGACGCCGTCACCGCGGGCCGCCCGCCCGCCCTCGCCCCCGTGGGCACCCCCCTGCGCCGCTGGTCCGCCCTGCTGCACCGCGAGGCCGCCGCGGGCCGCCGCGCCGCCGAACTGCCGGCGTGGACGGACATCCTGCGGGACGCCCCGCCCCTGGCCCCCGGCGCCCCGCGGGCCGACCGGGACACCCACGGCACCGCGGGGAAGCTGACCCTGACCCTCCCCGAACGGGACACCGCCCCGCTGCTCACCCGCGTCCCCGCCGCGTACCGCGCCGGCGTGCAGGACGTGCTGCTCGCCGCCCTCGGCATCGCCCTCACCGGGTGGCGCCGCCGGCGCGGCGGCGGCGACGGCGCGGTGACCGTGGACGTGGAGAGCCACGGCCGCCACGAGGGCCTGGCCCCCGGCGTGGACCTGTCCCGCACCGTGGGCTGGTTCACCAGCGTCCACCCCGTCCGCCTCGACCCCGGCCCGCTGACCGGGCGGGAGCTCGCCGACGCCGCCGAGCCGCTCGCCGACGCCGTGGCCAGGGTGCGGCGGCAACTGCGCCGCGTCCCCGGGGACGGGCTCGGCTTCGGGCTGCTGCGCCGCCTCGACCCGCAGGCCGGGCCCGCCCTCGCGGCGCTGCCCGCCCCGCAGGCCGCCTTCAACTACCTCGGCCGCCTCCCCGCCCCGGACGGCGAGGCGCCGTGGACCCCGGTGGCGGACGCGCTCGACCCCGCGGCGGGCGCCGACCCCGGCATGCCGCTCGCCCACCTGCTGGAGGTGAACGCGGTCACCCACGACGGCCCCGGCGGGCCCCGGCTGACCGCCCACTGGACCTGGGCGCCGTCGCTGCTGGACGAGGCGGCGGTGCGCGAGCTCGCCGAGGACTGGTTCGCCGCCCTGCGGGCCGTCACCGCCTGCGCCGACCGCCTCGGCACCCCCGCCGAGGAGCCCGCCGAGCCGGCCGCCGCCCTCCCGCCCGCCGTCCGCGCCGGAGCCGCCGACGGCATCCCCCTGTCCTTCGCCCAGCTCGACGTGGTGCACCAGCCCGTGGACCCGGGCGACCCGCACCACGGCGTCATCACCGCCACCGTGCTCACCGGCGCCCTGGACGAGACCGCGCTGCGCCGCGCCCTGGACGGCATCGTGCGGCGGCACGAGTCGCTGCGCACCCGCCTGCTGCGCCGCGGCGCGGGCTGGGTGCAGACGGTGGACCCCGAGGCGGCCTGGCCGCTGGCCGCCGCCGACCTGCGCGGCCTGCCGCCCGGGGAGCGCTCGCGGCGACTGCGCGAGCTGATCGAGGAGGAGACCCGCCGCCCCTACGACCTGGCGGCCGGGCCCCTGGTCCGCGGCACGCTCGCCGCCACCGGACCCGACGAGCACGTGCTCGTCCTGGCCATGCACCACATCGTGGTGGACCACTGGGCGTACCGCGTCCTGTTCGACGACCTCAGCGCCCTGTACGCGGCCCACGCCGCGGGCACCGGGCAGGGGCTGCCGGAGCTGCCCCTGCACTACACCCAGTACGCCGCCTGGCAGCAGGACCGGCTCGCGGAAGGGGCGTTCGACGAGCACCTCGCCCACTGGCGGCGGCTGCTCGACCCCCTGCCGCCCCGGCTCGCCTTCGACGCGCCCGCCCACCAGCGGGCCGCGGCACCCGGCGGCTACACCCACGGCTTCGTCCTCGACGCCGGCCTCACCTCGGCGCTCCGGAGCACCGCGCAGCGCGCCGACACCACCCTGTTCATGGTCCTGATGTCCGCGTTCAAGGTGCTGCTGCACACCTACTCCGACAGCGACGACATCGCCGTGGCGTTCCCGCTCGCCGGGCGCGAGCGGCCCGAGGTGGCCGACATGATCGGCTTCTTCATCAGCCCCGTGCTGGTCCGCCTCGACCTGTCGGGCGACCCGACCTTCCGCGAACTGCTCGACCTGGTCCAAGGCGCGGCGCTGGACGCCCACGCCCACCAGGACGTGCCGCTGCGGGCCCTGCTGCACGAGCGCACCCGCCACGGCAACGACCCGTTCCGGATCCTGTTCAACCTGCTCAACGCCCCCGAGACCACGCTGCGCCTGCCCGGCCTGCGGGTGGCGCCGCTGGACGTCCGGGTCGGCGACGACGGGGTGTTCCCCGAGCTGATCACCGCCATGCGGCCGTCCGTGGTGGACCTCTACCTGATGATGCGCGAGACCGGCGGCAGCCTGCGCGGCCTGTGGCTGTACTCGCCCGAGCGCCTGGACGGCCGGGTCATGGGCGTGCTGCTGCGCCAGTGGGAGCACCTGCTGCGCCTGGTGGCGGCCGACCCCGGGCGCCGCGTCACCGACCTGCGCCGCGCCCTGCGCGAGACCGTCCTGGACGACTGACCACCCGCATCCCCACGGAGGACCCGTGAAGCAGACCCCCGCCCCGGTGGCGCTGGTGACCGGCGGCACCCGCGGCATCGGCCGCGCCACCGCCCTGCGCCTGGCCCGCGACGGCCACGACCTCGCCCTGTGCTACGCCTCCGACGGCGCGGCCGCCCGGCAACTGGAGAAGGAGCTGACCGCGCTCGGCCGCAGGGTGTACCTGCGGCGCGCCGACGTGTCCGACGCCGCCGCCGTGCGGGACCTGGTGGAGGCGGCCGAGGACGCCCTCGGCCCGATCACCGCCCTGGTCGCCTCGGCCGCGGTCCTCAGGGACGCCCCGCTGGCGCTGATGGAGGACGACGACTGGCACGAGGTGCTGCGGGTGAACCTCGACGGCGTCTACCACGTCTGCCGTGCGGTCGTCCCGGAGATGGCGCGGCGCGGGCGCGGCGCCGTCGTCACCCTCTCCTCGGTCGCCGGGCTCCAGGGCAACGCCGCCCAGACCAACTACGCCGCGTCCAAGGCGGGCATCGTCGGCTTCACCACCTCCCTGGCCCAGGAGGTGGGCCGGCACGGCGTGCGGGCCAACGTGGTCGCGCCCGGCTTCATCGACACCGGCATCCTCGACGGCCTGCCCGAGGACGTCCTGGAGCGGGCCGCCGCCCGGATCCCGCTGGGCCGCGCCGGCCGCCCCGAGGAGGTGGCCGACCTGGTGGCGTATCTGCTGTCCCCCGGCGCCTCCTACATCACCGGCACCGTCGTCCGGGTGGACGGCGGGCTGCGCTAGCCGCCCGCCGCCCCGCCGTCCGCCGCCGGCCCCGTCCACCGCCGGCTGGCACCGACCCCACGGGAGACCCCGCCATGCCCCATCCTTTCGACGACGACCGCACCGCCTGCCTCGTCCTGGTCAACGCCGAGGGCGAGCACAGCCTGTGGCCCGCCTTCGCCGCCGTCCCCGAGGGCTGGACCGTCGCCCGCCCCGCGGCCCCCCGCGACGAGGCCCTGGCCTGGATCGACGCCCACTGGCCGGACCAGCGCCCTCGGTCCCTGACCGGGGCCCCGCCGGACCAGTCCGCCCGCGGGTGACCGGCGGCGGGGGCGCGGCCACCGGCGGCCCGGGCGCGCCCCCGCCCGCCCGCTCAGGTCCCGGACACCACCCCGAGGTACCGGATGTGGGGCCGGCCGCCGGGCCCCGCGGCGACCGCGCACCGCACGCCGTAGACCTCGGCGATCAGCTCCTCGGTGAGGACCTCCCGCGGAGTGCCGCCCGCCACCACCCGGCCCCGGTCGAGCACGACCACCCGGTCGCAGTACATCGCCGCCAGGTTCAGGTCGTGCAGGGCCACGACGCTGGTCACGGGGAGCTCCGCGACCAGCGCCAGCAGGGCGAGCTGGTGCCGGACGTCGAGGTGGTTGGTGGGCTCGTCCAGCAGCAGCTCGCGCGGCTCCTGGGCGAGCGCGCGGGCGATCTGGACGCGCTGCCGCTCCCCGCCGGACAGGGTCCGCCACAGGCGCCCGGCCCGGTCGGTGAGGCCGGTGCGGTCCAGGGCGGCGCGCACCGCTGCCTCGTCCGCCGGGGACGGGGGAGCCCAGGCGCGGCGGTGCGGGATCCGGCCGAGCCGCACCACGTCCAGCACCGTCAGCTCCACCTGCGTGTCCGCCTGCTGCTCGACCACGGCCACCCGCCGGGCGACGGCCCTGCGGCCCCACTGCTCCAGCGCCCGGCCGTCGAGGGTGACGACGCCCGAGGCCGGCGCCAGCACCCCGGCGAGCAGCCGCAGCAGCGTGGACTTCCCCGAGCCGTTGGGGCCCAGCAGCCCGGTGACGGACCCGGGGGCCGGGCTGACGCACACGCCGTCGAGGATCAACCGCCCGTCGGCGGCGCGCGTGACCCGGTCGGCGGCGAGCGTCATCGCGCGACCCTCCGGGTGCGGTACAGCACCAGCACGAACGCGGGCACGCCGATCAGCGAGGTCACCACGCCCACCGGCACCTCCTGCGGGTCGAGCGCGGTGCGGGCCAGGGTGTCCACCCACACCAGGAACACCGCGCCGGCCAGGGCGGTGAGCGGCAGCAGCCGCCCGTGCCCGGGCCCGGCCACCGCGCGGGCGGCGTGCGGCAGGACCAGCCCGACGAAGCCGATCGCGCCCGCCGAGCTGACCAGCGCGGCCGTCAGCAGCGCGGTGACGCACAGCAGCACCAGCCGGGTGCGCGCCACCGCGACCCCGAGCGAGGCCGCCGCGTCCTGCCCGAACGCGAAGGCGTCCAGGGTGCGCGCGTGGCCCAGGCAGACGGCCAGGGCGACCACCAGCACCGCCGCACAGCGCCACACGTCGCTCCACCCGGCCCCGCCGAGCGAGCCGAGCAGCCAGAACAGCACCCCGCGGGTGGTCTCCGCGTCGGCGGCGGTCATCACGACGAACGAGGTGAGCGCCGAGAACAACTGCATCGCGGCCACCCCGGACAGCACCACCCGGTCGGTGGTGCCGCCCAGGGTGTGGCTGAGCAGCAGCACCAGCGCGAACGAGCACACCGCCCCGGCGAACGCTCCCCCGGAGACCGACAGCGCGCCGCCGCCCGCGCCCAGCACCACCACCGCCACGGCGCCCGTCGAGGCGCCCGAGGACACCCCGAGCACGAACGGGTCGGCGAGCGGGTTGCGCAGCAGGGACTGCATCACCGCCCCGCACACCGCGAGACCCGCCCCGCACACGGCCGCCAGCAGGGTGCGGGGCAGCCGCAGGTTCCACACGATGCCGTCCCGGATCGGGCTCAGCCCGGAGGTCCCGCCGCCCAGGTGCGCGGCCACCACGGACCACACGTCGCGCACGCCGATGTCCGCCGGGCCGATGGTGATCGCCACCGCGACGGACACGGCCAGCGCGGCGGCGCCGGCGGACGTGCGCAGCAGGACCCCGGTCGCGGTCGCCGCCGTCACCCGGCGAGGCCCCACGCGCGCAGCGCCGCCGCGACCTTCTCCACCCCCTCGACGGTGCGGATCGTCGGGTTCATGGCCTGCCCGCTGAGCAGCACATAGCGCTTGTGCCGCACCGCGTCCATGTTCCTGGTCACCGGGTCGGACTCCAGGAACGCGATCTTCTTCGCGGCGGTCTCGGCCGTCTGCGACCTGCGGGTGAGGTCGCCGATCACCAGCACGTCGGGGTCGCGGTCGACGACGGTCTCCCAGTTGACCTGGGGCCACTCCTGGGTGGTGTCGTCGAAGGCGTTCCGCGCGCCGAGCGCCTCGGTGATCACTCCGGGGGCGCCGCAGCAGCCCGCCATGTAGGGGGACTTCTGGTTGGCGAACCAGTACAGGACCGAGGTGCCGTCGGCGTCGATCCCTTCGGTGGCCCGGTCCATCCGGGCCCGCAGGTCGCGGACGAGCCGCTCGCCGCGCTCCTCCGCACCGAAGACCCGCGCCAGGTCCCGCACCTCGCCGTACACGGTGTCCATGGTCAGCGGCTCGGTCCGCGCCCCGTCGCCGTCGCCGCTGTTGTCCTTGCCCGCGCAGTCGGCGGGGGAGAGGTAGGTGGGCACGCCCAGCTCCCGGAACTTCCCGCGCGGCGCCACACCGCCCTTGGCGAACGTGGACGCGAAGGACGCGGCGACGAAGTCCGGCTCGGCGGCCAGCACCTTCTCGAAGGAAGGGGCGTTGTCGGCCAGCCTGGGCACCCGCGCCTCGGCCTTCTCCAGGCCCTTCATCACCGGGTCGGTCCAGGTGCCGGTGCCCGCCATCCGGTCGGCGAGGCCCAGGGCGAGCATGATCTCGGTGGTGCCCTGGTTCAGGGACACCGCCCGCTCGGGCGGGGCGGCGATCTCCACCCGCTGACCGCAGTTGTCCAGGACCACGGCCCGGCCGGAGGGGGCGCCGGAGGAGCGCGGGGAGGCGTCCTCACCGCAGGCGGCCAGCAGCAGCGCCGAGGCCAGGAGCAGGGCGGGGAAGCGCGGGGGGTGCGTGACGGGCACGGATGTTCCTCGTGTGTCGAGGGCCCAGGCGCGGGACCCGTTCGGACAAGGCCGCCAGCAGGTCTTCGGACTCGGGATCACCCGGACGGGGCGCCTTCCCGGACCTCGGTCGTGCCGACCTGCGTCCAGTGGCTCGTACTGCCCCGCCCGTCACCCTCACCGCTGCGCGTCAGTTCCGGATTCGCACCGGATTCCCTTGACTGGCCCGGGCAAGCTATCACGCCGCCCCAAGCCGCCCGTCCCCCGCCGCCGCCCGCACCCCCGGGTGCCACCGCCCCTGACGCGGCGGCACCCGGGGACCCCCTAGCGGCTGGTGGGCGCGAACACCGCGACCGTGCGCGGCGGCACCGTGAAGGTGCCCGTGGCGCTGTCGTACGCGGCGGACCTCACCCGCTCGTCAGCGCCCGCGGCCTGGACCGGGTGCAGCCCGTGGGCCTCGCCCGCCAGCTCGGCGATCCGCTGGGGGACGCGGTCGGGGGTGGCGTTGAAGACGACCACCAGGTCGCCGAGCCGCATCGTGACCACCCCGGGCACCTCGTCCCGGCCCGACAGCGGGAAGGACAGCGCCCGCTGCACCTGACCGGCCGTGGCCAGGCTGAAGGCGCTCTCCGTGCTGCGGATCCGCAGCAGGTCCCGGTACGCGGCCGCGGCGTGCTCGATCTCCGCGCAGCCCGGCCTGAGGGTGTCCGCGGCCAGCAGCGGCCTGGCGTGCGACCACTTGTCCGCGTTGTCCGCGGCCGGCGGCAGGCCGCGGCCGAAGCCGTTGCCGTCCCGGCAGTCCCAGTGGATCGCGTTGAACCAGTCGCCGCTGTCGTAGGAGTTGCGGTCCAGCGACTTCGAGCGCAGCAGGTCCGTGCCGGCCTGGGAGAGCGCGGGGCCCTGCGAGAAGGCGGCCGTCGCCATCGCCAGGACCTGCATGCGGGCCCGGTCCGCGGCCGGGACGGAGCGGGGCAGCTTGAACGCCAGCGCGTCGTACAGGGACTCGTTGTCGTGCGCGTCGGCGTACGCCAGGGCGTCGCCCGGCGCGTCCGCGTACCCGGCGGGCGCGCCGCCGTAGTCCACGTCGGCGCCGGTCACCGTCCTGCCGCCGCTGTCGGTGAACGTGAACGACTTCAGATTGCCCGAGAGACCCACCTTGATCAGGTCCTGGTAGTGCAGCAGGCGGGCCCGCTGCTCGGCCGGGGAGCCGTTCGCCGCCGAGCCGTTGGGCTCGGTGTACAGCCCGGAGGCGAAGCCCTGGACACCGGGGTCGGCGTCGAACGGGCCGCCGCCGCGCACCGCGTCCCTGGCCCGGTCGGAGAAGGTGGCCACACCCGTGCCGGCCATGTTCTCCTGCGTGGCCTGGGTGAAGCGGGCGCCGTCGGCGACCTCGCCGAAGTCCCAGCCCTCGCCGTACAGGACGATGCTCCTGCCGTCCACGCCGTCCTCGCGGACCGTGAGCGCGTCCAGGGCCGCGCGGACCGCCAGGATGTTCTCCTTCGGGTGGTGGCCCATGAGGTCGAAGCGGAAGCCGTCCACCTTGTACTGCCGGGCCCAGGTGACGACCGAGTCGACCACGAGCCGGCCCATCATGGTGTGCTCGGGCGCGGTGTTGGCGCAGCAGGTCGAGTCGGCCACCGAGCCGTCGGCGAGCAGCCGGTGGTAGTAGCCGGGCACGATCCGGTCGAGCACGGAGGTCCTCGCCTGCCCGGCGGCGCTGGTGTGGTTGTAGACCACGTCCATCACCACGCGCAGCCCGTCCTCGTTGAGGGCCTTGACCATCTTCCGGAACTCCACGGTGCGGCGGGTGCCGTCCGGGTCGGAGGCGTAGGAGCCCTCGGGCACCGTGTAGTGGTACGGGTCGTACCCCCAGTTGTAGGCGTCCTCGCCGGCCGTCGCGGACACGCACTCCTGCTGCCGCTCGGAGTCGGCCGGCAGGGCGGCGAGGTCGCACTCGGGCGCCGCCTGGTCGGCCTTCCGCTCGGGCACGGTGGCGAAGTCGAAGGCGGGCAGCAGGTGCACGTGCGTCGTGCCCGCCTCGGCGAGCCTGCGCAGGTGCCGGGAGCCGTCGCCGTCCTTGTCGCCGAAGGCCAGGTAGGTGCCGCGGTGCGCGGCGGGCACCGTGCCGTCCTCGACGGAGAAGTCCCGGATGTGCAGCTCCTGGATCTGCGCGTCGCGCAGCGGCACCGCCTTCGGCTTCCGCAGCGACGACCAGCCCGCGGGCGCGAGCGCCGCGTCGTCGAGGTCGGCGACGACGCTGTGCCGGGAGTCGGCGGTGAGCGCCACCGAGTACGGGTCGGTGACCGTGTTGGTGACGACCTCGCGGGCACCGGGCGCCCAGACCCGCACCACGTACCGGTACTGCTTGCCCCGCCAGGACCGGGGCCCGGTGACCGACCACACCCCGGCGGCGTCGTCCCGGCGCATCCCGACCCGCCGCCCGTCCAGCTCCAGGTCCACGTCCTGGGCGGTGGGCGCCCACACGGACAGGGTGACCCGGCCGTCCCGGAACACCGGCCCCAGCGGCGCCTTCTCCGCGGCGGCGCCGTACACGTCGTCCAGCGCCCCGGGGGTCTGCACCCCGGTCGCGGCGAGCAGCGCCCCGTTCCCGGCCCGCTGCGTCGCGATGAGCTGCCCGCGCAGCGCGGGGCGGATCCGGTCCCGGTCGCGCGGGTCCACGGTGAACGCCGGGAGGTCCTTCAGGTGGGGGTGCTCGGCCTTCTGCGCGTCCGTCAGCGACGAGGGGATCAGCCGCAGCCAGTGGCCCTCGTGGGACAGCGCGCCGTCCTCGATCGTGATGTCGCCCCGCGGCGCGTACACGAGCTGCTGGCTGGTCGAGGCGGTGGCCCTCACCTGCCACACCACGGTGTGGGCGTCGATCCACTGGGCCTTCGACCTGCCGAGGTCGAGGTCCGGCGCGGAACCCACCGAAGGCAGCAGGTAGCCGCTGTCCCCGGAGTTGAGCCACACCTCGTGGCCGTGGGTGCCGAAGTCCAGGGAGCGGTCCGCGGGGATGTCCTTCTCGTCGCCCCGGTGGACGATGTAGCTCAGGGAGGTGGCGCCCTCGGCGAGCGGGACCTCGAAGGTCACGCCGTAGGCGTCCCGCGCCACGGGCTCCAGCGGGTCGGCCCAGTCGGTGGGCTGCTCGGCCCCCGCCCAGGTGTGCAGGCCCCAGCCGTCCAAGTCGCCGCCGGGCCGGTGGAAGTGGATGACCGCCTTCGCCGGGTCGGGCTGCGGGTACACCCCGCCGGGCCTGGTCGCCGACTGCCCGTCCCGGCCCTGCTCGATCCACACCTCGCCGGTGGCCGCCAGGTCGATGGTGCGCTCCGGCCCGTCGGCCGTGCCGTCCTTGCGGACGGTGTACGCCACCTGGTCCTGGCCGTCCCGCACCGGCACCCACGCGAAGGCGCCGTAGGCGTCGCGCCCCAGGAACTCGCCGGTCGCCCCGCCCGCGGTGAGCCGCCATCCGGTGTAGTCGCCGTCGGCCCGCCGGTAGTGCACCACGGCGTACTCCCGCTCCACGGCGCTGGGCTTACCGGCCGGCGGGGCCTGCCCCGCCGTCGACTGGGCCAGGGCACTCGCCGTGCGCCCCGCGCCGTCCACGACCACCGCCTTGTACCGCAGCGGGGTGCCGGCGCGCACCGTGCCGGGGATGTGGTGGGTGACCTGGTAGGGGGCGTGGTCGGCGGTGCCGAGGGTCTGCCAGGCGCCGTTGCCGGTCTGCGCGGCGAACACCACCCGGCGCGGCCCGCTCCCGGGGGCGTCGGCGGTCACCGTCACCGTGCCCGTGGCGCCCTCGGCCGGGGCGCGCAGCGTGACGGCCGGCGCGGTGCGCGGGGCCGGAACGGGGCGGTCGGCCCGGTGGACCACGGCGGAGCGGGCCGGGACGGTGAGGGTGACGCGCCCCTCGGCGTCGCTGGCCGCGGTCCGGTGGGTGCCGTGGACGCCGGTGAAGCGGGTGCGGGGGGAGTCCGTGCGGAGCGTCACCTCCTTCGGCGCCTCCGCGTTGTTCACGGCCACCAGGTACTCGGTGCGGTCCCGGGCGCCCTTGCCGCCCGGGGCCGCGACGCGGGAGAAGGCGTACACCGAACCCTCGGCGTACCGCTCGGTCTGCACGCCGTCGCGCAGCGCCGGGTGGTCCTTCACCAGCTTCGACAGGGCCGCGATCGTCCGGTACAGCGGATGGCCCGGGTCGAAGGCGTCGTCGGCGTGGGTGCGGCCGGTGCCGAGCTGGTCGTCGTCCAGGTAGTCGGCGACCCGGGAGGCGAACATCGTCTGGCGGGCGTCCTTGTCGCCGCCCGCGCCGGTGAAGCCCTGCTCGTCCCCGGAGTAGACCACCGGGTTGCCGCGGGAGAGGAACATCAGCTCGTGGGCGAGCCGGTCGCGGTCCAGCAGCTCCGCGTCGGACGCCCCCGGGTTGTCCTTGGCCAGCCTGCCGCCGACGCGGCCCATGTCGTGGTTGCCGAGGAAGGTCACCTGCTCGTAGGCGTTCGCCCTGCCGGTGGTGTACCGGTAGTCCTGCGCGAACACCTCCGCGAGGCGGCTCGCCGGCTCGTCCCGCGACGCGAAGCCGAGCAGGGCCTCCTGGAGCGGGAAGTCGAGCGTGGCGTCCAGGCGGCCCTGGGTGACGTAGGGCGCGGTGACGGCGGGGTCGGAGGAGTACGTCTCGCCGAAGATGAAGAAGTCCTCGCGGCCGTGCCGGGCCGCGTGGCGGTCCAGGGCGGTGGCCCACTGGGTCCAGAACTCCATGTTGACGTTGCGGACCGTGTCGACCCGGAAGCCGTCGATGTCGAAGTCCTCGACCCACTTCCGGTAGATGCGCTCAAGGCCCTCCACCACCTCGGGGCGCTCGGTCCACAGGTCGTCCAGGCCGGTGTGGTCCCCGTACAGGCCGCTCTCGCCGGCGAAGGTGGAGTCCCCGCGGTTGTGGTACATCGTCGGGTCGTTGAGCCAGGCGGGCACCTTGACGTCGCGCTCTGCCGGGGCGATCCGCGGGGTGTACGGCATGCCGTCCCGGTCCACCCGGGCGGTGGTGCGGGCGTCGTCGAAGGGGCGCCCCTCGGTGTCCAGGTACGGGTAGGCCCCCTTGGAGCGGTAGGCGTACCGCTCCTCCGCCGGGGTGATGACGTCGGCCGTGTGGTTGGTGATGACGTCGAAGAAGACCTTCATGCCCTTGGCGTGGGCCTTGTCGATCAGCCGCGTGAGGTCGGCGTTGGTGCCGAAGTGCGGATCGACCTGGGTGAAGTCGGTGATCCAGTAGCCGTGGTATCCGGCGCTCTCGCCGTTGCCCTGGACGGGCTTGTTCTTGAAGACGGGCGCCATCCAGATGGCCGTGGTGCCCAGGCCCTTGATGTAGTCGAGCCTCTCGGTGAGGCCCTTGAGGTCGCCGCCCTGGTAGAAGCCCTTGTCGGCCGGGTCGAAGCCGGTGACCGCGCGGGTCCCGGTAAGACCGCCCCGGTCGTTGGACGGGTCGCCGTTGGCGAAGCGGTCCGGCAGGACGAAGTAGAACTGCTCGCGGGTCAGGTCGTGCCGGGACGCCTCGGCCGCCAGGCGGGCGTCCGAGGGCGGCTCCGGCGGCGCGGGCGCGGCGGCGGCCGAGCGCGCCGCGGGCAGGGACGTGACGAGCAGCGCGGCCGCGGCGGCCGCACAGGCCCCGCGCAGCGCGGCGGTGCGGGGACGTCGGCCCGCACGGTTTCTTCGGCCGGTGCCGGGGCGGGGGAGAGCCATCACGCGCTGGCGCCCTTCCATGTTCGGTGGTTGCTGGTCGCTTGCCCGGTGCGCGTCCTGCCCCGGTGGCCCCCTGGCGCCCGGCACCGCGCCGCCCTGCCCGCCGTCACCGCAGGTGGGAGCCGCGGTGGACGGGTCGGGGTGCGGTGCTCATCGCCGTCTCCCGGTGGGTGAGGGCGTCCGCGCGCCGGAAGAGCAACCGGCACATGACTGAAAGACTGCTGAAACTTGCGGCAAGATGTTGGCAACGTAGAGGCCGCCGCGCCCCCGGTCAATAGGTGTGCGGGCGTCCGCCGGAGCCCCGCGCGGGGAGGGCGGGGCACGGGCCGGGCGCGGCCGGGTTTGTGCGGCACATGTCACCGCGGGCGCGGTGGAGGCGGGGCCGGCCGGGTGCGCCCGCCCAGCGTCGCCGCCCCGGACGGCGCGGAGTCGGGCCCCGGGGCTGTCGTCACGTCCCCGTCGCCGCCCGAAGGGCGGCCCCGCCGCGTCCGGCGCGTGCTCTCGGTGTGCCGGGCGGAGTTCCTCCCGCCGGGCGCACTCGGACTTTCACCCGGCGCGGCGAGGGCGCGGGCCGGGCGGGGACCCGACGGCGGGCCCCGGGGGCCGCGCGTCGCGCCCTCCCGGCGGGCGGGTGCCCGGCCGCCTCCTTCGGCCGCGGGTGCGCGAACCCCCGGCGCGGCGGTAAAGCGGGCCTCAACCGCCTCCGTGGAAACTCCCTGCCCGGCCCTTCCAGGGCCCGCGACCAGGCGCGCCCCCGCAGGACCGCGCCCGGCCGCAGCCCGTCCCACCCCCCTGCCGACCCGCGAGTGACACCCCGTCACCGCCCGTCCCGCCCCGGAGGCCCCGATGGCCCGCTCCGTCTCCTCGCCCCTGCTGCTCGCCGGAATGCTCGCCTCGGTGGGCGCCGCCCACTTCGCCGTCCCCAAGCAGTTCGACGTGATGGTCCCCCGGGCGCTCCCCGGGTCTCCCCGGGCCTGGACCTACGCCAGCGGCGCGGCGGAGCTGGCCCTGGCGGCGGGCCTGCTGGCGCCGCGCACCCGCCGGGCCGCGGCACGGGCCGCGGGGGCGTTCTTCGTCGGCGTCTTCCCGGCGAACGTGCAGATGGCGCTCGACTGGCGCGGCCGCCCCGCCGCGCAGAAGGCGGCGGCCTTCGCGCGCCTGCCGATGCAGGTGCCGCTGGTGCTGTGGGCCCGCTCCGTCGCCGCGTCCGCCCAGGACGACGCCGCGCGTCCGCACAACGTGGTGCGTCTGCACGACGACGACGAGGATCTGCACGCCGCCTGACACCCGCCCGCCCGCCCGCCGAGCCGGACCGCGCCCGTCCCGCACCCGGGCGGGCGCGGTCCGCGGCGGGTCCCGCGGCCGTCGGCCGCCCCCGGGGGGAAGGGCGTCCGCCGTATTGACGCGCACGCGAGCGTCCCCATGAATGGGAGCGCTCCCACCCGTGACCCGCCGTCAGGAGGCCGCTTCCGATGCTCCCACCGCCCGAACCCGCCCCGCGGGCCGCCCGTCCCGGATCGGGCCGCCGCGTCCGGCGGCTGGCCACCGCCCTCGCCGGGTGCCTGCTGGCCGTCGTGCTCCCCGGCACCGCGCACGCCGCCGAGCCCGCTCCCGCCGCCGACCGCACCGTCCACGAGGCGGAGGACGGCCAACTGCACGGCGTCACCGTCGGCTCCTCGGCGGAGGGCTTCTCGGGCACCGGCTACGTCGAGGGCTTCGACGCCTCCGACGACCAGGTGACCATCACCGTCCCCGGCGGCCCCGGCGGCCTGTACGACCTGACGGTGCACTACCGGGCGCCCTACGGCTCCAAGGTGAGCTCCCTGCTGCTCAACGGCAAGGGCGCCGGCGACGTGCCGCTGCCCGAGTCGCACACCTTCACCACCGCGGAGGCGGGAAGGGTGCTGCTGAAGCCGGGGGACAACACCGTCACCCTGCGCAGCTTCTGGGGCTGGTACCAGATCGACGCCATCAGCCTCGCCCCCACACCGCCGCGCGGCCCGCACCAGGCCACCGGCGTGCCGGTGGACCCGCACGCCACCCCGCAGGCGCGGTCGCTGCTGCGCTACCTCACCGACAACTACGGCCGGCACACCCTCAGCGGCCAGCAGGACATGGGCTCCCTCGCCTGGGTCGAGGACAACATCGGCCGCACCCCCGCCATCGCGGGCCTGGACATGATGGACTACTCCCCGAGCCGGGTGGAGCGCGGCACCTCGTCCAGGGAGGTGGAGAACGCCCTGGCGTGGCACCAGCGCGGCGGCGTCACCGCGTTCGCCTGGCACTGGAACGCCCCCGCGGGCCTGATCGACCAGCCCGGCAAGGAGTGGTGGCGCGGCTTCTACACCGACGCCACGACCTTCGACGTGGCCGCCGCCCTCGCCGACCCGCGGTCCGCGGAGTACCGGCTGCTGATCCGCGACATCGACGCCATCGCCGCCCAGCTCGCCCGGCTCAGGGACGCCGACGTCCCCGTGATCTGGCGGCCCCTGCACGAGGCGGAGGGCGGCTGGTTCTGGTGGGGTGCCAAGGGCCCCGAACCGGCGAAGAAGCTGTACCGGCTGATGCACGAGCGCATGGTCGGCCACCACGGCCTGCACAACCTGCTGTGGGTGTGGAACTCCCTCGACCCCGCCTGGTACCCGGGTGACGACGTGGTGGACATCGTCAGCGCCGACACCTACCCGCCCGCGGGCGACCACAGCGCGCAGAGCGGGGCGTACGAGCGGCTGGTGGAGCTGGTGGACGACACCAAGGTGGTGGCGCTCAGCGAGAACGGGCCCATCCCCGACCCGGACCTCACACGCGCCCACCAGGCCCACTGGAGCTACTTCACCACCTGGAGCGGCGGCTTCGTCGAGGACGGCGTCACCAATTCGCGGGAGCACCTGCGGCACGTCTACCACCACCGGGACGTCATCACCCTCGACGAGCTGGGCGACTTCACCCGCCACGGGGGCTGCCGGGCCGACTGGGAGGTCATCGGCCGCTGGGACGACGGCCACCTGGTCCGCGTCACCGTCACCAACGGCGGCGACCGGGCCCTGTCCGGTTGGCGGGTCGGCGCCAACCGCGCCACCGGCGCGCCCGTGGCGGACCACTGGAACGCCCGGCTCGCCGTGACGCCCACCGGCTGGTCCGCGGAGAACCTCGGCTGGAACGCCGCCCTGGAGCCCGGCCGGACCACGTCCTTCTACCTCAGGTGGGACGCCGCCGAACCGCGAGCGGTCACACCGTCGCTGAGCTGCCAGGCCCGCTGACACCCGCCCCGGTGGGGCTGAGGCCCCGCCGGGGCCGTCCCGCGGCGACGGCCGGGGCGCCGCTCCCGTGTCCGCCCTCCCGGGGCCGGACCGGGTCGCTCGCGCACCCGCCCCGCGGGGCGGGCAACCCTGGGCCGGGTGCGCGGGTCGAAGAGGGTGGTGCGGGAAACGAACCCCCGGCAAACCCCCGCATACAACCATGAACCGGTTTCCCTCGTCTCATCCGCCGGTCGAACACGACGACGGCGGCGGAACGGGCCCGCGGCCGTGACCCCCGCGTACCCCGCCCGATGTCCCGACCGGGACAGCGAGGAGTTCCACTCGTGCGCACCACACGCTGGACCGCCTTGACGGCCACCGCCGCCGTCCTCGGCGCCGCAGCCCTCACCTCCGCCGTCGCCCCGCAGGCCGCGGCGGACCCCCTGCCGCCGCCCGCCACCCACGACGACTTCAACGGCGACGGCTATCCCGACCTGGTCACCGCGGCACCGTCCGCCACCGTGGACGGCCGGGCCGGAGCCGGGTACGTCGTCGTGCTCTACGGCGGCGAGGCGGGGCTGAGCACCGCCCACCGCACCGTGATCAGCCAGGCCACGGCCGGTGTGCCCGGCGCCCCGGAGGCGGGGGACGCCTTCGGGCAGGCCGCCGCGTCCGGCGACCTGGACGGCGACGGGTTCCCCGACCTCGTCGTGGGCGCGCCCGGCGAGGACCAGGGCACCGTCCGGGACGCGGGCGGGGCCGTCGTCCTGTGGGGCTCGGCCAAGGGCCTCACCGGCACGAGCACCGGGCTCAACGCGAACCCGCCGGTGGAGGGGGACAGGTACGGCCTCGGCCTCGCGGTCGGCGACTACTGGGGCGGAGAGCGCAACATGGCCGCGGTGCAGGGCGACGGCGCGCCGTCGTTCGTCTCGTTCACCGCCGACCGGCAGCCCTCCGTGCAGACCCCGCCCGCCCGGGCGCAGGGCCGGGCCGCGTCCGCCGCCGACTCCGTCACCGAGACCGGCCTGGTCTCCGGCGACTTCAACCGCGACCACATCGACGACCTGGTGCAGCTCGGCACGCTCACCACCCCCGAGGGCGTCGAGCCGTTCGGCTTCTACATCCAGGGCACCGACCAGGGCCCGATCTTCGGCGCCGAGTTCCGGGGCGGGACCGTGGGCGCCGTGGGCGACGTCAACGGCGATGGCTACGACGACCTGGTCACCGGCCACCCGGAGCAGGGGCAGGGCAACGCCAGGTTCTGGCCCGGCAGCCAGTACGGCTTCGGCGGCGAGCACGTGGAGTTCACGCAGGACACCCCGGGCGTGCCGGACACCGGCGAGAACGGCGACCGGTGGGGCTCTGACCTGTCGATCGGGGACGTGGACGGGGACGGGCACGCGGACGTGGCCGTCGGCGGCGACGGCGAGGACGTCGGCACGGTGCGGGACGCGGGCGCGGTGTGGCTGCTGCGCGGCTCCGCCGACGGCCCCACCGCGACGGGCGCCCAGATGCTCCACCAGGACTCCGCGGACGTCCCCGGCGCCGTCGAGGCGTCCGACCGCTTCGGCGGCCAGGTCAGGATCATCGACGCCGGCCGCGACGGCACGGCCGGTCTGGTCGCCGCGGCCCCCGGTGAGAACGGCTCGGACGGCGTGGTGTGGGTGCTCCCCGGCACTGCGTCGGGCCTGACCGCCTCCGGGTCGTGGACGTTCGGCGGCGGCTCGGTCGGCGCGCCGTACGACGGGGCGCGCTTCGGGGCCACGATCGCCGAGTGATCCGCGGGGCGCGGCGCCCGTGAGGGCCCCGCGCCACCCGCCGCCGGGAGCCCGCCGGGGCCCCCGGCGGCCGCTACCGCGCGGGCAGGGCGCCGGCCGCGCCGGTGCGGTCGGCGCCCTCGTGCAGGGTCTCGGCCATGGGGGAGGTGCCCTCCGTGACATAGCCGCGGATCGAGGCCAGGTACTCCTCGCGGTCGATCCGCCCGTCGCCGTCGGTGTCCAGGGCGTGGAACGCCGCCCCGGCGTTGTCGGCGCGGTTGCCCAGCGCCTCCCGCAGCCGGACGAACCCCGCCCGGTCCAGCGTGCCGTCGCCGCCGGTGGCGGCGAGGTCGAACAGCGACCCCAGCGCCTGCCGGCAGACTTCGTCGAAGGCCTCGGCGCCCGCCCAGGCCGCGTACTCCTCGAAGGTGACCCGGCCGTCGCCGTCGGCGTCCATCGACGCGTACACCCGTTCGTGGGCCGTGTGCGCGGCGCGGACGAGCGGGTCGTCCTGGGCGCGCCCCAGGGCCGCCGCCGCGCGCGCCGGGCGGGTGAGGTACTCCTGCCGGGAGATCACGCCGTCCCCGTCCACGTCGAGCATGGCGAAGATGTGCCTCTTGGCGGTGGTCGCGTCCATGACGTTCCTTCCGTCGAGCCGGGGGGCGCGCCGCCCCACTACCTCGCCCCGCCGCACACGGGACGGGCCGTCCCCCGGCCGGCGCGCAGGCGCCCGGCCCCGGGAACGTCGGCGGCGGGACCGCCGCCACACACCCTCAACCCGCCCGGGGCCGCCCCGGTCACGGCCGTCCCCCGGACGGCCCTGCGACCCGCACCCGGCGGCGGCGCCCCCGAGGGCCCGTCAGGCGCCCGCGCGGCGCAGCCGCTCCTCGATCTCGCCGGCCAGCCGGGCGACGGCGGGGCCGCCTCCGGGGTGCAGCGTCGCCTTCTTGGCGTTGAAGCAGCGCACCCACAGCCCGGCCGCCCAGGCGGCCTCCCGGTCGGCCGCGGTCCAGGGCAGCCCCCTGGCCTCCTGGTAGGCGTGCAGGAACCGCTCGGTGTGCGGGATCGACGCCTCGCCCGGACGGCCGCCCAGCACCGCGTGCACCGTGGCGGCGGCCCCGGCGATGACGATCTCCGGCAGCGCCACGACGCTGTCCCAGTCGTGCACCGCGTGCAGGTCGCCGCCCTTCCAGACGACGTTCTGCGCCTCCCAGTCGCAGTGGCCGACGACCGCGTCGCCGAGGTCCTGCCCGGACAGCCGCCGCCGGATCCGGGCCGCCGCCTCGTCCAGCCAGTCCGGCCCCGGGTGCTCGTTGAGGTCCTCGTCCCGGTCGTCGGGGATCGGCCACAGCCTGCCCTGGTCGTGGTCCCACCACACCCACGGCGGGGGCGGGTCGAGCGGTCCCGCCGCGTCCACCGCCGGGGCGGTCGAGACGAAGCGGGCCAGCGCGGCGGCCGACCGGGCGGAGTCGCGGGGCGCCACGTCGAGCGAGTCGCCGTCGTCCACCAGCGTCTCGACCGTCATGATCCGGCCGTCCGCCCGGAACGGCTCGCCCAGGGGTTCGGCGCACGGCAGACCCGCCGACCACATCAGCCGGTGGGTGCGGCAGCACCCGATCAGCCGCTCGGCGAACGGACGCACCTTGACCACCACACGGCGCCGGTCCGCCAGCTCCACCCCGAGGACCGTGGACAGGTGGGCCCAGCGCCACAGCTCGGCCCGGGGCGGGCTGCCGGCGGTGCGCTCCAGCAGCGCGGAGAGGCCGGAAAGGGTCGGCTCTTCGGAGGTGATCAGTTCATCGGTCACGGTGGGCCCCTATCGTCGGTCGTACGGTACGCGGACGGTGTGCGGGCGGTGCGCCGAGGGTGCGGCGCGAGAGCGGTGATGCGGGCCGAGTTCGCCACCATGGCCGCCGGCGGTGGGGCGTCACCCCCGGCGCCGCCGTCCTGCTCGACGTCGCCGGCTCCGCTGCGGACGGGTACGCGCGGCTTCTCGGGACCGCCGTGCTCGCCCGGCTCGCCGACCCCGCGCTGCCCCTGGAGACGTGCCTGGACGGCGCCGCCGGGGCGGGGCGGCGGCCGGGAGCCACGCCTGCCGCCACAGGCCGCGGACGAGCGCGGGCCGGCCCGGCCGCGCCGGCCTGGTCATCGTGCCCCACGGGGCCTGCCCGGCCGGGGCGTCCGGCGGGAACAGCGTGCCGGCCCGGGCGAGGAGGAACCTCTTGGCCCGCCGCCCGCCACAGGAGGTCGTGGAACCCGCCGTCGTCGGCCGGATCGCTGAAGATCAGACCGGCTTGCGGCAGCGGGCCGCCGGCCCCCGGGGCGCCCAGTGTGCCGGCCACTTCGGTCCACGCCGCCTCGCCGAGCGCCGCGTAGTGGTCCATGGTCGACTCGTCGACCACCGCCGCGATCCGCCCCCACCCCAGCGGCCGGTGCAGCGCCCCCAGGTCCATGGGGGCGCAGGAACAGCAGGTCGGCGTCGGCGTGGACGTCGTAGCCGGGCCACGGCGGCAGGCTGCCCCGCAGCTCGGGGGAGTGGCGCCAGTGGAACAGGTGGCCGGCGGTGCCCCGGCCGACTGCGCGCGCCACCGGGTCGGCGCCCGGGCGCAGCGGCACCACCGTCACGTTCCCGCCCGGCCCGAAGCGCTCCCGGGCCGGTTCCGGCTCGTCGTTGGCGTCCACCACGACCACGGCGGCGCCGGGGTGGCAGCACAGCAGGGACCGCACGGCCGGCACCACCGGCTCGCCGCTGAGCCGCCCGCGGGTGACGAACCGGAACCGCGCGGAGACCGGCCCCGCGCTCGCTCGCACGGCGGCCGTCAGGACAGCGAGAGGGCCCGGCCGCCGGCCCGTCTGCGCCCGCCGGAGCGCTGGAGGTCGAAGGTGAGGGTGAGCTTGCGCAGCCACCGGTCCGTGCCGTCGTAGCGGGCCTCGAACGGCTCCCGGCCGTGCACCGCCCGGTAGTTGTCGATCAGCAGCAGGTCGCCCGGCTCCAGCCGGACCGGCAGCAGCCCGCGCTCCAGATGGCGGCACAGCCGGGAGAAGGCCCGCACGGCCGCGTCGTCCCCGGGCGCGGTGGCGGTGTACGCCGGATCGACCCGCAGGTACGGCCGCGAGCCGCCGAAGAGCACGGGACGCCACACCGGCGGCAGGTCGCCGGACGCGCTCGCCCGCACGTGCTCGGGGTCGGCCCGGATGGCGAACCGCGGCTGGGAGAGCACCTCGCGGTCCTCCTCGCCGAGCCGCAGCCGGCTGCCGGTGGCGACGGTGGTGGCGGTGCGCCGCGGGTTGCGCAGGCACAGCAGCGCGAGCACGTCGCACCGGTCGTCGTCGAAGGCGTCCTCCACGTGGACGTCGAGGTCGGCCAGGCTGCTGTGGCCGGTCTGCGCCTGCTCCTGGCCCTCGATCGGCAGGACGTCGTTGAAGAGCCTGCCGTCCTGGAGGGTCTGCCAGCACACCGGCTCGCCGACCTGCACCGCCACCAGCGCCAGCCACAGGTCGTGCACCACCGTGGCGCCGCGCCCCCGCACCCGCCAGTGCGGCGGTGTGGGGCCGACGTCCTCGGCGGGGCGGGGCCGGCGCACCACCGTGACCGGGCACCCCCGCCGGGACCTGACGCCGGACAGCGCGTCCACCAGCCGCGCGGGCAGCGCGTCCCGGGATCCGGCGAGCGCGGCCAGCGCCTCGGGGCCGTCCGCCGCCCCGTGCCGCGCCGCCAGCACGCGGATCACCTCGTCCGCGGGCCGCACCTCCCGTGCGGTGAGCCGGATCTCCCGGATGTCGGGCGCCTGGGCGGACCGACGCATGCGTGTGCCCTCCTGCCGTCGTCAGCCGCCCCGGCCCCGGCGGGGCGGCACGGTGGTGTCCGCGGTGTTCGCCGCGAGTTCGGTCAGCAGCCTCGCCCACGGTTCCACGGGGAACCTGCGGTCGACGATCTGCCGGTTGCGCCGCAGCACGGCGGCCATGCCGGGCGCCTCGGAGCGGTTGGCCCGCATGGCCGCCACCAGCTCGGCGCCGGACCGGGCCATGCCGTCGGCGCCGGGGTCCACCGGGACGAAGGAGAACTCCTCGCCGTACACCGGTGTGAAGGCGGCGTACGAGGTGCTCGCGCACGGCAGCCCGGCGACGGCGGCCAGGGCGGGGCCGAGCCCGACCGTCTCGACGTCCCCGGTGTTGGGGGTGAAGACGACCCCGCCGCCGGTCGCCGCCGCGATCCGCAGCAGGTCGATCTCGTCCAGTTGCCACGAGCCGGCGGGATCCCGGACGCTGCACAGCGGGACGCCGTCCAGGAACCGCACGTCGGGCAGCACGTCCAGGCGCCGCGCGGTCCGCAGCACCTCCTCGCTGTACCCCGGGTCCTCCGCCAGGCTGCCGAACACCAGCAGGTACGGGGCGGGCAGACCGCGGTCGGCGCTGGCCGCCCCGGCCGCGGCGAGCAGTTCCAGGGAGAGCTCCACGCCCTTGACCCGGAACACCCGCACCGGGTTGAGCAGGACGGGCCGCCGGGGGTCCAGGTCCTGGTCGGCGAGGAACCGCTCGTGCCGCGGCTCCAGGGGCTCGGTGGGCACGCGGGGCAGGATGTTCGGCACCACCCGGGGCAGCCCCCGCACCGGGTAGGCCGCAGTCTCGTGCGCGAGCGCGTCGGAGACCACCGCCCAGCGCACGCCGGGACCGACCTCCGGCAGCGGGGTGAACTCGTTGGGGCGGTCCGGGTACATGCGCACGCCCTCGTCGTGCACCGCGCAACTGGCGAACAGGTCGTGGTCCCAGAACAGCACGCCGCCGGACCTGGTCTCGCGGTGGCGGTCGCGCGCCGCGGCGTGCAGGGCCTTGGTGACGGGCACCGCGTCCGACAGCGTCATGTTGACCGCGACCGTCCAGTCCACCCGGGTCTCCCGCAGCCACGTCAGGAAGTACTCGCGGTACCGGGCGGCGAGGCGGTCGATGCGCCGGTGCAGTTGCTCGCGGCCGGCCGGGTCCAGCTCGGCCGCGGCCGCGACCGAGGTCCGGATCGCCGTCCACTCGGCCGCCGCCGCCCCGGGGTCCCCCAGGTCGGGCGGGGCCGCGCGGGCCGTCCCCAGCAGGGCGGACGGCTCCCGCTCGGCGGGCCCGTGCGGGAAGAAGGCGGGCTTGTCGGGCCGCCACGAGTAGCCCAGCTCCGCGGGGACCGGCACGTCGAGCAGATCCATCTCGACACCGAGCCCCACCACGTTGCGGAAGATCGTCAGCAGTCCGCTGGCGGGCACCCCGTCCCCGCAGACCAGTCCCACGCGCATCGGCGTCACCCGCCCGCGATCTGGGTGTTGATGATGGCCTCCACCAGTGTGGCGCCGGCCTCGGTGAGGACGACGCTGCCTGCTCTCCTGTCGACCCGCACCAGACCGCGGTCGGCGAGCGAACCGAACACCGCCCCCCACCTGCCCGACAGCAGCGAACCGCCGGGGAAGCGGGAGCGGTGCACCTCCTCGAGCAGCGGCCGGCAGGTGGACAGCGCCATCTGCACCGCACGCACCTCGCGGTGGTCCGGGCTCACCGACGTCACGTTCTCCAGCGGGATCTCGCCCCTGCCCACCCGGTCCAGGTACTCCGCCGGAGCGGCCACCGCGTTCGCCTCCGCGTGCCCGCACCAGGTGTACGCGCCCAGCCCGATGCCCACCTGCGGCACCTGCTTGTCCTGATCCAGGTTCAGCGACCGCCACAGCTCGGGGCCCACCTCCCGCCGCGGGAAGTACGTCGTGGGGTGCTCGTAGTACGAGGCGGCGGTCAGCCGGGCCACCGCGCCCTCCCGCATCTGGAACTGCCGGCCCAGCGACGGCCAGCGGTAGCCGCGCGCCGCCAACTGCTCGCGCACCCGCGGGTCCTCCCACGGGGCCGCGGACACGTGCCCGATCGCCGAGTCCACGTCGTGGAAGGACCGCAGATGCAGCTTGATCGCGACGACGGTGTCGAACCCGGCCTCCACCATGCGGTCCACGTCGTCGAGGAAACCGGCGACCGTCTGGCCGGGCAGCCCCCACACCAGGTCCCCGTCGACCCTGGTGAACCCCATCCGCCCGGCCGCCGCCCGGACTTCGAGCGCCTGCTCCCCGGTGTGCCGCCGGTTCGCCACCGCGAGCAGCCGGTCGTCCAGGGACTGGATGCCGTAGGTGAGGGAGGTGAAGCCCGCCGCGCGCAGCGTCCGCAGCACCTCGCCGGTGAGGGAGTCCGGGCTGCCCTCCGCGCGCAGCGACGTCCGCCCGTCGAAGGCGAACGTCTCCCGGTAGAAGTCCACCAGCCGGGTGATCTCCTCGGGCGGCAGCACGCTCGGTGTGCCGCCGAACAGGCAGAACTCGCCGACCGGGGTGGTGCGCAGCGCCGGGACCGCCTCCACCCACAGCCGCGCCTCCGCGATGTTCGCGTCCACCCACCGGCGCGCGGTGGCGTCGGCCACCTCGGACCTGCTGCTGGTCACGAGCACCGGGAACTGGCAGAAGTGGCACCGGTACCGGCACAGCGGGATGTCCGCCCACAGGTGGAAGGACGGCGCCCGGCGCAGCTCCCGGTCCAGGTCGTGGAAGAACCGCCGCGGATCGCTCTTCGCGTCCCCGGTGAAGACATGGGTGAACGCCTCGGCCTGCACATAACCGAGCAGTTCGTCGTTGCGTTCCTCGGAAAGCAGCGACGAGATCCGCGGCCTGGGGTGTTCGGGGTCGATATCGGCGAGGCTGCGGAGCGCCGTTCCGCGATCGTAGGAGTGGGCCGTGCTGGTCGCCATGCGTCTCCGTATCCATTGCGTCCGAGCGACAGGGCGCGCGTCGAGTCGGCGGCGCACGGCCACCGGAACAAATACGGATCAGTGATCATTGCCATTCGGGAACCACACTCCCGCCCAAGCTAAAGCAGGCCCCTGGCACGGTCAACAGCGCCCCGTGTCACTGGCTTGAACCCGTGGTGCGCACCGCCGCGGGGCGGGGGAGCGGGGGCCGAGACGCCGTCAACACCTCACGTCCCAGGGGTCACAGCAGGTCACGGGCCCGGCCCCGCCGCCCGCCGGCCGCTCGTCACCCGCGTGTCCCCGCCGCCCCGGAGGAAATCACGGGAGGCCCGGCATATTCCAGGCCGCAATTTCCTCCCCCGGTCGGACGGATTCCCGTCCCGCCCGGTGCCGGCGCGCTACCATTCGGGTAACCGCGTCACCACCGCGCCGAAACCCGGGCGGCGGTCGGGGAATGCGGGCGGGACATCTGCTTCAATGGCGTGCATGCCGTGGCCACCCCGTCTCGTTGTGACCGATGCGACCGCGGCCGCGCTGGCCGGTTTCTGTTCGGCGTGGCAGGCGGCGGAGCTGGGGAACGCGCGGACCCAGCGGGAGATTCTCGGCCTCGCCCGCGAGCGGATTCCCGAATTCGGCCGGCTGCTGGACGGGGCGGTCGCCGCGGTGCGCCGGGAGCTCGCCGTGGTCGTGGGGAACGTTCCGCTCGACGACACCGCGCTGGTGGTCGTCGCCGCCGCTCTCGGCGCGGTCGATCCGAGCCACAACGGCCCGGAGCCGGACACGGTGGTGCACGACGTCGTGGACAGCGCTGCCCGCCCCTACCGGGACCCGGACCCGCTGCACACCGACTCCCCGCTGCTGCCGCGCCCGCACGCCCACCTGGGGCTGCTGTGCGTCCGGCCCAGCCCCACGGGCGACGGGCAGACCGTCCTGGCACGCGCCGCGGACGTCGCCGCCGCGCTCGCCGGGACCGGCCACCTGCGGGCGCTCCAGGACCCCCGCTACCCCTTCGCCGTCCCGGGCGCCGCAGGGAAGGACGGCCCGGCGGTCGTCACCCACCCGATCCTCACCGTCTCCGGCGGGGACACCGCGGTGCGGTACTGCCCGGTCCGGGTCGCCGACGGCGTACGGCTGGCCGGTCCCGCCCTGGACGCGGAGCACGTGGCCGCCTTCCACGCCTTCCGGCGCGCCCTGGACGCGCCGCACCTGGGCTCGGTGTTCCTGCTGGGCGCGGGCGACCTGCTGCTGCTGGACAACCGGCGCCTGCTGCACGGCCGCACCGACGTCTCCCCGAACGGCGCCACCCGCCACCTCAAACGGGTCAAGGTGCTCGCCGCCGGCGAGTAGCGCGCCCCGCCGGCCGGCACCGCGGCGGGAGGGACGCGGAAGGGCCGCCGGATCGGGAACCCGACCCGGCGGCCCCGGCGGACGGAGGCCGGCCGACTACCCGTCCACGGCGCAGCTCTTGCCGTTCAGGCTGAACCGCGAGGGCGGCGACGAGTCGCCCGTGTGGTTGGCCAGGAAGCCGAACGTGACGCTGGAGCCGGGCGCGATCGTGCCGTTGTGCGTGCCGTTGCGCGCGGTCACGATGCCACCGCCCTGGAACAGGTCGGTGTTCCAGTCCGACACCACGGTCTGGCCCGCGGGCAGCGGGAACCGCACCGCCCAGCCGTCGACCGGGACGGTGGAGGTGTTGGTGACGGTGACGTCCAGGGTCAGCCCGGTGCCCCAGGCCTTCCGGGTGTACTCGATCCGGCAGGTCGGCCCGGAGTCGGCGAACGACACCCGGTGCAGGCCGCCGGGCAGGTCGTTGACCACGTAGAACTCGCCGTCGGCCGTGGCGCCGATCGCGGTGACCTGGGTGGGGAACTGCCCGAGCTCCGCCGGCTGGTACCCGCCCGAGCCGTCCTCGCGCAGCGCCCACACCGTGGAGGAGCAGTAGTCGGTGGCGATGTAGGTGCCGCCCAGCAGGTCGGCGTACCGCGAGCCGCGGTACACCTGGCCGCCGATCACCGCGCAGCCGCCGGTGTAGGGGCTGTAGGTGAACACCGGCTCGGTGTAGTCGGCGCCGGGCGAGCACTGCGCCTCGTCGAACACCTCGTAGCCCTCGTAGCAGGACCAGCCGAGGTTGGCGCCCGCCTGCTCGCCGGGCTTGAGGCGGTTGATCTCCTCCCAGCGGCCCTGGCCGACGTCGCCGATCCACAGCGAGCCGTCGCCGTGGTCGAAGGAGAACCGCCAGGCGTTGCGCAGCCCGTAGGCCCAGATCTCCGGGCGGGCGTTCGGCTTCCCGACGAACGGGTTGTCGGCCGGCACGCAGTAGGGCAGGGAGCCGCAGGCGGAACTCACGTCGATGCGCAGGATCTTGCCCAGCAGTGTGTCCAGCCGCTGCCCGGTGTCCAACGGGTCGCCCGACCCGCCGCCGTCGCCGATGCTCCAGTACAGGTGGCCGTCGGGACCGAACGCCAACTGGCCGCCGTTGTGGTTGCTGTACTCGGCGTGCTCCTGGGCGAGCAGCGGGGTGAGCGTGCCGCTGTCCAGGTCGTAGCGCCCCAGCGTGACCGCGCCGTCCGGCAGCGCGGTGTAGGCGAGGTACACCTCCTTGTCGGTGGCGAAGTCGTCGGGGAGGGCGATGCCGAGCAGGCCGCGCTCGTTGCCCGACTCGTCGATGGAGGACCTGATGTCGATCAGGGGCGTGGCGGCCAGCCCGGTCGTGGGGTGGTAGACGCGGACGGTGCCGGACTTCTCCGTGATGAACAGCCGGTCCGTGCCGTCGTCCGGCGCGACGACGGCGGTCGGCCGCCGCAGCCCGGAGGCGACCTGGGTGGTGGAGACGGTGATGTTCTCCAGCGGGACGTCGGCGGCGGCCGCGCCGGACCCGGCGTCCGGGGCGGCGGCCGCGGACAGCGGGGTGAGCAGGGACAGCAAGAGCGCGAACAGGAGGAGGCCGCTCCAGCGGCGACGTGGCATGACGAACTCCGGCAGGTGTGGGGGGCCCTGGAAGTGAAGTCCCGTTGAATGAAACAAAGTTCAACCAATGTGCCTGATGGGACGTTAACCGTTACCCGCCCGTCACACCAGGCCGCGGTCAGCACACGGGGACACCCCCGCCGACCCCGCCGTCCCGTGAGCGCGCCGCTCCGCGGCCGAGGGACATCCGCCGCCGGAGCGGGCAACGCGGCACGCCCCCATACCGGTTGGGCGAGTGGGGACGCCGACCGCCACCCGCGCCCGCCGCGGGCGGCCGCCGGCCCGTCCCCGTGCCGGGACGCCCGTCCCGGCACCGCTTCCCGACGAAGGGGACCGATGAGTCCGACAGCGCGACCACCGCGCACGCGCAGGAACCGCCCCGCCACCCTGGTGCTGGCCTGCGCGCTCACCGCCGCCTGCGCCGTCTCCGGAACCGCCGCCCACGCGGCGGGCCCCACGGCGGCGCCCGCGGGCCCGAAGACCGCCACGGCCGAGCCCCTCCACGAGATCGTCCTGATCACCGGCGACCGGGTCACCGTCACACCTCGGGGCGAGGTGACCGCCGTCGAGCACGGCGAGGGACGCGACGGCGTGCCGATATCGGTGCACGAGGAGAAGGGCCACACCTACGTCGTCCCGGCCGACGCCGAGGCCCTGCTGGGCAGCGGACGACTCGACAGGCGGCTGTTCGACGCCACCGAGCTGGCGCGGCCGCAGTACCGCGAGCGACTGCGCGACGGCCTGCCGCTGATCGTCTCCTACCGCGGCACCCACCGGGCCGCGGCCCGCGAGGAGATGCGCGCCGCGGGCGCCACCGACCGCGGGGACCTCCCCGCGCTCGACGCCCAGGCCCTCACCGTGGACACCCGGGACCGGGACGCGACCGCGAAGGCGTGGCGCGCCCTCACCGACGAGGCGGAGGCGGGCGCCGTCACCACGGCCCCCGGCGTGCGGCAGGTGTGGCTGGACGGCGTCCGGCGCGCCGCGCTGGCCGAGAGCGTGCCGCGGATCGGCGCCCCCACGGCGTGGCGGGCCGGGTTCACCGGCACGGGCGTGAAGGTCGCCGTGCTGGACACCGGCGTGGACGAGACCCACGCCGACCTGGCCGGCGTCCAGAGCGCCGAGCGGAACTTCACGGAGGACCCCGACGCCACCGACCGCAACGGGCACGGCACCCACGTGGCCTCCACCATCGCCGGGTCGGGCGCCGAGTCGGACGGCAGGCACAAGGGCGTCGCGCCCGGCGCCGCGATCCTCGACGGCAAGGTCCTGGACAGCCACGGCTTCGGCAGCGACTCGTGGGTCATCGCCGGCATGGAGTGGGCCGCCGAGCAGGGGGCCGACGTCGTCAACATGAGCCTGGGCGGCGACGACACCCCCGGCACCGACCCGATCGAGGCCGCCCTCGAGCGTCTGTCCGCCGAGCCGGACGGCCCGCTGTTCGTGGTCGCGGCCGGGAACCGGGGCCCGGAGGCGGGCACCCTCGGCTCGCCCGGCACCTCCCCGGCCGCGCTGACCGTCGGCGCCGTCGACAAGCACGACGCGATCGCCGCGTTCTCCAGCCGCGGCCCCGGCGGCGACGACCACGCCCTGAAGCCCGACGTGACCGCCCCCGGGGTGGACATCGTCGCGGCCCGCGCCGCGGGCACCGCCCTCGACCGGCCCGTGGACGACCACTACACCATGGCCAGCGGCACCTCCATGGCCACCCCGCACGTTGCGGGCGCGGCCGCGCTGCTCGCCCAGCAGCACCCGGGGTGGAGCGGGCAGCGGATCAAGCAGGCGCTGACGTCCTCCGCGGCCGGCCGGGCCGGCGTGTCCGCGTTCGCCCAGGGCACCGGCCGCGTGGACCTCGCCCGCGCCGTCGGCCAGACCGTCGTGTCCGAGACCTCCTCGCTCTCCTTCGGCCTGCGGCAGTGGCCGCACCACGACGACGAGACCGAGACCAAGCGCGTCGTCTACCGCAACACCGGCACCCAGCCGGTCACCCTCGACCTGTCCGTGGACGTCACCGGCCCCGACGGGAAACCCGGACCCGAGGGCATGTTCACCCTTGACGCGCGCACCGTGACCGTCCCCGCGGACGGCACCGCCTCCGTGGGCCTCACCGCCGACACCCGGCCCGGCGGCGACCTCGACGGCGACTACTCCGCCCACGTCACCGCGACCGGCGGCGGGCAGACCGTGCGCACCGCCGCCGCGGTCCTGCGGGAGACCGAGTCCTACGATCTGAGGGTCGAGCACACCGGCCCCGAGGGCGTGGGCGACTGGCAGTACTCCACCACCGTCTTCGACCTGGACCGCAGGAGCACCCACTGGCTCCAGGGCGACTCCGGCAGCCCCACGGCCACCCTGCGCGTGCCCAGGGGCCGCTACGTCGTGGACACCAGGATCCACACCGCCGGAGGGGAAGAGGAGGGGCCGGCGGGCACCGACTGGATCGTCCGGCCCGCCCTGACGGTGGACGGTGCCACCACCGTGGCCGCCGACGCGCGGACCACCAGGCCCATCGAGGTGACCGTGCCGGACGCGGGCGCGCGCCCGAGCGTGGGCTCCGTCGAGTACCGGATGGACCTCGGCGACGGCATCGCCCTGGGCAGGAGCCTGTTCGCCGCGGACCTCGGCACGGTGCGCACCGCCCACCTGGGCCCGGCCGACCCCGCGCTGCGCACCCAGCTCAACAGCCTGTGGGAGAACCCGTCGACCGGCGGCACGTACGCCGTCGCGGCCGGTGCCGAGGGCCGGATGTTCACCGGCGTCACCCGCCGCACCACCACCCGCGACTTCGCCGTGCTGGACGTGACCGCGGGCGCGTCCGTGCCGGACCGCGAGGGCCGCCTCCAGCTCGGGCCGCAGATCCACTTCAGCCCGAAGCTGCTGCCCACCCGGGAGGCCGCCCTGCCCGCCGTGCGGCGGGTGCACGTCACGGGCGACGCCCGGTGGAACGTCCTGGCCGACCAGCTCGGGTACCTGGCGGACGGCAGCCGGGAGATGGAGGCGTACTACCTGGCCCCCGCCACCGCGTACACGGCGGGCAGGCGGTACCCGCTCACGTTCAACACCGGGGTGTTCGGGCCCGCCGTCGGGGAGCAGGACACCGTCTTCCGGGACGGCGACCTCCTCCACGGCTCCCCCGCCCTGTTCGCCGACGGCGCGGGCCACCCGGGCGCGTGGGCGTACGACACGGCCAGGACGGAGCTGTACCGCGACGGCGAGCTCCTGGCGGCGGAGGACGGGCCGCTCAGCCAGCAGGAGTTCCGGCTCCCGGCCGAGGCCGCCGACTACCGGCTGACCACCACCCAGACCCGCGGCGGCTTCACCGCCGTCAGCACCCGGGTGGACGCCGCGTGGACCTTCCGCTCCGCGCGCACCGAGGGGCCGCGGGCCATGCCCCTGTCCGTGGTCCGCTTCACGCCGAGGCTGGCCGCGGACAGCACGGCCCCGGCGGGCGCCTTCCTGACCGTCCCGGTGACCGTGCAGGGCCCCGCGGCCGGACGGGTGGCCTCGCTCACGGTGGCGGTGTCCACCGACGGCGGCGCCACGTGGCAGCGCAGGCCGCTGGTCAACGGCACGCACGTGGTCGTGCGGAACCCGGCGGCGGGCGGCTCGGTGTCCTTCCGCGCCGGGCTGACCGACCAGGCGGGCAACACCCTCGACCAGACGATCGTCAACGCCTACCGGGTGAGGTGACGCCCGCCCCGGCGAACGACGGGCGCCCGGCCGCGGATTCCCGGCCGGGCGCCCGCCCTGGGCGTGCTGCTTCCGCTCTCCCGCGCGCCGGTCAGCCGACCGTCACCGAGTACGCGGTGGTGTCGAGCTGGCCCGCGCCGTGGAAGACCTCCGTGCCCGCCTGCACGCTCGACAGGTACTTGTTGCTGCTCAGCGAGCCGCGGTTCTCCAGGGCCCGGGTGAACTGGGACAGGTCCAGGGAGGCGGAGGTGGTGTTGCTGGTCCGGATGAACGAGTGCACCTTCCAGCCGATGTCGCCCTGGTAGAGGTCCCAGGTGGCCCCGCCGATGTTGAGGGTGGCGACCTTGGAGCCCACCGGCCCGGCGCCGCCCGTGCGGTACAGCCAGACCATGACCTCGTCGGTGGGGTTGTCCGGCCAGTCCGGGTTGGCCTTGTCGTGCAGCCACAGGTCGTAGGCGACGTTCATGGTGCCCGGCCTGTTGTGCCGCACGTTGAACGACCAGTCGGTCCGCACGGCCTTGCGGGCGGAGAGCTGGGTGGGGAGCTGGGTGCCCGTCGTCTTCCAGCCCCAGTGCCAGCCGAGCACGGAGGAGGCGTAGGACTTCACGGAGTTGTCCTGGGCGGGCGACTTGCTCGTCCAGTCCCAGTTGGTGCCCCAGCCGACGGTGTTGCCCGACTGGTAGCTGTCCCAGGAGCACTGCCAGCCGTTGCCGGCGTCCCGGCCCCAGAGGTTGTTGTTGACGTAGTACTTGCCCTGCGTGATGGTCGCGGCCGGCGTGCAGGTGCTCGCGGCGTGGGCGGTCCCGGTGGGCCCGAGGAGGAGGCCGACCAGCACCAGGGGGACGGCCGCCAACCATCGCAGCAGTCCACGTCTTCTCACCATGTCGTGTGTCCTTCCGGCGTGCCGGCTGCTCGGGCGCGAGCAGGGTCGAATGACCGAATGCCGTCGGTGTTGGCATGGGCACGCTAGGAAAGAAGGGGCGTCACGTCAACAAGTTCAACAAGAAACCACCCTCTGGAGGGCCTATATCCGACAGAAGCGCTCATGAAACCGCAGCGGGCCGACGGGGGCGGCGCCCGGCGCGGGATCGCCCCGCGAGTTCGAGGGCCCGGGGGCCGGCCCCGGGAGCCGGCGGGCGCGTCTCGCTCGTGACGCCTGGGGCCCGCTCCGAACTGCCGTTTGGTGCACGGAGGGTTGACCGATGACCAAGGGAGCAGGAGCATCCCTCGGTGGGAGCGCTCCCAGCTCTGGTTCCTCCGCCGCCCCGGAAGGACTCATCCGGCCAACACCGCGAACCGAACGAATCAGGAGACGAGGATGACCTCCCCGACCACCCGCGCCCTGCGCCGGGCCCTCACCATGTCGGCCGCCTGCCTGGCCCTGCTCACCAGTTTCGGCACCGGAAGCGCCTCCGCCCACGGAGCGGTCAACGACCCGCCCGCCCGCCACTACTCCTGCCACGAGAAGTGGGCCTCCAAGTTCTGGGACTCCTCCTGGGCTCCCCAGGACCCGATGTGCTGGCAGGCCTGGCAGACCGAGCCCGCCGCCATGTGGAACTGGAACGGCCTGCTCCGCGACGGCGTCGGCGGCAACCACCAGGCCGCCGTCCCCGACGGGCAGTTGTGCAGCGCCGGCCTCACCCAGAACGGCCGCTACCGCGCCTTCGACACCCCCGGCCCCTGGAAGACCGTGGACCGGCCCAACAACTTCCGGCTGAACCTGTACGACCAGTCCTCGCACGGCGCCGACTACATCCGCGTCTACGTCACCAAGCAGGGCTTCGACCCCACCACCCAGGCCCTGCGCTGGAGCGACCTGGACCTGGTCGCCACGACCGGCCGCATGCCCACCGGCAGCACCACCCCTGTCCAGGTCAACGCCCCCGGACGCACCGGCCACCACATCGTCTACACCGTCTGGCAGGCCAGCCACCTCGACCAGTCCTACTACTTCTGTAGCGACGTGAACTTCACCGGCTGACCGCCGGCGCACCCCGCCCGGGAGGCACCGCGACCCCGGCCCGGCGCCCGCCGGGTCACCAGGCCGCCGCCCGCCTCCCGGGCACGCCGCACGACCAGGCCGTCCGCCGGGGGCGGACGCCTCGCGTCACCCCGCGGGGCGCACTCGCGCCCCGGCGGACCACCGGTCGGTCCCGGCCTGCCGGGAGGGCTACTTGAACGGCACGTTGACGCAGGCGAGGCGGGCGCCGGCGGTTCCGGCGTGGCCCTCGTGCGTCGAGGTGGCCATCTGGTGCAGCACGACGGAGCGGGCCCCGCCCTCGCGGAACCGCCAGTCCACGACGGCCGCGGAGCGGCCCGAGCCGAACCGGGTGGTGGTCAGGTCCAGCCACACCTCGTTGCGCGGGTTGGCGTAGTCGGGGTCGACCGAGGGCTGCACCGGGTCCGGCGTGTCCTGGTAGTGCGGGCCGGCGTCCGCGGGCAGCGCGCCGCACGGCTTGGTGTGGACGTGGGCGCCGTAGACCCGGTCGGGCACCAGGCCCCTCACCCGCAGCTCGACGCGCGTTCCCCCGTCGCGCCGCGTCTTCTCCTCGACCCGCGCCTTGGCGCCCACCGGCACCAGCTCGGTGTTGTAGGTCACCGCCTCGGCGGCGGGCGCCGCGGACGCCGGGGAGAACGCCGCCCTGACGACGACCTTCCGCACCGGCGGCTTGACGCCGTGCGACTCGGCGGCCCCCGCGGTCGCCACCGCTCCGGCGCCGATGGCGAGCGCGCCGGCACCGGCCACGGCGGCCAGGAGACCCTTGCGCTTGGTGGTGAACTTCTGATCGGGCATGGCGAACTCCAGATGGGTGTGAGGGAGAGACAACTGCCGGCAGCCGTCGCCGAGGCGCCTGAGCGGTGCGGGGCGGCGCGGCCCGGACGGCCGGGCTTCGCACACGGTCCGCCGCACCCTACAGCGGGGGCGCGGCCGCTCCTGGCCTTCCGCCGTCGGGCCTCGGGGAAATCCCACGAACCCTCACGTCCCGTTCACCCGCGCGGAGCGGGCGGAGACGCGCCGACGTCCGGACCCTGCCGACGGCACCACGGGAAACCGGCCCCCAGCCGCGGAGGGGCGGCGTCTGCTGTTCGCGTTCATCCTCGGTTCCTCCGGCCGGCTCCGGTTCCTCGCGCCTTCTGGGACCCGGTTCCTCCGGCACCTTGGGTTGCTCGGGCTCCGGTCTCTCCGGTTCCTCAGGGCTCCGGTTCCTCCGCTTCCCGGTTCCTCCGGCTCCGATTCCTTCGGTTCTCCGACTGCTCCGGCTCTCCGGCGCCTCCGGTTCCCGGTTCCTCTCGTTCCCGGTTCCTCCGGCTCCTTCGGCTCCTCCGGCGCCAGAGAAGGCTCCGCGGGCATCAGCGGCTCGGCCGCGGACCGGACGCATGGTTGACCCCCGGCATGGGCGCGACCGTGGATCTCGGTGGCCGTGTCAGCGTTCGGCGAGGACTCGTTCCGCCTTCCCGCCTCCCGCGCGAAGCACCCCCGCCGCGCCCCGGCCGCGCCCTCGGCGTGGGGACCGGTCCCGGCCGCGCGACCGTAACCTGCCGCCGACTCAACCGGCGTGCCGGAAAGCGGGGCTGAGACGTGGACGTCAGGGGATACCTTTTCTGCATCCTCCTCGGCGGGCTGGTGGCCGTGGCCTTCGCCGCCTGCGACCGGATGAACGGTGACGACTGCCGGCCGCGCACCAACCCCGACGGCAGCCGCGTCACATGTGTCGTCGTGGTGCGCTGACCCGGTCCGCGCGGTGTGACCGCGACGGCCGTCCGCCACGCCTCCGGGAGGGAGGCGCGGCGGACGGCCGTGTCCCGGGGGCGGCCGCCGCGGCCGCCCCCGCGGGGTCAGACGCCGCAGGTGGGCGCCGACCAGAACTGGCTGGAGCGGTGGTCGAGGTGGGTGTGGTCGTTGTGGCCGGAGTAGCCGGGGCCGAGGATCCCGCGGAAGCCGTGGTAGCGGGCCTGCTTGGCCAGCGTGCACAGGGAGTGCGGGCCCGCCCCGAGGTCAGCGGCGTCCCCGTACAGGTGGCGGCTGTCGCCCGCGCCGCCGACCGCCTCGTTGCAGGCGTACGAGCGGAAGCCGCTGGTGACCGTGATCGGCTGGTCGCCCAGGGCGTGTCGCAGGGCCTCCAGCTTCCACATGGTGCGCAGGGCGTTGGCCTTGGCGGTCGAGGCGCTGACCGCACCGCCCGACCAGGTGCTGTTGCAGTCGTTCAGCTCGCTGTAGGAGAAGTGGATCGGCGTGCAGTCGTCGTCCTGGAGGGCGTAGAGCTTGTTGTAGGTGGCGGGACCGGCGACACCGTCGGCGGCGAGGCCGTACGCCGACTGGAAGCGCTTGAGGGCGGCCGCGGTGGCCGGCCCGAACTCCCCGTCGACGGCGAGCACGGAACCGTAGCCCGGGTACCCGCCGAGCCGTATCTGGAGCTGGGTGACGTCGGCCCCGGAGGAGCCCTGCGACAGGGTGCGGCTCCATGTGTAGCAGCCGTCCGCGTACGCGGTTCCCGCCGTCACGACGGTCCCGGCGAATACGCCAGTCGCGATCATGACAAGTGTCACGAGCAGTCGGGCGGTGCGTCTGAGCATGTGACCTCCATGCCGGAAGGGACGTGTGGTACCCGAGGGTCACGGGATATGTGACGCGCGTCAACCATGCGGTACGCGGCGGCCGGAGGCGGTGGGGGAGCGGGGCGGGGTGGCGTTGGGAGGTGGTCGCGCCGGGCGGTTCCGGAGGCGGATTTGGGAGCGCTCCCAGCAGCGGGGGAGCGCTCAACCGGGAGAAACCGCGTGGTTCGCCGCATACTCCCGCCGTGGCGTGAATGCGCCGTTCCCGAGCGTTCGCCGTGCCTGCCCGCCGGCCACCCTGACGGAATGCCACCGACCGACCGACCGACCGGCGGGCGGCCGGTCCCCGGTCCCACCCGGCCTGCCCCGGGAACCCCGCCCCGCTCACACCAACCGGATGTGCCGCACCCCCGTCCACGCCCGCCGCAGGCGTCCGCGCAGTGCGCCGTCCGTGTCCGGGGTCAGGGTCAGGCCCGCCGACGCGGCGATCCGCTCGGCGACCTGGGGCACGGTCAGCCGGTCCGTCCACACGTGCTCGGCGAACTCCTCCCCGCGCAGGCGCTCCAGGCAGCGGTCGAGGTGCGACACGGCGAAGCTCTCCCGGCGCAGCGGCGCGTCCTTCCCGGCGAGGAACCCCGCCACGTGGCCGAGGCCGCGCTCCCGCAGCCGGCGCAGCACGGTCTCCCGGTCGGCGAGCAGCGCGAAGTGCCGCACGTCGTGGCCCCGCTCCCGCAGCCGGCCCACGGTCTCCCGGAAGTTGGCGGGCTCCACCACGGTCATCGGCGCGATCACCGTGCCGCGGTGCCTGCCGAGGACCATGTCGAGCACCTCGTACACGCCCTGCCGCCACGCCGGGAAGTCCTGGAAGTCCCCGCGCAGCGCCGGGGGCGTCATGCGGTGCAGGCCGAAACCGACCTCCTCCGGGTCGCAGACGACGCTGCCGGGGAGCCGCCGCCTCAGCTCGTACGCGGTCTGCGTCTTGCCGGCGCCGAACGGGCCGTTGATCCAGACAAGCATGCGCCGACCCTATCGGGGGACGCCGCCGCACGGCTGGGGCCCCGGATCGGCCGCGGCGGGCCGCACCCGGGTGAGCGCCCGCCACCGCTCCGCCTCGGTCTCGTGCGATCCCGCGGCGGTCGCCGACGCCACCGTCGCCGTGTCCGCCGGGTCCGTCAGCGGGCTCCCGCCGCGGGTCAGCAGGGTCAGCGGCCACGCGGGCGCGCCCGGCCCGCGGCCGTCGTACGGGTGCCAGGTCCACGGCCCGTCGAAGCGCCAGGCCCGTCCGTCCCCGTCGGCCACCTCGTCGCCCGGCGCCAGGAACGCGTACGGGCGCAGCAGCGGCTCGAAGGCGAACGGGATGCCGTCGCCGAGGTGGACGGCGTAATCGGGCCCGCCGGACTCCCACTGCTCCGCCCCGGGGATCGGCTCGCGGCCCGCGGTCAGCACGGTCATCAGGCCCCAGGGCCGGGGCAGTCGCCCCGTCTCGAGCGGCGGGTCGAAGTGCTCGACGCCGGTGACGTGCACCACGGTCGGGGGCACGCCGACGCGGCAGGCGTCACCGGGCCGCAGCCGCTCCAGCGGCGGGTCGGCGCGGAACAGCTCCACGGGCCGGCCGGGCCGGTCGGGGCCGTGTTCGAGGACCACGTCGCCGTCCCACTCGATCCACGCGCAGTCGGGGTCCTGCCGCCACCACGGCCAGCGGAGGACCACCTCGCCCCGGCGGACCCCCGTCACCCGGGCGGGGGTGAACGGGCAGGACACGCGCAGCACGTCGCCCACCCGGAAGTCCCGCTCCGTCATTTCCGCCGCCTCCCCGCCGTCCTGTTCCGCGGGCCAGGGTAGTGCGGGGCACGGACGGTCCCCGCTCCTCCGCGGCGCGGGGCCGCCGACCGCACCGCGTGTTCATTGTTGATCGATTCTGATCGATCGAGGTTGGTGGTGCTGTCAGCCGGTCGAACCCGGTCGTAGTGTGACCGTGCCCTTCGCCCCCACGGCGGGAGGGCCATTCTCCGGCACTACGGGAACGGGGCTTCCATGGTGAGCAGACTCGGGCGGGCCGCCCTGGCGACCTCTGCGGTGTGCGCGCTGGCACTGTGCGGGCTGGGCGCGCCGCGGGCGACGGCCGAGGTGGGCCCGGCCGAGGCGGGTACGGCCGCAGCGGGTACGGCCGCGGCGCCCGGCGGCACGGTGGCGGTGGAGGAGGCGTTCACCATCGACGGCGACGCCGTCAACCCCAACCCCGCCGACGTGTTCAAGGGGTTCGGCGCAGTCTCGTGCAACAACACCTCGCGGCTCCTCCTGGACTACAAGGAGGAGCACCCCGACCGGTACTGGGAGCTGCTGAACACCCTGTTCAACCCGAAGACCGGAATGGGACTCACCGAGGTCAAGGTCGAGCTCGGCTCGGACACCAACACCTCCTCCGGCACCGAGCCGGCCTCCATGCGCGCCGCCGACGAGCAGGCGGACGTCCTGGCGGGCGCCGGCTGGCACTTCGCGGCCGACGCCAAGTCGATCAACCCCGACATCGAGGTCAGCATGCTGCGCTGGGCCGACCCCCGATGGGTGGCCGACGCCGCCAAGGGCGGCCTGAAGGCGAAGCTCGAGGCCAGGTACGCCTGGTACAAGAAGACCATCGACGCCGTCCACGACACCTACGGGATGCGCGTCGACTGGGTCGGCATCGGCAAGAACGAGGACTACGACCGCACGGACGTGCTCCCGTTCCTCGACCACTTCGAGCAGCGGCTGGCCGAGGACTCCCGGCCGGAGAACCGCCCGCGCTACGACTACGCCAGGACGATCAAGTTCGTGGGCGCGGACGAGATCAAGGGCCGCGGCTTCGCGGGCGACCTGGTCCGGGTGCTCAGCGCGGACGAGGTGGCCCGCATCGACCGGCTGGACGAGCCGGTGCGCATCGACGCCGACGACGCCGACCCCGAGCACCCGGTCACCGAGGACGGCCTGTACACCAACGTGGCCCACGACGTGGAGTACGTCGGCGACCACACCACCGGAACCGGCGCCGGCGCGGTCACCGGCAAGGTCTACCGGGTGGTGTTCCCCGGCCGCGAGTACGACGGCTGGACGCGCTCCGACGGCGTGGTCCACCCGCCGGCCGAGGGCGACTCCACGACGTACCACTACACGATCGGCGACCCCAGGGAGCCCACCACCGGGATCGACGGCCGCCCCCTCGACCCGGCCGAGCTGCTGACCAGCGTGGACGCCGTCTCCATCCACTACCACTCCGCGGCGGACCGGGCCATCCGCATCCTCAACAACGTCTACGCCAAGGAGTTCTGGTACTCCGAGGGCATCGCGCCCATGGCCATGTCCCGCAACCGCGTCACCCTCTCCGGCGACGGCGGGCTGACCGGCGGCGAGAGCTCCCTCGACATCGCCAACCGGGTGATCTTCGGGTACCACAACGCCGGCCGGAGCGACGGCGGCAACGGCGCCTTCCCCTCCGACTCCGGCCAGACCCGCTACCTGTTCCAGCCCGCGATCAGCGCCTTCTACCAGAACGGGACCTACAGCGCCAAGCAGCTCGTCGGGGCGCACGACCCGTGGTCGGGGTGGTACGAGCTGGACAGCGGGGTGCAGATGGTCCGGCACTTCACGGCGTTCGCCGAGACCGGCCACGAGCGGGCGTGGCGGTACGTGGACGGCGGGGCGTCCTACGGCACCGGCTGGACCGCGGGCGACGGCATCCAGGACACCCGCGTCAACCGCCTCACCCTCGCCGACCCGGAGAAGAAGGACTTCTCCACCGTCCTGACCAACAGCACCGCCGAGCCGGTCACCGTCACCGTGACCCTCAAGAACATGGGCGCGGCCCAGCACAGGGCCCTGACCCGCTTCGAGACCCGCGGCCCCGACGCCGGCGAGGCGTACGACGCCAACTGGTTCCGCGACACCGGCCGGGTCCCGGCCAAGGCCACCGCCGGCGGGCGGACCTTCACCGTCACCCTCGCCCCGCACTCCATCTCCACCGTGACCACGGTCAAGGGCGTGCGCTCCTACGAGCCCGGCTCCTCCGAGCCGCACCGGCGCACCGTGCTCGACGTCGGCCGGCCCGGCGGGCTGCTGTACCGGGACGACTTCGAGTACGCCGGGTACCGGCCGGCCACCACCGCCTGGGACTACGAGCGCTGCGCGCCCGGCACCGACCCGGGGCGCAACGCCTGCCGCGCCGCCGGACCGCGCCTGGACTACCTCGACCGCCGCGGTGGCACTCCGCGCTACACCACGGACATGAGCGGGGCGTTCGAGGTCAGGACCGAGGGCAAGGGCCCCAGCAGCGGCAACTACCTGGAACAGGCCATCGACTACACCGTCAAGCCCGGCCTGTGGCGGTACGGCGGCAACGGGTACCCGCACACCCTGCTCGGCGACGACCACTGGGCCAACTACTCGGCCAGCCTGGACTTCTCCTTCGACCGGACCCCGTACGACCCGGCGAAGAAGGTCGACTCCGACCCCGACGCCCACTACGAGAACTATGTGGCGCTCGGCGGCCGCAACGCCCGCGGCAGCGGGGGAGACGTGCGCGACGGCATCAGCTTCGTGGTGCAGCCCGACGGCACCTGGGGCCTCCAGAAGCGCGGCGACACCAGGCGGTTCCCCGCCGAGACCCCGGGCCGGCCCGACCCGGCCAACGGCACCCTGCTCAGCGGCACCGTCCCGGACTTCGACCCGGACGCCACCCACACCATCCGGCTCGACCTGCGCGGCGACCACTACGTCGGCTACCTGGACGGCGTCAAGGTCGTCGAGTACGTGGACCGGTCCGACCGGACCGTGGCCGGCCGCGTGGTGATCTCCAGCGGCTTCCACCAGAACCGCTTCGACAACCTCGAGGTCACCGCGATCCCCGGGTACGCGCCCTACGCCACGGAACGGCTCGACAACGGCGACGCGCGGGTGCGGTTCTCCGGTCCCCAGGGCTCCTGGGCGCACGCCGTCAACGCGGGCCACGCGTTCCTGTACCGCACCCGCTCCACCGGCACCGCCGGAGCCAGGCTCACCGTGCCGTTCCGCGGCACCGGGTTCGCCGTCGACGGCGCCGGCACCAAGGCCGTCATCGACGTCCACGTCGACGGGGAACCGGTCGCCGAGGGCCTGGAGGTGGTGGCGACGGGGGAGCGCGCCGTCCCCTACCACCTGTCCTCGCTGCGGAACGGGCGGCACACGGTGACCATCGAGGTCGTCAGCGGCACCCTCGTCCTGGACGCCTTCCACCAGCTCGGGCCGCCCACGGGCCGGTGACGCCCCCGCGCCGCCGAGCGGCCCTCATCCCGCCATCCAGCGGGTGAGGGCCAGCTCGGCGAAGCGCTCGCCCATGCGGCGGTGGGCGGCGTCGTCCGGGTGCAGCCCGTCGGGCAGCGGCAGCTCGGCGAAGTCCGCCTCACCGTAGAGCTCGCGGCCGTCGAGGTAGTGCAGGTTCGGGTCCCGCGCCGCCCGCTGCGCCACGATCCGCGCCAGCTCCTCCCGGATCACGCCCAGGGTCAGCTTCCCGCTCGCGCGCTCCGCCGGGTCGCCCGTGGCCCGGAAGCGGACCACCCCTGCGCCGAGGGCGGCGAGGTCCAGGGCGCCGGGGCCGGGTGTGTCCTCGTGGATGGGGCAGAGGATGGGCGAGACCACCAGCAGCGGCGTGGTGGGCCGGCCCTCGCGGATGGTGTCCAGGAAGCCGTGCACCGCCGGGGTGAAGGCGCGCAGCCGCATCAGGTCGCTGTTGACCAGGTTGATGCCGATCTTGACGCTGATCAGGTCGGCGGGGGTGTCCCGCAGGACGCGGGCGGTGAACGGGTCGAGCAGGGCGCCGCCGCCCAGGCCCAGGTTGACCAGGTCCACGCCGCCGAGGCGGGCGGCGAGCGCGGGCCAGGTCGTGGTGGGGCTCGCGGCGTCGGAGCCCTGGCTGATCGAGCTGCCGTGGTGCAGCCACACCCTGCGGCCCCGGTCCGGGACGGGCTCGACCGGGGCGTCGGTGCGCAGGGCGACGAGTTCGGTGGTCTCGTTGTGCGGCAGCCAGATCTCGACGTCCTTGGCGGCGTCGGGCAGGCCGGAGAAGCGGAGGGTACCGACCGGCCCGGGCCGGTGCTCGAAGGTCCCGGCGGTCAGGTCGATCGTCAGGGTGCTGCCGCCCGCCACAGCGGCCCGGCCGGCCGGGCGGCCGTCCACCAGCAGCTCGTACACGCCGTCCGGGCGGGGCGGGACGCCGACGTAGACCCGCTTGGTGGGCAGCGCGTCCAGTTCGACGGCGGTGGCCCGGGTGCGGAACGCCAGCCGCACCCCCGACGGCTGGGACTCGGCCATGGCCAACTGCCCGTCGGCGCACTGGGCGCGGGCCCAGGCGGGCAGCCGGTGCGGCAGCACGCCGCGCTCGGTGCGCTCCACGTCGAGGGCGCCGCGCAGGAGGTCGGCGGTGACGGGCGTGGTGATCCAGTGGTGCGTGGGGTGCATGGCCTTCACCTGTTGAATGGATGTGTCGGAGGGTGCGGCGCGGTCCGGCGCCGTCCGGCTTCGCGGACGCGTGCGTGCGTGCGGGGGGATAGAGAGAGGGCTCCGGCTGCCGCGGGCGCCCGGGTCAGGCCGCGGGCCAGTTCCGCAGCAGGGCGTCGAGGGCGTCCAGGACGCGTGACCAGCTCTCCTGCGAGTCGGGGGCGCTGTGGCTGAATCCGCCGCTCAGCTCCAGGCTGACGTAGCCGTGGAAGACGCTGCCCAGCAGCCGCACCGCGTGGGTCTGGTCCGGCTCCGCCAGGTCGTAGCCGCGCAGGATCGCCCGCGTCATCCGGGAGTGCCGGACACCGGCGCTGGCCGCGGCCGTCTCCGGGTCGAGCCTCAGCCGGGCCGCGGCGTAGCGGCCGGGGTGCTCCCGGGCGTAGTCGCGGTAGACGTCCCCCAGTGCGACCAGGGCGTCCTTGCCGGCCCGCCCGGCCAGCGCGGCGTCGCCCCGGTCGGCGAGCTCTTCGAGGGCGAGCAGGGCGATCCTGGTCTTGAGGTCCTGGGAGCTCTTGACGTGTGAGTACAGGCTCGCGGCCTGCACGCCGAACCGCCTGGCGAGCGCGGAGACGGTCACCTGCTCGAAGCCGACCTCGTCGGCCAGCTCCGCGCCCGCCCTGGCCAGGCGTTCGGCGGTGAGCCCTGCGCGTGCCATGGCTGCCCTCTCTCTGTTGCCTAAATCGAGTATGCATCTACCTATAGCTTGTAGGCAAATCACGTTGATGGATAGGTGTCGTCTGCCGTCTGCCGTCTGCCGTCTGCCGTCTGTCGTCCGGCGTGCGGTCCGCCGCGTGGGGTCGGCGCCCGGCGCGGCGTGTCGGAAGGCGGAGGGTCCGCCCCCGGTGCGGCGGGCGAGCCCCCGGCGGCCGGAAGCGCGCCACGGGCCCCCGCCCGAGAGGGCCGTGATCGCCGGGTGGACAGGGGAGAAAAGCGGCCAACCTCGGAGCCCTCGGTTCCGGGTGTTGCCGCCCACCGGGCCCCTTCATACTGTGGGAGCGCTCCCACATCCGTGAACGGCCCCCGGTCCGTGGTTGAGCCCCGGGAGCGGCCTTCGATCACCACGCGGTCCGGCGCACTTCCCACCATTCCGGCGCGCAGCGGCAGGTCCGCGACCCCATGCCGTCCGGCAGGCGGCCGTCGCCGCCGACCGCGCGCCTTCCCATCGGAGGTCCCCCAACCATGCGCATCCATCGACATCGGCCACGAGTGTGGGCGGTCGTCCTCGCGGCTGTCGCCGGACTGACGGCCACCACCCTCGGCGCGCAGGCGTCCGCGGCCCCCGGCGCGCGGACCGGAGCCGCCGACAGCACCGCGCCCGCCGCGCAGGCCGCCCCCCGCGTCGAGGACGACGGCGTCGACTGCGTCGTGCCCGAACCGGGAGCGCCGACCGCCAACCCGAGGCTGCCCGACCCGTTCACGAAGATGGACGGCAGGCGCATCACCGCCAAGTCCGACTGGCGCTGCCGACGGGCGGAGATCAAGAAGCTCGCGGAGAGGTACGTCTACGGCGAGAAGCACCGGAAGCCCGCGAGTGTCACGGGCACGGTGTCGAACACCAACATCACCGTGAACGTGAGCGACCAGGGCAGGAGCGCGAGCTTCTCCGCGAGGGTCGAGCTGCCCAGCGGCTCCGGGCCCTTCCCGGCCGTCCTCGTCGTGGGCGGATTCGGCGCGGACACGGCCACCATCAAGGCGTCCGGCGCCGCCGTCATCCACTACGACCCCCTCGCCGTCGGCAGGGAGGGGACCCCGCGGAACAACAAGCAGGGCGCGTTCTACAGCATCCACGGCTCGTCCAGCAGCACAGGGCTGCTCATGGCGTGGGCCTGGGGGGCGAGCCGTGTCATCGACGTCATCGAGCAGTCGGGCGGCGGAATCCTGAAAGCCGACGCGATGGGCGTCACGGGATGCTCGCGGTACGGGAAAGGCGCATTCGTGATCGGCGCTTTCGACCAGCGCATCGATCTCACCATGCCCATCGAGTCGGGCACCGCCGGTGCCCCGGTATTCCGCGGAATTCCCGGGGAAAGCGGCGCTCAGCCGCTGAGCAGCGGCTATTCGGAGCAGCCCTGGCTGGGTGACGCGTTCGGCTCCTTCACCGGCAATCCGGCCAATCTTCCGGTGGACACCCACCACATCGTGGGCATGGTCGCGCCGCGCGGGCTGTTCATCATGGAGAACCCCCACATCGACTGGCTGGGCGCCAGGTCGGGAAGCGTGGCGGCCCTGGGCGGAGCCGAGGTCTACAAGGCGCTCGGCGCGGGGAGCAACATCACGTACTGGTCCGACATCCAGGACGGTGGCCACTGCGCCGTCAGGGGTGAATGGCGGACGCCCTTGCAGCAGAACATCAAGAAGTTCCTGCTGAGGACGGGCAGCGACCCCGGGGTGTTCCGGATCTCGAGCAGGAAGTCCGGCAACCTGTCCGAGTGGCGGAACTGGCAGACCCCGACCCTCACCGGCTGACCCCGGCCGGGGCGGGCGCCCGATGTGACGGCCCCGCGCCGACGCGGTGCGGTGGGTGCCCCGCGCACCCACCGCACCCCGTGGTGCCCGGCCATTCCGTGCACCGCGAAGGCCCCCGTGCGGGGGCCTTCGCCACGCTCGGGCCCGTGAGGCCGCCGGCCTGCGGCGCCGAGTGCAGGCCGGCGCCGAGTGCAGGCACGCGTCGAGTGCAGGCAGGTGTCGCTGCGTCAGAAGGCCGGTCCATCGAGGGCGAGCCGGGACCGGCCGCCCGGCCGGCTCGGGCCCGGTCCGGGGCCCGCGCGGCCCTCCGGGCGCGCCCGGCCGTGCCCGATGCCGCCCGTCCACGTGCCGCCCCACACCAACCCCGGTCCCGGTTCGCGAACGGTGGCCGCCCCCGCCCCGCGTGCCCGCGATGACCGGGTTGAGCTGGTGAAACCTCCACTCGGAAGCGATCGGTGATCGAGTCTTTATGGCCATGGAGATGCTTATGGTCATCGTCCACCGCATTTCCGTAACGGTCAGGGGCGCGGCGCACCGCCGGCCGTCCGGCCGTCGCGGGCGGCTCGCACGATCTGCCCGCGACCGGTACGGGCGACCGGTCCCGGTGACCGGCCCGGGGCCGCGCGTGTCCCCGTCGACGAACCGATCCGCCCAGGGAGGCGACGCATGCTGCCGCTCGGTGCGCCCCCGTGTGCGGGAGCCGGCCGAGCCGACGGGAGGACACGGCGCGCGCCCCGGGCGCACCGCCGACGCCGCGCGGTACCGCCTCTGATGGCCAGCCGAGGTAGGAGAGGACAGGCAATGCGCCTCGCCGAACGTGACCAGCAACTGGGGGAACTGTACGACCTGCTCGACCGGGCGGCGCGGGGCAGAGGCGGCTGCGCGCTCGTGACGGCGAGCGGCGGGTGCGGCAGAACCGCGGTGCTCGGCGCAGTCGCCGAGCGGGCGGCGGAGGCGGGCTTCCGGGTGCTCACCGCGGCCATCGCCTGGGAGGACCGGTCCCTGCCCGGCCACGCGCTCGGCCACCTGCTGCGCGGCCCCGGCGCGCCGGTGCTCCCCGAGGAGGACGTCGCCGAGCTGCTCCGCTCCCTCGGCGGTGCCGAGCCGCCCGCCGCCCCCGGCCGTCACCGGCAGCGCGACGAGCCGGACCCGGAGACGGCCGACCACCTGCACCGGGTGACCACCGCGATCCTGGCGGCCGCCGCGGAGCGGCCCACGCTGATCTGCATCGACAACGTCCACTATCTGGACCCGCCGTCGTGGCAGTGGCTGCTGCTGTTTCTCAGGGCCGTGCCCGGCTCCCGGGTCGCCCTGGTGATGTCCCAGTGCGACCTGCTGCCCGCGCACTCGCCGCTGCGCGCCGAACTGCTCCGCCAGCCGGACTACCGCCGGATCCAACTGCCGGCCCTGAGCCGGGACGGTGTGGAGGCGATGCTCGGCGAGCACCTGGACCGGATGACGGCCAGGCGGCTCGCGGGGCAGTTCCACGCCGTCAGCCTCGGCGTCCCCCTGCTCGTCCGGGCGCTGCTGGAGGACGTGCGCAGCAGCGCGGAACCCGTCACCGACGTGGTCCTGGGCAGCGCGTTCGTCGACGTCGCGCTCAGCATCATGGAGCGCTACGACCCGGGGCTGCTGCACACCGCCCAGGCGCTGGCCCTGCTCGACGAGGACGACCTGCACCCGGAGACGGTCGCCCGGCTCCTCGGCGAGCAGACGCACATCGTGGACTACTACATGCGGGGGCTGACCGCCCACGGCTTCCTGGACGGCAGGCGCCTGCGGCACGCCGCGGTCCGCGAGGCCGTGCTGCGGACCATCCCGCCGCGGCGGGCCCAGCAACTGCACGCGGAGGTGGCCGGGATCCTGTACGCGAACGGGGCGCCCCCGATCGCCGTGGCCAGGCACCTGGTCGCCGCCGACCGGGGCTCCGCCCCCTGGGCCGTCGGCGTGCTCCGCTCGGCCGCGGAGCAACTGGCGGCGGACCACCGGCTCGCCGACGCCCACGGCTGCCTGGAGCTGGCGCTGCGCGTCTGCGCGGACGAACCGGTCAGGGCCGAGCTGAAGCTGGACCTCGCCAGGACCGCGTGGCTGCTCAACCCCGCCCTGTGCCGGCACCACACCGCGGACCTGGCCCACATGCTCAGGGACGGGCGGCTCCCGGCGAGGCACGCACTCATGATCGCCAGGTATCTGCTGTGGTTCGGCCAGTCGGAGGAGGCGGTGGACGCCCTGGCGCTGGCCGGGCAGGACACCGGCGACGACACGGCGGCCGCGATGGACGAGTACCTGTCCAGGGAGCTGATGTTCGTCACCTTCCCCGCGCTCCGCGCCCACGAGAAGCTGCGCGCCGGGCAGGACCGGCGGACGCCGCGGGCGCCCGGTGGCGACCCGCGCGTGCGGGTCACCGCCGCGCTGGTCCAGGTGCTCGGTGAGGGCCCGGACGGCACCGCGGTCGCCGACGCCGACGCCGCGATGTGGAGCATGCGCCTGGACCAGCGCAGCTACGTGCCGCTCCGCGCCGGCGTGGCCGCCCTGCTGTACGCCGACCGGCTGGACGACGCGGGCAGGTGGTGCGACCACTGGCTGGAGCAGGCCCGGGCCCAGAAGGTGCCGATGTGGGAGGGCCACTTCGCCGCCCTGCGGGCGGAGATCTCCCTGCGGCAGGGCGACCTGGACCGGGCCGCGGCGCTGGCGCGGACCGCTCTGGCCCGGGTGCCCCTGGAGGGGTGGGGGACGGTGGCGGCCGCCCCGCTGTCGGTGCTGGTGCACGCGGCCACGGAGACCGGTGACCACACCGCGGCCGCTGCCCACCTGAAGGTGCCACTGCCGCAGGCCGTCTTCCAGAGCCGGTTCGGCATGTTCTACCTCTACGCCAGGGGCCGGCACCACGCGGAGACGGGGCAGCCGCACGCCGCGCTGAACGACTTCACCTCCTGCGGCACGACGATGACGGCGTGGGGGTTCGACCCGCCGTCCGTGGTGCCCTGGCGCATCGGGGCCGCGTACGCGCACCTGGCCCTCGGTCACACCGAGAAGGCCGCCGCGCTGGCCCACCGGCAGGCGATGCTGGTCCGGGACGACCGTCCGCGCACCCGCGGCATGACGCTGCGGGTGCTCGCCGCCACCGCCGCCCCGGCCGACCGCGTCGGCCTGCTCACACAGGCCGTGGACAGCCTGCGGGCCTGCGGGGACAAGCTCCACCTCGCCCGGGCGCTGGGCGACCTGGGCCGGGAGCACCGCGCGGCCGGGCACCCCGCGCGCGCCCAAGCCGTGCTGCGGCTCGCGGCCGGGCTCGCCGCGGAGTGCGGCG
>NZ_BAAGTD010000032.1:0-101855 GCF_054782095.1 Streptomyces capparidis | reverse complement strand
GCGAACGGCACGGCGGGCGGCACCGCGGCGGGCCGCGAGCGCGGGGCGGGGCCGTTCCCGTCCCCGGTGAGCGCCCGCAGCACGGCCTCGGCGCGGTCCGTGCGCGGATCGGGCGGCACGGCGGCGGCGGGCAGCGGCGGCCCGCCCGGCGGCAGCGCCGTCCACGGCGCGAGCGGGCAGTTGTCCTGCGCCCCCTCCCGCGGCCGGAGGTGGACGGCGGCCAGCGGGTGCTCGACCGAGGTGCCCGGCCAGAGGGCGGACCAGTGCCGGGGCGCGGGCAGCCCCGCCGCCGCGGCCAGCGCGTCCGCGCCCGCGTCCCAGGTGACGGCGGCGGCGTGACCGCGGGCCAGGGCGGCCAGGGCCAGCGCCGCCGCGGTGTGCCCGGCGTCGAGGAGCAGCAGCGGCCAGGCCCGGTGCCCGTAGTGGGAGACGGTGCGCCGGGCGGCCACAGTGAGCACGGCCACGGCTCCGGGCGCGGCGCCGGGCGGGGCCGGGCCGCGGGGGTGCAGGCGGTGGTCCAGCGGGTCGTAGGCGTAGCGGCCCGGCGGCACCGGGCAGCCGGGGCCCGCCAGCAGGTGGACGCGCACCGGGTACCGCGCCCCGGCCGAGGCCGCGGGACGGGTCCGCGGTCCGCCGTCCGCGCCGGGCACCCCCGCCCGGACGGAGAGGCGCAGCACCCCGGCCAGGTCGAGCTGCCCCGCGCGCGCCTCGGGCGGCACCACGCCGTCCCCGGGCCACCGCGCGCGGACGGGCCCCGGCGGGGTGTCGGGGCCCACGGGCAGGCCGGAGCGCGCCTCGGCGAGCGCTTCCGCGACGAGGCGGGCGTCCGGACCCCGCCCCCGCGGGCGCGGGACGGCCCCCGGCCCGCCCGCGCCGGGAGCCCGCCCCGCCGCGCCCGGACCCGTCCCGTCCGCGGCGCTCCCGGCACCCGCACCCGCCGGCCGCACCCGCGCGCCGCGGGCGTCCCGCACACTCCAGCCGCTCATGGCCCACCCCCTCACATGTGCGGCGCGGGAGCGAGCGTGAAGTCGCCCGGCGCCGTCGGAGGAGTGGTGCGCCAGCCGCGGTCCACGGCCGCCCGGCCGAACCTCGGGCAGCCGTAGTAGCCGAACGCCGCGGGCGCGTTGGGCACCAGGCCGGTCACCAGCACCCGCGCCACCCGCAGCGCGGTCTCCGCCACGTCCGGCGTGGTCAGGTCGAAGACGGCGACGCGGTGCCCGCCCGCGGCCAGCTTCTCGCGCAGGCGCCGCGGCGAGCCCGCGGGCACCACGTCCACCGGCACGGTCCGCTCCGGGTGGGTGAAGCGCCGCGCCAGCGGGGCGAGCCGCGGGTCCAGCCACACCTGCACATGGGCGCCGAGGTCGCGCACCCGCGCGAAGTCCTCCCCGGCGTCGTCCAGGTACCGCCGGTCGGCGCGGTGGTCCAGGTACAGGCCGCGCGCCAGCATCCCGGCCTCGATCGCCCGGAACACCCAGCCGCCGGGCTCGGTGAGCCCCTGGGTGAACACCCACGTGTGCACGGCCTCCAGCACGGCCTTGCGGGCGGCCTCGGCCGGGTCGTGACGGCAGGCGAACCCGGCCGCGTACAGGTCCCGCGACTCGTCGTGCACCAGTGCCGCCATGGCGGGCGCGAACTCGCTCGGCATCCGGACCACCCACACCTTCAGCGGCGACCCGGCCAGGTCCGCGGCGAGCCCCGGCACGCTCGCCGGGTCGATGCCGACGGCGGGCCCGCCCAGGTGCCACCACAGCTCCAGCGCGTCCCGCTCCACCACCTCGAGCAGCGCCCGCTCCACGGCGTCGGCGAAGCCCTGGCCGGTGGCGATCCCGGCGTAGTTCAGGTGGTGGGTGCGCGGCAGCGCCTTCAGCTCCCCCTGCCGCCAGTTGAGGTGGGTCAGCGCCACGGGCGCCCAGCACTCGCGCCGCTCCCCGTTCGGCAGTTGCTCGGTGCCGCGGGTCCACAGCGCCTCGGTGCCGCCGGTGAGCCTGCGGTACGGGAAGCGGGGCCGGTCGTACTGCCAGTCGGCGTAGGCGGGCAGCTCGCCGGGGGTGAGCAGGCCGCGGCCCTCGGCGGCCAGGCGGTCCGCGGTGGTGCGCAGCGGGGCGCCGGGGGTGCCGGGCGGGGGCAGCCGGTTGCCGCAGTAGCGCTCCACGGCCTCGGCGACGGCGGCGGTCCACGCCCCGTCCGGGTCGCCGAAGGTGGTGCCCAGGGCGACCCGGTCGGCGGGCCAGGCCCCGAGGCGGCGCGCGTCGGCGACGTCGGCGGTCATGGCGACGTAGCGGGCCGGGGTGCCCTCCGGGTGCTCGACGGGGGCGACGGAGCGGACCAGGCCGCACACCGGGTCGACCAGCGCGCGCAGGGGCAGCGGCGGGGCGGTCGCGGTCGCGGCGGGGGCGAGTGCGGTCACCGGAGTGTCTCCTCCTCGGGGCGGACGGTGCGGGCGGCGGCCGGGCCGGGCACGGGCAGCAGCAGGCGGCTGTGCCGGGCGGCGACGGTGCGCCGGGACGGGCGCGCGGCCGTGGCGCGGACGGGGTCCTCGCCGGTGTGCGGGTTGCGGGCGTGCGCGGGGAAGTGGTGCCCGGCGACCTCCACCCGCAGCCGGGTGCCCGCGGGCAGGCGCCGCACCAGCGGGCCCAGCCGCACCCGGACCTCGCGCGGCCCGGCGGCCGGTCCGGCGACGCGGGCGATGCCCGTGCCCAGCGGCTCCGCGGTGCCGCGCGGGGTGAGGGCGACGAGCCGCACCGCCCAGTCGGCCGACGGCGTGTCCCAGGTCGCGGCCAGGCGCGCCTCCACGTGCCCGGCCAGGTCGCAGTCGGCGGGCAGCGGCGCGCCGACGGCCAGGCACCGGTCGGGCTCCCCGTCCGCGGGGACGTCCAGCCGGTCCGAGCGCACCGGGCGCGCCGGGTCGGCGGTGAACGCGGCGCCGCGCGCCACCCGCATCGACCACGGGCCGCCCTCCAGCGGCACCTCGCGCACCCCGGAGTCCAGCGCCGCCGCGGGCAGCCAGCTTCCGGTGCCGCCGAGCGCCGCCGCGCCGCCGCGCCCGCGCAGCGCCCCGGCGAGGGCGGCGCGGGCGAAGGAGGCGTACAGCACGCCGAGCCGCACCCGGTGGCCGCCGTGCGCGTCGGGCCCGGGCTGCGCGGTCAGGCCGTGCCCCCACGGGCCGAGCAGCAGCCGGGCCGGGCCGCCGCCGCGCCCGCCCCAGGCCCGCCACAGCGCCACGGTGGCGGAGGCGAACACGTCGTGGGTGCCGCCGACGGCCAGCAGGGGCACCGCGCCGTCCCGGGCGGCGCCCGCGACGTCGGCTGGCGCCGCGTCCCACAGCCGGGTCCAGGACGGCAGCGCCCGGCCCAGGCGGCGCGGCAGGTCGGTGACGGGCAGGTGGGCGAGCAGTCCCGGGTCGGCCCGCAGCGCCCGCTCCAGGAAGTCCGGGTCGCTGTCGGCGCGGTCCCCGTGGGCGGCCCACCACCCGGCGCGGCCGTACAGCCGCTCCACGCCGCTGTCCTCCCGCGCGGTCTCGGCGAGCCCGAGCGCGGGCACGGCCGCGATCACCGCGTCCGCCCTGGCCGCCGGGTCGGGGTGCAGGGCCAGGACCAGCGCGCAGTGGGCGGCGTACGAGGCGCCGCAGGCCACCACGGCGCCGTCGCTCCACGGCCGCTCCCGGCACCAGCGCACGGCGGCGGCGCCGTCGTCGGCCTCCCGGCGGTAGGGCGACCACGCCCGCCCCCCGCCCGACCCGTGGCGGCCCCGCACGTCCTGGACGACGGCGGCGAACCCCCGGCGGGCCCAGCCGCGCAGCTCGGCGTGGTGCGACCGCCGGTCGTACGGGGTGCGCAGCAGCACGGTGGGGAACGGGCCCGCGCCCTCGGGCAGGCACCAGTCGGTGGCCAGCGCGGCCCCGTCCGGGGCGGGCACGGCGCCGGTGCGGACGGCGGGTGCCCCGGTGGCCGGGGTCCCGGTGGCCGGGGCGGTGGTCGGCGTGTCGGCGGCGGGGGTCACGGCGCGGGGGAGGGCAGCGGGGCGACGGCGGGGACGGGCAGCACCGGGTGCTCGGTGACGGTGAGGTCGCGCAGGTCCACCCGGCGCAGCTTCCGCGCGGCGGGCAGCGGGTCCGCGCCGCCGGGTACGGGGGCGGCGGGCCGGTCCTGCGCCCAGGCGGCGAGGCCCGCGGCGAGCAGCGCGGCCACCACGGCGGCGCCCGCAGGGAAGGGCTGCGGGTGCGGTCCGGACGCGGCGGGCCCCTCCCAGTAGGCGGCCAGTTCCCGGTGGGCCGGGGTGGCGGCGAGGCGGCGGGCGCGCACATGGGCGGCCAGGACGTCGCCCTCCCGCGCGGCGACCGGCTCGATCCACGCCTGCGGGCCCTCCCGGTGGCAGCGCGCCCAGGCGATGCCGCGGGACGGGAGCCGGTCGGCGGCGTCCCACAGGCCGGGCGGCACCGGGCGGTCCAGGCACCAGGCCACGGCGGCCGGGGGAGCGGCGGCCCCCTCGGCGAGCGCGGCGACCTCTTCGGGCGCCGTGGCCCGCGGGCGGGCGCCGGCGGCGGCCAGGTGCCGGGTGAGCGGCTCGGTCAGCCGGGGGTCGCCCAGGACCAGCACCTCGGCGCGGGCGGGCGGCCACGGCGCGGGGGCGCTCAGGTAGCCGGCGTCCCGGAACGCCGCGAGCAGGCGGTCCGCCTCTTCGTCGGCGGCGTCGGCGGCGACGGCGTCCATGGTGTCCGTGGCGCCCGCGGCCCGCGCGGCGTCGGCGGTGTCCGGGGCGCCGTCCAGCCGCCGCAGCAGCCGGGCCAGCCCCTCCGGGGAGGCGTTGATCCGCAGGAACTCGCCGTCGGGGGTGCGCACCGCCGGGTGCGCGCCGGGGGCGGCGACGATCGCGACGCCGGGCGCGAGCTGGGGCCGGGTCAACGTTCCCTCCAGGTGTGCGGCGGCTCGGGGGTCTTCGGCGGGCGTCCCGCCCCGGCACCCCCGGAGCCGGGGCGGGACGCGGCGGGCCCGCCCGGAGCGGCTCTCCGGACGGGCCCTGCGGAGCGGATTACTCCTGGTCGTCGTCGAACGGGTTCTCGACCAGGGCGTTGGAGTGGGTGGCGGACAGGTGGGCGAGCTGGCCCTGCTCGGCGATGGGGCTGAAGACGGGCTGCTGCTGCTCCATGGGAGCCTCCGTTTCACTCGATGACGGGCGCCGTTCCGAACGCCCGGGAGAAGGCTAATGAAAATGATTATCGTTTGACAAGGGGATCGGATGATCGGGATAACAAACCGGCCATCCGCCCTCCGGATCGCGGCCCACCCGCCCCTCGATCCCGAACACCTCGCGCAGCAGCCCCGGCGTCACGACCTCCCCGGGCGGCCCGTCCGCGGCCACCCGGCCGTCCCGCAGCGCCACCAGCCGCTCGGCGAACCTGGCCGCCAGACCCAGGTCGTGCAGGACCATCAGCACCGTCAGGTCCCGCTCCGCGCGCAACCGCGCCACCAGGCGCAGCACCTCCAGTTGGTGCCGCAGGTCCAGGTACGTCGTCGGCTCGTCCAGCAGCAGCACCGGCGTGTCCTGCGCCAGCGCCAGCGCCAGCCGCACCCGCTGCCGCTCGCCGCCGGACAGCGCGTCCACGGGCCGGTCCGCCCACCCGGCCACCCCCACGTCCTCCATCGCCCGGCGGCTGACCGCGTCGTCGCCGTCGCGCAGCATGCCCAGCGGGCCCCTGGCGGCGTAGCGGCCCTGCCGCACCAGTTGGCGCACGGTCAGGCCGGGCACGGGCGGCGCCGACTGGTGCAGCAGCGCCACCTTCCTGGCCGCCGCCCTGCGGGACAGGCCCGCCATGTCGGCGCCGTCCACCCGCACCCGCCCGGACGCCGGCCGCAGCACCCCCGCCGCCAGGCGCAGCAGCGTGCTCTTGCCGCAGCCGTTCAGCCCGACCAGGGCCAGCAGCTCGCCGGGCCGTACCCGCAGCGACACCTCGTCCAGCACCAGCCGCCCCGGATAGCCGAACGCCACCCGGTCCAGCTCCAGGGCGGCCGGGGCGTCCCCCGCTGGGGCGGGTGGACCGGCCGCGGCCGGTTCCGCGCGCGGCGGCGGGACGGCGGTGGACTCGGGGCCGGTGGACTCGGGGCCGGTGGACTCGGGGGCGGTGGACTCGGGGGCGGCGGGCCCGGGGCTGACGGGTGGTGAGGCGCTGGGTTCCGGCACGGCGTTTCCTCAAGGACGTATCGATGTATCGACGGGGACAGGGCGGTCACGGCTCGGTGCCGTGGCGGCGGGCCACGGCCAGCAGCACGGCGGCGCCCCCCAGCGTGGTGACCGCGCCGACGGGGACGCTCAGGCTCTCGGCGCCCCAGGCGGTGGCGGCGCGGGAGGCGAACTGCGCGACCGCGTCCGCCCCGCACACGGCCGCGGCCCCGGCGAGGGCCGCCCCGGGCAGCGTCACCCGCAGGTCGGCGCCGAGCAGGGCCAGCGCGGCGTGCGGCACCACCAGGCCCACGAAGCCCAGCGCCCCCACGGCCGCGACCGCGCCCGCCGTCAGCGCCACCGCGCAGGCCAGCGCGACCCCGCGGGCCTTGGACGGAGCCAGGCCCGCGGCCTCGGCCACCTGGTCGCCGCACCGCAGCAGCATCAGCGGCCCGGCCGCCGCGCACGCGGCCGCGCCCCACACCAGGGCCCACGGCCACAGCAGCGCCCAGTGCTCCCAGGTCCGCGCCTCCGTGGTGCCGACCATCCACTGCACCACGCTGCCGATCTCGCCCGGGGCGACGAGCAGCACCACGGCGGTGAGCCCGCCCAGCACCGCGGACACCAGCACCCCGTGCACCGCCACCGACTCCGGGTCGGAGCGCTCCCGCCCGGTCAGCAGCCACAGCAGGCCCGCCCCGGCGCACCCCCCGGTGAGCGCCGCCACCACCACGGCGAGCGGTGACGCCCAGTCGGCCAGGCCCGCCCCGGTGGCGGCCACCGCCCCGAGCACCGCGCCCGGGGTGACGCCGGTGACCTCGGGGCCGGCCAGCGGGTTGCGCAGCGCCGCCTGGAGCACCAGGCCCGCCAGGCCCAGGCAGGCGCCGGCCACCAGGGCCACCAGGGTCCTGGGCAGGCGGACCCGCCACACCAGGTGGTGGGCGGTGTCGTCCACCGGCCCCCCGGTCAGCGCCCGCCACACCTCGCCGGGCGCCAGGGCGCGCCCGGCCAGCAGGTCGGCGACGGCCGCGACCAGCACGGCCAGCGCGAGCAGCCAGAGCAGGGCGCCGGGCCCTGGGCGCCGGCCGCGCCGCGGCGCCGCGGCGACGGCGGACGGCGGCGCGGACCGCTGCGCGAGGCTCATCGGGCCACCTCCCGCTCCGGCGCGGGGACCGGCGCCCGCCGCCCGGCCGAACCGCCGCGGCCCGCCCGCAGCAGCGCCACCCCCGCGGGCACTCCCACCAGCGCGGTCCAGGCGCCCACCGGCGTCTCCACCGGCCGCAGCGCGAGCCGCGCCGCCTGGTCGGCCCACACGGTGACCAGCGCGCCCCACACCACCGTCCACGGCAGCCACGCCACCACGCCGGCGCGCGGCAGGGTGCGCCGCGCCAGGTGCGGGGCGAGGAACCCCACCCAGGCCACCGGGCCGCACACCGCGACCACGGGGGCGATCAGCAGCACGGCCACCGCGAGCGCGGCCAGCCGGGCCCGGCGCACCCGCACCCCGAGCGCGCCCGCGTCCTCGTCGCCGAGCCGCAGCACCGCCAGGACCGGCGCGCACAGCACCAGCAGCGGCGCCGCCGCCACCAGCCACGGCCACATGCCCTCCCACGACTGCCAGGTGCGCCCGGAGAAGCTGCCCAGCAGGTAGCGGTAGATGAGCTGGAGGTCGAGCTGGTCGGCCATCACCATCAGCACCAGCAGCCCGGCCTGGAGCGCGGCGGCCACGGCCGCGCCGGTCAGCAGCACGGCGGCCGGGCTGCGCCCGAACCCGGCGGCGGCCAGCGTGAGCAGCCCGCCCAGGGCGGCGCCCGCGAGCGCGAGCAGCGGGTGCGCCCACGCGGGCAGGGCGAGGGCGAGCACCAGCGGGGCGGCCACGCCGAGCGCGGCGCCCGAGGAGACGCCCAGCATCTCGGGGACGGCCAGCGGGTTGCGCAGCGCCTCCTGGAGCACCAGGCCGGCCGCGCCGAGGCAGGCCCCGGCGACGAGGGCGAGCAGCAGCCGCGGCAGCCGCAGCTCCCGCACCACCACCCGCTCCAGCACGGCCGTGCCCGTCCCGTCGCCGCCGAACAGGGCGGCGGGCAGGCGGGACGGCGGGATGTTCGGCGTGCCGAGGCAGAGCGCGCTGAGCGCGGCCGCGGCCAGCAGGACGGCGGCGAGCGCGACGAGCCGCCTCACCGCAGGGCTGCCGCGGCCTCGTCGAGGACGATGCCGAGGGAGCGGGTGCCGCGGCCCTTGGCCCACACCTCGGGGTCGACCTCGATCACCTTGTCGTTCTTCACGGCCGGGATCTGCGACCACAGCGGGTTGTCCGCCATCTTCTCGGACAGCTTCCCGTCCGGCGCGCCGAACGCGATGGTCTCCACGAACAGCACGTCCACGTCCTTGGCGAGGATCTCCTCCAGGCTGTAGGTGCCCTCCACGCCCCGGTCCTTCCACGGGTAGTCGGCGATCTCGGGGAACAGCCCCGCGGCGACGTCCCGGCCGGGGGTGGCCACGCCGAAGTTCTCGTCGCTGCCGAAGATGATCAGCGCGGTGTCCCCGCTCGGCTTCGCCGCCGCCGCGGCCAGCTTCTCCCGGAACCGCTTCTCCGCCGCGACCGCCTGCTCGCCGCGGCCGGTGAGGGCCGCCAGGTCGCGCAGATAGGCGACGCTGTCCTCCCAGGACCTGGGCTGCACCGGCCAGAAGGTGGTGGCGCCCTCCAGCGCGGGCGCGAGCTTGCCGTGGGTGTCCTCCAGGCCGATGACCAGGTCCGGCTTGTGGGACAGGATCGCCTCCACCTCGGGGCTGAGGAAGCCGCCGGGGACGACGGGCACCTTCGCCGCCCGCTCCTCGCCGAGGAACCGCGGGTGCTTCAGCAGGGCGGAGTTGGTGGCGGTGGGGACCAGGCCGAGCTCGGTCAGCATGTCGTCGCACAGGGCGACCAGGCAGACGATCCGCTGCGGACTCCGCTTCGGGGCGACCTTCTTGCCGCGGACGTCGGTGACGGCGTCGGCGTCGGCGACGGGCTCGACCTCGGGCACGCTCGTGGCGGACGAGTCCGCGCGGGGCCGGGGCTCGCCCGGATCCCCTTCGCCGGACGAGGACTCGCCGCACGCGGCCAGCAGGGCGCCGGCGAGGAGCAGGGCGGCGGCCTGCACGGAGGCGCGGCGGTGGGAACGCAGCATGGTGACGGTTACTCGCTTCCTGGTCGGACGGGCGCGCGAGGGCACGCGTCCCGGGCATGACTCCCCTGACAGCGCAGTTGAATCATGATAATCATTTTCATGGCACTGACGGTCAGGCTAGCCGCCTCACGCAGCCCGGGGGAGCCCCTCTTGACAACCGCGCGCCTCGTCGTCGCCGACCACGTCGCCGGCGCCCTGTACGTGCTCGACCCGCACACCGGCCGCTCACTGGCCCGGCTCGACGGGCGGCACCTCGCCGAGCACGCCGGGTTCCTGGCCCTGCCCGGCGGGCGACTGGCCTTCGTGGACGACCTGGCCGGCGAGCTCGTCGTGCTGGACCCGTTCGCCGCGGGCACCGCCGCCCCGCTGGTGGCGGCGACCGCGCCGGTGGCCGTGCCCGCCGAGCACCTGGCCGCCGACGCCTCGGGCCGCCACCTGGCCGTCACCACCGGCTGCGGCCGCTCCTGGGACCCGTGGAGTGACCTGCTCACCGTGGTGGACCTGGCGCCCGGCGGGACGGCGCTCCCGCCCGGCGCCCCGGCGTCCCGGCCGCGCTCGGTGCGGGTGCGCGCCCGCGTCGGCGAACCCGGCGTCACCTTCCTCGACGACGCCGACCGCCCCGGCGACCCGTGGGTGATGCTGCGCCACCGCATGCCGGGCGAGTGGACCGCCCACCGGCTCGCCGACCTGCTGGCCGCCGCCCCCGGCTGCCCGCCCGCCGAGCCGTGCGGCGCGCTGGCGCTGCCCGACGACGGCCACGGCGACGCCGCCGACCCCGCCCGCGGCCACGTCCACGCCGCCACCGGCGCGGGCGTCCACCGGGCCGCTCGCGGCGCGCGGGGGCTCGTCGCCGGACCCGTCCTGCCCTGGGACACCCCCGGGCGGCGCGGCGGCCGGGGCTACTACCTCAGGCTCGACCCGGCCCGCCGCGCCCTGTGGAGCACGGTGCGCGGCGGCCCCGCCGAGCCGGGGCGGTGGCCGGAGTGGACCAACGACGCCTGGTGGCACCACCTGGACAGCGGGCGCACCGGCCGGGTCGGGCTCGGCCCGGGGCTCGTCTTCCGGCTCGCGCTCGCCGCGGAACACGCCGCGTTCACCCGCGTCCACCCCGACGGCGACGAACTCGTCCTGGTCGGCGCGGACACCGCGGGCCCGGGGGAGCCCGCCGTCACCGACCGGATCCCGCTGCCGCCCATGGACGGCGCACCCCGCCGCGGCGGCACTCCCTGGGACGGGGTGCAGCGGCGCTCGGTGGCCGCCTCGCCCGCCTGCGGGCTGGTCGCGGCGACCCGCGGCGGCCACGGCGAGATCCACCTGGTGGACACCGCGGGCGGCCCGCCGCGCACCGTCACCGTGCCCACCCCGCTGGACGAGGGAGGGCACCTGGCGCTGGTCGCCCGCGGCGACGGGGCGGAGGGGGACACGGTGGGCCGCTGAGAGGAGGGGCGGGTCAGCCCTCCGCCTTCTCCTCCCGGCGGATCAGCAGCATGGCCGCGTCGTCGTGCAGGGGGCCGCCGGTGTGGTTCTCCAGGTCCTGGCGCAGCGCCTCCAGGGCGCCGTCCAGGTCGGCGCCGTGCAGCAGCACGGCGCGCTCGCCGAGCGGGTAGAAGCGGCCCGCCCGGTCCCTGGCCTCGGTCACCCCGTCGGTGTACAGCAGCATCTGGTCGCCGGGCTCCAGCGCCACCTCGTACGCGGACGGGCCCTCCGGCTTGAGGATGGCCAGGCCGAGCGGCGGCGCGTACTCCGGCGGCTCAGCGAACCGGCCGGTGCCGTCCGCCCGCACCAGCAGCGGCGCCGGGTGCCCGTAGTTCAGCAGCGAGACCGTGCCGTCGAAGCCGACCTCGGCGAGCACCGCGGTGACGAACTTCTCGCCGGAGAGCTGCCGGTTCAGCGCGCGCTCCAGCCGGCCGCTCACCGACAGCAGGTCGTGCTCGTCGTGCGCGGCCTCCCGGAACGCGCCCAGCACCGCCGCCGCTGTCTCCACCGCCTCCAGGCCCTTGCCCTGCACGTCCCCGACGATCACCCGGGTGCCGGTCGGCCCGGCCACCACCTCGTACAGGTCGCCGCCGATGCGCGCCTCGGCCACCGCCGAGGTGTACGACACCGCGAGGCGCAGCGGCCCCGCCTCCCGCGGCACCGCGCGCAGCAGCACCCGCTGGGCGACCTCCGCGATCGCCCGCACCCCGGCCAGCTCCGCCTCGCGGCGCTGCCGCACCGATGTCGCCGCCAGCGCGGCCAGGGCCACCCCGGCCACCGAGACCAGCGCCGTGTAGCCCCGGCGCGTCCCCAGCAGCCCGCCGTACTCGCCCACCGCGGCGCACAGCAGCAGCGCCAGCACGCCGATCGCGGCGGTGCGGCGCACCCCGCCGACCAGGCTGGCGAAGGCCGGACCGAGCGAGAGCAGCGGCAGGAAGCCGAACCCGGGCCCCACGCCCATGTCGAGGCCGGCCACGAGCGCCATCACGACGAACGGCAACGCGGACAGCAGCCTGGTGCGGTCTCGCCACGGTGCGGCCAAGGTGGTCTCCGGAGCGGTCGGGGGAATTCGGACGCTTCGCGGCAATAGCTTCCCAGGGCGCGGGGCCGGGCACAAAAGCCGTGGGTCCGCCCGTCCCCGGCCCCCCAGCCGTCCCGGGAGGAACCCGGCACACGGGACAGGAGCCCCCTCAGGCCCGCGACGGGACTCCCGGGGCCTGCCCGGAGGGCCCGGAGGGGCCCCGCCCGGGGCGCGCGTGCGCCGTCCGCACCACCGCCGCCCCCCGGTGCGCCCACCCGTCCGCGGGACGTGCCGACGCCGGGCCCGCCCGTGCCCGGCGGTCCCGCGCACACCACCCCCGCCGGCGCCCGCCCGCCCCCGCGTGCTGATCCGCGCGCCCCCGCGCGACCCGGCGGACGCGGGGTCCGGCCGTCTGGCGCGCGGTGAGCCGGGCGCGGAGAATGCAGCCATCAGGTACCGGCCGGTGCCTCGGCCCCGGCCGGGCTCCCCGGACAGGCCCGTGGTGCCCGTGGCGAGCCGGACCGGGCCGGACGCCGGGCATCCCACGCGGCCGTGCGCGCCGCCGCCCCCGGCGCGGGCCGGGGGACGTCAGCCCGCTCCGCGGTCCCGCGGACCGCGGACCCGAGGTCCACACCTCCAGGCACAGTCGCAGTCCCGAGGCAGAGATGAGGCCGCAGATGACGGGAAGCATCACCGTGGGAGTCGTGCGGGAGCGGGCGCCGGGGGAGCGCCGGGTCGCCCTGGTCCCCGAGGCCGTGAGCCGCCTGGGCCCGGCGGTGGCCGGTGTCCTGGTGGAGCGGGGCGCCGGGGACGGCGCCTGGTTCTCCGACGCCGACTACACCGCGGCCGGGGCCGCCGTCGTCCCCGCCGACGAGCTGTACGCCCGCGCCGACGTCCTGCTGTGCGTGAACCCGCCCGAGGAGGCGGACCTGCGTCCCGGCCGGACGCTGATCGGGCTGCTCGGCGCGCTGCGCGACCCCGACCGGGTGCGCCACTGGGCCCGGGCCGGGGTCACCGCGGTCTCCCTCGACCTGCTGCCCCGCAGGCTCAGCCGCGCCCAGTCCATGGACGCCCTCACCTCCCAGGCCAACGTCGCCGGGTACAAGGCCGTGCTGCTCGCGGCCGGCTCCTTCGACCGGTACCTGCCCATGCTCACCACCGCCGCGGGCACCTCCAAGCCCGCGGCCGTCCTGGTCCTCGGCGCGGGCGTCGCCGGGCTCCAGGCCATCGCCACCGCCCGCCGCCTGGGCGCCGTCGTCACCGGCTACGACGTGCGCCCCGAGGCCAAGGGGGAGATCGAGTCGCTCGGCGCCCGCTTCCTCGACCTGCCCGCCGTCGCCTCGGGCGCCGGCGCGGGCGGCTACGCCAGGCAACTGACCGAGGCCGAGCGGCAGGCCCAGCTCGACGCGCTGGCCGACCCCGTCTCGCGCTCCGACATCGTCATCACCACCGCCCAGGTGCCCGGGCGGCGCCCGCCGCTGCTGGTGACCGCTCAGGCGCTGCGCCGGATGCGGCCCGGCTCGGTCGTGGTGGACCTGGCGGCGAGCCCGCTCGGCGGCAACGTCGCGCTGTCCGAGCCGGACCGCACGGTCGTGCTGGAGGGCGGCGTCACCGTGATCGGCGCGGGGAACCTGCCCTCGGCCATGGCGACCGCCGCGTCCACCGCGTACGCGCGCAACGTCGGCGCGCTGCTGGCGCACCTGGTCCGCGACGGCGAGCTGGCCATCGACCCGGCCGACGAGATACAGGCCGGCGTGGTCGTCACCCACGGCGGCCGGGTCGTCAACCGGGCCGTCGCGGAACTGCTCGGCGGCGCGGACGCCGAGCCCGCGGGAACCCCCGCCGGAGGTGCCCGGTGAACATGGACCTGCTCACCGCGGTCACGATCTTCGTGCTCGCCGTGCTCGTCGGCTTCGAGGTCATCAGCAAGGTCCCGGCGACCCTGCACACCCCGCTGATGTCCGGCGCCAACTCCATCCACGGCGTCGTGGTCATCGGCGCCATGATCATCGCCGCGGAGGCGGACCACGCGGCCGGTTACGCGCTGGCGTTCCTCGCCGCGGCGTTCGGCGCGATGAACGTGGTCGGCGGCTACGCCGTCACCGACCGCATGCTGCACATGTTCCGGGCCCGCCCGGACGCGCGCGGCGACGCGCCGGGCGGCCGGGAGCGGGCGGCGGGCGCCGGGAAGGAGGGCGGGAAGTGAGCACCCTGGAGACCACCGTCCGCTACGTCCTGCTGGGCTCGGCCGCCTGCTTCGTGCTGGGCCTGCGCCTGATGAACTCCCCGCGCACCGCGCGGCGCGGCAACACCCTGTCCGCCGCCGCGATGGCCGTGGCCGTCGCCGCCACCGCCGTGCTGCTCGCCGACGAGGGCGAGATCACCGCCACCGGCTGGCTGGTGCTGGTCCTCGGCGCCGCCACCGGGTCCGCCGCCGGCCTGTACGCGGCGCGCACCGTGCGGATGACGGCGATGCCGCAGTTGGTGAGCCTGTTCAACGCGGTCGGCGGCGGGGCGGCGGCGCTGGTCGCGGTCACCGACATCGTCGAGGCGGCCGACCCGGACGGGCTCGGCGCCCGCGTCACCGTCGCCGCGGCCCTGGACATGCTCATCGGCGGGGTCACCTTCTCCGGCTCGCTGGTCGCCGCGGGCAAGCTCCAGGGCGTGGTGCCGGGGCGGCCGGTCGTCTTCCCCGGCGCGCGGGCGGCCAACGCCGTGCTCGGCCTGGTCATGGCGGGCGGCGCGGTGTGGCTGGTCGCCGACCCGGGCAGCACCGCCGCGCTGCTGGTCGTCCTCGGCGCCGGCCTGGTGTTCGGCACCACCATGGTGCTGCCGATCGGCGGGGCCGACATGCCGGTGGTGATCTCGCTGCTCAACGCGTTCACCGGCACCGCCGTGGCCATGGCGGGCTTCGTCCTGGACGAGCCGGTCCTGATCATCGCGGGCGCGCTCGTCGGCGCGTCCGGCACCATCCTCACCAAGCTGATGGCCGACGCGATGAACCGCTCCATCGGCAACATCGTCCTGGGCGGCTTCGGCACCGGCGACGACGCGGCGGCGGCCGCCGGCTCCGGCTCCGACCAGGTGCGCGCGGTGTCCGTGGACGACGTGGCCGTCCAGCTCGCCTACGCGGGCAAGGTCGTCGTCGTGCCCGGCTACGGCCTGGCCGCCGCGCAGGCGCAGCACGAGCTCGGCGACCTCGCGCAACTGCTCGAGGCGCACGGCGTGGAGGTCACCTACGCCATCCACCCCGTCGCCGGGCGCATGCCCGGTCACATGAACGTGCTGCTCGCCGAGGCCAACGTGCCGTATCCGCAGCTCAGGGAGATGGAGGAGGCCAACGCCGAGTTCCCGCAGGCCGACGTCGCCCTGGTGATCGGCGCCAACGACGTCACCAACCCGGCCGCGCGGCGCCCCGGCAACGCGATCTCCGGCATGCCGATCCTGGACGTGGACCGGGCCAGGAGCGTGGTCGTCGTCAAGCGGTCCATGGGCCACGGCTACGCGGGCATCGACAACGAGCTGTACACGGCCCCCGGCACCGGCATGCTCTTCACCGACGCCAAGCGGGGCCTGGCGGACCTGAAGGCGGCGGTGCGGACCTTCGTCGGCTGACGCCCCCCGCTCCGATGGCGGGCCGCCCCGCCCGGTGGTGTGCTGGGAGGAGGCGGGGACGACCGCCTCCGGGGCGCGGGGGACCACCGGGAGCGGACAGCCGCCGGGCGGAAGAGGGGGCGGGCGGAAGAGGGGGCGGGCAGGAAAGGGGAGCGTCGTGTCGGAGAACACCGGGGCCCGGCCCGGTGACCTGGGTCGGCGGGTGGCGCTGCGGCGTGAGCGGCTGGGACTCACCCGGGAGCAGGTCGCCGAGCGCGCCGGGATGTCGCCGCACTTCCTGCGGTATGTGGAGGAGCGGCCCGCGGAGGCGGGCACGGGCACCCTGATGCGGCTCGCGGGAGCGCTGCGGATGCCCGTGGACGAGCTGCTGGGCGGCGGCGCGCAGGCCCCGCCCGGCGGCGGGCCCGCCGCGCGCCGCCCCGAGCTGGTCACCCTCGCCCCCGACGAGTGCCGCGACCTGCTGTCGGACCGGGGGGTGGGCCGGGTCGCGGTGGTGACGCCGCAGGGCCCCGAGGTGTTCCCGGTCAACTACGCCGTCGCGCACGACGTCGTGCTGTACCGCACCGAGCCGCGGGCCGGGCCCGCCGTGGGCCCCGGCACCCAGGTCGCCTTCGAGGTGGACCGGATCGACGACGCGCTCAGCCAGGGCTGGAGCGTGCTGGTGGTCGGCTCGGCGAGCCCCGTCAGCGAGTCCGAGGCGCGGCGGCTGCTCGGCGGGCGGCCACCGCCCGAGCCGTGGGCGGGCGGCGAGCGCGACGTGTGGGTGCGCGTGGAGCCGCAGCGGGTCAGCGGCCGCCGGATCCTGGTGGCCTGACCGGGCCGGCGGGGCCCGGGCCCCGCCGGCCGCCCTACGACGGCCAGGGGCCGAGCTCCGGCAGGGGAGCCGGGCCGAGCGGGCCGGGGGCGGTGCGGCCGGCCAGCCACGCCGCCAGGTCCCTCAGGTCGCCGCGCACCGCCACCTCGGTGCCCGAGCCGTGCGCGTACCGCTCGGGGCCGTCCGCCGCCTCCAGGATCAGCCGGGTGCCCTCGGGCGCCCGCGGGCCGAGGAAGACCAGCAGGTGCGCGCACAGCTCCCGGGGCCACTGCTCGGGACCGGAGCCGAGGCCCAGGTCGGCGGTGTGGATCTCCAGCTCCCGCCACCAGGCCAGCAGCACCGCGCGCACATCGCCGTCCCGGTAGCGGACGGGGCGCGACCAGTCGTCCGCGCCGACGGCGGCCCAGAGCGACTCCGCGCCGGTCAGCGCCTCGGCGAGGTCGCCGCGCAGCTCGTCCGCGCTCCGCAGCGCACCGGCCTCGATCGCCGCGTCCCGGGCCGGGCGGCCCCCGTCGTACACCTCGACCAGCTCGCCCCGCAGCGCGTACCGCGCCTGCCGGGTCAGCGCCCGGCACACCCCGGCGAGGTGCGCCAGCACATGGGCGCGGCTCCAGCCCGGCAGGGCGCTGGGCTCGCGCGCCGCCTCGTCGCCGAGGCCGCCCAGCAGCCCGCTCAGCCGCGCGTGCCCGTCCAGCACGGCGGCCCGCACCGCTCCGGGATCGACGGCGCCGGGGTCCGGGCCGCCGGGGCGCGGGGCGCCGGTTCCGAGGCCGCCGGGACTCGGGTCGTCGGGGTTCACGGCCACAGCAGCTCCTTCGTCCACCCGCCGTCCGCGCGGCGGTAGCTCAGCCGGGTGTGCGCGCGCTGCCGGTCGCCCTGCCAGAACTCCACGCGCTCGGGGCGCAGCGTGTACAGCGTCCAGCCGGGCGCCACCAGGCCGGGTTCGCGGGCCAGCCGCTCCCGCGCCCCGGCCAGCTCCGCCTCGCGCACCGCCGGGTCCGGCAGGGGACGGCTCTGCCGGCCGAGCAGCGCCTCCGCCCGCGCCCCGGCGCCGCGGGCCAGGAAGTCCCCGGCGCTCGCCTCCGGGCTCTCCGCCGCGACCGCGCCGCGCACCCGCACCTGCCGGGCGAGCGTGGGCCAGTGGAAGGTGAGCGCGGCCCGCGCCTCGTGCGCCAGGTCCCGGCCCTTGGGGCTGTCGCGGTGCGTCGCGAAGCGCCAGCCCGCGGCGTCCACGTCCTTCAGGAGCAGCACCCGCGCCGAAGGAGCCCCGTCCGGGCCGACCGTGGACAGCGTCATCGCGTGCGGCTCGGGCACCCCGCGGTCCACGGCGTGCAGCAGCCACTCGGTGAACAGTCCCACCGGCTCGTCCGGCGCGGCCCGCGTGTCGAAGACGGGCAGCTCCCCCGCGAACACGTCCAGCTCGCGCAGCAGCGCGCGCAGCTCCGCCATGCCGTCATCCCCTTCCGGCCCGGGTCGCTCCGACCCGGATTGGCTAATGGATGTCGGCGACTTTAGCATTAGCCAGGTGAGCGACAGCCAGGTGCCCGATCACCGTCTCGCCCTCGCGCTCGCCGTCACCGTCAGGCACGACGGCCACGGCGGCGTCGCCGACGACCTGGCCGCGCCCGAGGGCCTCACCGCCTGGGTGCGCGACCGGGCCGGGCCGCTGCGCGCGGCGCTCGACGGGTTCGTGCCAGAGGAGTTCACCGCCGACGCCGCGGCGCTCGAGGCGGTGCGGCAGGTGCGGGCGGCCGTGCGCGCCCTGTTCGCCCGCGCCGTGCACCCCGGGCCGCCGAGCCGCGCCGACGCGCACCGGCTGCTGCCGCCGCGGGACGCCGTCGAACTGCTCAACACGGCCGCCGCCCGCGTGCCGGCCTCGCCCCGCCTGCACTGGCCGGAGGAGGGCGAGCCGGTGGCCCGCGCCGGGTGGGCGCCCGGCCCGGCGGACGGGGACGTGCTGGCCGCCGCCCTGGCCCGGGACGCCATCGCGTTCCTGGCCGGCCCCGACCGGGCCCGGCTGCGGGCCTGCCCCGCGCCGCGGTGCGTGCGGTACTTCGTCAAGGACCACCCGCGGCAGGAGTGGTGCAAGCCGTCCTGCGGCAACCGCGCCCGAGTGGCCCGCCACCACCGGCGCCGGCGGGAGGACTCCTGAGCGCTTCCGGGCCGTCGGGCTCCCGGGGCGTGGCGAGGGGCCCGGTGCCGTCCTCGGCACCGGGCCCCTCGCAGGGCGGGTGAGACGCGCGACGCCGTGCGGCGTCGGGACGTCGGGACGTCGGTCAGGACGCCGGGACGTCAGGCCGCCGTCAGAACGCGAAGACCTGGCCCGTCTCGGCCTCCAGCACGCAGGTGTTGGCGTACGTCTGCTCGTACGTCACCCGCTTCCCCTGCCAGATGCCGTCGGCGGTCACCACGACCGGGTCGTAGATCTGCGGGCACACCCGGGAGGAGTCGCCGCTGAGCGAGGTGAAGTCACCGCGCGCCGCCGTGAGCTCCTCGCAGGCCGCCTCCGGGGCCGGGTGGTCGCCCGCGAGCGCGGGCGAGCAGCTCAGGGTCGCGGCCCTGGTCGCCGAGGACGAAGCGGCGGACTCGCCCTCGGAGACGGTCAGCACCAGCGCCGAGGGACCCCGGTCGGCGGGTGCCGGCTCCGCGCTCGCGGTGCCCGCGCCCGTGACCGCCAGGGCGCTCGCGGCCAGGACGAGTCCGAGACCGGCCCTCGCTGCTGTGTAGCGCATTTCGGATACCCCTTCGTGGGAGTTGTGGGAGATTTCGGGCTTACGACCGCGAGTGTTGCCCAAGCGGGCCAAGCATCGCATCTTCCGCAAAGACATCACGCCACGCCGTGTTCCGGCCGGATGGCCGGACCTCGCCCCGGGCCGAGCCGGAGCGCCTCCCCGCGCTCGACGCGCTGTCAGGTGGAGGTGCGCGCCCGCGCGCGTGCGGGAGCCGCGCCGTCTTCTACCCACCGCGCGCCGCCCGTCACGGCAGGGACAAGACGGACGAACACGGCCGAAACCCTGCGGGTGGCCCGCACCGCCCCGCGCGCGCCCCGCCGCGCCCCCGCCCCGCCCGGGGCCGCCGTCTCAGGCCCCGTAGCCGTACCCGTCCTCGTCGCCGCCACCGGCGGCGTCTGCGCCCCCGCCGCCGTCCAGGACCTCGCGCAGCCACGCCCGCTCGGCGCGGGCGGCGGTGCGGGCGGTGAGGAGCATGCCGCGGCGGTAGGGGTCGCTCACCTCCTCCGCGCGCAGCGGCCGGTCGCCCTCGTAGAAGAAGCTCACCGGCTCCTCCAGGAACGCCAGCCGCCGGCGCAGCACCGCGTGCTGCTCCGCGACGTCGGGGAGCAGGGAGAGGAACGCCAGGACGACGCAGAACCGGGCCGCGTCGGTGATCTCGTGGCGCGCGGGGTCGCGCAGCCGCCGCAGCACCTCGGCGCGGCCGGCGTCGGTCAGGCTCAGGACGTACCGCTGGGCGGCCGCGGCGCCCGGCTCGACCCGCCGGTCCAGCAGGCCGCGCTTCACCAGGCGGTTGATCGCGGGATACAGGCTGCCGTCGCTGACCGGGCGGGTGTGGCCGGACAGCCGGGCGACGCGGTGGCGCAGCTCGTAGCCGTGCAGCGGCCCGTCGGCGAGGAATCCCATGATCGCGAGCTCCAGCATGGCGCCATGCTGCCACGCCGGGCCGCGGTGTCCCGCGGCGACAAGCCCGCGGCGGGGCGCCCGCTCGCCGGGCGCCCGCAGGCCCGGCCCGCCGGAGCGGGCCGGGCCTGCGGGCGGGGGCCGCTACGCCGCGTCCCGCTTCACCATGTCGGCGCACTTCTCGCCGATCATCATGGTGGTGATGCACGGGTTCACGGTGACCAGGTCCGGCATCACCGAGCCGTCCGCGACCCGCAGCCCCGCCACGCCCTTGACCCGCAGCCGGGCGTCCAGCGGCGCCATGGGGTCGTCGTCGGCGCCCATCCGCACCGTCGAGGAAGGGTGGTAGACGGTGTTGTGGGTCTTGCGGATGTAGTCCAGCAGCTCCTCGTCCGACACCGCCTCCGGGCCCGGCGCCAGCTCCGCGCCCGCCCACTCCGCCAGCGCCGGCCGGGCCGCGATCCGGCGGGCCAGGCGCAGCCCGTACGTCATCACCCGCACGTCGTGCTCGTGCGTGAAGTAGCGCGGGTCCACCTTCGGCTTGTCCCGGTAGTCGCGGGTGCGCAGCCGCACCGTGCCGCGGGACCGGGCGCGGGTGACGTTCGGCGTCAGGCAGAACGCGTTCTCGCTGGTGGGGTAGCCGTGCCGCAGCGTGTTCAGGTCGAACGGCACCGAACCGTAGTGGAACATCAGGTCCGGCCGGTCCAGGCCCGGCTCGGTGTCGTAGAAGATCCCGATCTCCCACCACTGGGTGGAGGCGGTGGGCATGGGCCGCTTCGCCTCCCACATGACGACGCCCTCCGGGTGGTCCTGGAGGTTGGCGCCGACTCCCGGCGCGTCCCGCACCACCTCCACGCCGACCTCCCGCAGGTGGTCGGCGGGTCCGATCCCGGACAGCATCAGCAGCTTCGGCGTGTCGATGGCGCCGCAGCTCACGATCACCTCGCGCCGCGCGGCCACCGTGCGGGTGTGCACCAGGTCGGGGTCCAGGTACTCCACGCCCGTGCAGCGCCGCCCGGAGTCCAGCACCAGGCGCTTGGCCCGCACGCCGGTGCGCACCTGGAGGTTGGGGCGGCTGCCCAGCACCGGGTGCAGATAGGCCACGGACGACGACTGGCGGACGTTGTCCTCGTCGGCGTTGATCTGGAACCAGTTGGCGCCGCGCAGCACCGTCCCGCCCGTGTTGAACGGGGTGGTGGGGATCCCGGCCTCGGCGCAGGCCCGCAGCAGCGCCGCGCCGCACGGGTCGGCGGACTTGATGCCGCGGATCCTCACCGGGCCGGTCCTGCCGTGGTGGTCGCCCGGCGCGTCGTTGTTCTCCAGGCGCCGGTACAGCGGGAAGCAGTCGGCCGCGCTCCACCCGGTGCAGCCCGCCGCCGCCCAGTCGTCCAGGTCCTGGGCGGGGGCCCAGAAGGCGATGCAGGAGTTGTGCGACGAGCAGCCGCCGAGCACCCTGGCGCGGGCGTGCCGCATGAAGCTGTTGCCGTTCTCCTGCGCCTCGACCGGGTAGTCCCAGTCGTAGCCGGACTCCAGCAGCGCCATCCAGCGCTCCAGGCGCAGGATCGCGTCGTCACCGACGTCGGAGGGCCCGGCCTCCAGCACGCACACGGACACCGAGGGGTCCTCGCTCAGCCGCGCCGCCACCACGTTGCCCGCGGTGCCGCCGCCGACGATCACGTAGTCGAACCGGTCCGTCATGGGGTCTCCTCACCTGTTGTCGTCTCGGTGGTCCGGGTCGGGGCCGTCACTCGGCGCGGGCCGCCGCCGCGGCGCCGGGGGCGGGGGCGCGCCTGCCGGTCCTCCCGGCGGTCGCGGCGTGCTCGGCGAGCACCCCGGTGCGGTGCCGCTGGACGAACCAGTAGTAGGCGAAGCCGCCGACCGCCACGGTCCCCACGAACAGGAAGGCGCCCCAGCGCAGGTACCAGTGGTGGGGCGGGGTCGCGTTGTACACGGCGGAGCGCGGCCACGCCAGGTTCACCGTCATCCCGGCGCCCCACAGCACGGCCAGGACGTTGACGGGCAGGCCCAGGCGGCCGAGGGAGAACTTGCCGTCGCCGCGGCACGCCCACCGCCCGCGCACCCTGGCGACCAGCATCGGCCCGGTCACCAGCAGATAGGCCAGGTAGATCATGATGATGCCGATGCTGGTGACGACGGAGAAGATCTGCGGCTGGCGGATGTTGAGCAGCAGCACACCGAGCGCGAGCGCGCCGATGATCACCGCGGGCAGCACCGGCGTCCTGAAGCGCGGGCTGACCCGGGCCATCAGCGACGCGGCGGGCAGGTTGTTGTCGCGGGACATGGCGAACGCCAGCCGTATCGCGGCGGTGTGCACGGCGAGCGCGCACACGGTGACCGCGATGAGCACGCACCACAGCATGGCCTTGCCGACCGTGCCGCCGAGCACGTCCAGCACCACGTACTGGAGGCCGTCGGTGGACAGGCCCTCGCCGCCCATGTCGCGCACGCTCATCAGCGCCAGCAGCAGGATCAGGCCGCCCAGCAGGAAGGAGGCGAGCAGCGCCCGCAGGATCGCCCGGGGCGCGTTGCGCGACGGGTCGAGGGACTCCTCGCCGAGGGAGGCGGCGGTGTCGAAGCCGTACATCACGTACGCGGACGCGAGGGAGGCGGCGAGGAACGCGCCGAGGTAACCGGCGCCGTGCCCGGCGCCGGTGCCGTGCGTCTCCAGCACCACGTCCGGGCCGCGCACCACGTGCACGGCGAGCAGCACGATCAGCACGACGGCGGCGATCAGCTCGATGAACACGCCCGCGGTGTTGATGCGGGCCATCAGCTTGACGCCGAAGGCGTTGACGAGGGTGGTGAACAGGATGAGCACGCCCGCCAGCAGGACGGCGTTGGTCGCCACGTCGTAGGTGCCCGTGCCGTCGCCGACGACCTGGAAGACGTCCGAGATCTGCGGCAGCGTCAACTGGTAGGCGAGCGCGACGGCGGCCAGCGACACGATCGAGGCCACCAGCATCATCCACCCGGCCAGCCAGCCGACGTGCCGGTTGCCGAGCTTCTTCGACCAGTTGTAGACCGATCCGGCGATGGGGTGGCGGGCCGCCAGCTCGGCGAAGCACAGCGCCACCATGAGCTGCCCGGCGAACACCATCGGCCAGGACCACCAGTAGGCGGGCCCGCCGAGGCCGTAGCCGAGGTAGAACAACTGGAAGGTGCCGGTGAGGATCGAGATGTAGCTGATTCCCGCGGCGAAGGTGTGGAAGGTGCCCAGGGTGCGTTTGAGCTCCGGGCGGTAGCCGAACTCGGCCAGGCCGTCGTCGTCGTGGCTGGTGCCCGGCGGCGCGGGCTTGTGGGTGGTGGCCATCAGCGGACTCCTGTGGGGTGGGGGGACTTCTCCGGCGGACGGCGGGCCCCGGGGCGGGCCTCGGGGGGGCGGTCGGGAGGGGGGTGGGGAGCGGACGGGGGGGGGTGTGGGTGGTGCCGCGCCGGGTACGCGGACCGGGAGGGTGACGGCGACGGCGCGGTGGTGGCGGCGACGGTGGCGCGGGGCGGCGGAACGGCTGTGGGCCGACGCCCGCCCGGGGCACGGCCGGGGGTTCCCGGCCCGCCTCCGCGCAGGGTCCCGACCCGCCTCGCCCCGGCCCTTCCCGACGGGCCCCGCGCCCCGGCGGCGCGTCAGCGGGTGCGGCCGCCCGGCCTCCTGACGGCCCCGCCCGCCGCCCCGGCGGTGCGCCGCGGCCCGCGAGCGCCTAGGAAGCGAACCAGTGCTGCGGCTTGGGCGCGGTGTTGCGCCAGATGTGCTTGGGCTCCCGGTACTCCGCGAGCCCGGCGGGCCCCAGCTCCCGGCCGACCCCGGACTGCTTGAATCCGCCCCACTCCGCCTGCGGCAGGTACGGGTGGTAGTCGTTGATCCACACCGTGCCCAGGCGCAGCGCCGACGCGACCCGGCGCGCCCTGGCCTCGTCGCCGGTCCACACCGCCCCGGCCAGGCCGTACACCGTGTCGTTGGCGAGCCGGACGGCCTCCTCCTCGGAGCGGAACCGCTCCACGGTCAGCACCGGGCCGAACGACTCCTCGCGGACCACCGACATGCCCGAGCGGCACTCGTCCAGCACCGTCGGCAGGTAGTAGAAGCCGCCCTCCAGCGCCGGGTCGCCGGGGCGGGCGCCGCCGCAGCGCAGCACCGCGCCCTCGGCGAGGCCCGCGGCGACGTACGCCTCGACCTTCGCCCGGTGCTGGGCCGAGATCAGCGGCCCGGCCTGCGCCCGCTCGTCGAAGGGGCCGCCGAGCCGGATGCGCCCGGCGCGCCGCACCACCTCGTCCACGAACCGGTCGTGCAGCGCGTCCTCCACCAGCAGCCGCGCCCCGGCCGAGCACACCTGCCCCGAGTGCAGGAACACCGCGGTCAGCGCGAAGTCCACGGCGGCCTCGAAGTCGGCGTCGGCGAACACCACGTTGGGGTTCTTGCCGCCCAGCTCCAGGGCGATCTTCTTGACGGTGCCCGCGGCCGCCGCCATGATCCGCCGCCCGGTGGCCAGGCCGCCGGTGAAGGAGACCATGTCCACCCCGGGGTGCTCGGCCAGCGGCGCGCCCGCCCCGGGGCCGGCGCCCAGCACCAGGTTGGCCGCCCCTTCGGGCAGCCCGGCCTCCTGGAGCAGCCGCATCAGGTGGATCGCCGTGTGCGGGGTCAGCTCGCTGGGCTTGAGCACCACGGTGTTGCCCGCGGCCAGCGCCGGGGCGACCTTCCACGCGGTCTGGAGCAGCGGGTAGTTCCACGGCGTGATCAGGCCGCACACGCCGACGGGCTCGTACACCACCCGGCTCTCGGCGTCCGGGGTGCCGGTGTCCACCACCCGGCCGGTCTCGGTGCCGATCAGACGGCCGAAGTACCGGAAGCAGGCGGTGACGTCGTCGATGTCGTACTCGCTCTCCACCAGGCGCTTGCCGGTGTCCAGCGACTCGGCGCGGGCGAGCGCCGCCCGGTCGCGGACCAGCAGGTCGGCGACGCGCAGCAGCAGGTCGCCGCGCTCGGCCGGGGAGGTGCGCGGCCAGGGCCCCTCGTCGAAGGCGCGGCGCGCGGCGGCGATCGCCTCCGCGGTGTCCTCGGCTCCGCCCTCGTCCACCACCGCGACGAGGCTGCCGTCGGCGGGGCAGCGGATCTCGCGGGTCCTTTCGTCGCCTGCGGCGGTCCACACGCCGCCGATGAACAGTTCGGGCATCGGGTCTTCCTCCAGGTCGGGCCGGGCACGGCCGGGCCGTCCCCCCGCCCGGGGCACGGGGGAGGTCACGGCGGTGGCGGCGCGCCTTTCCGGCCATGGCCGGTTCCATGCGGAAGTGTGACGACCGGCACACGCCTCCGCCCCGCGCCGCCGCCGCGCCGGCCCGCCCGTCCGCCCGCCGCCCGGGGCCCTCCTCAGGCGGGTCGCGCGCCGGGGCGGCGGGGGTCGAACAGGCCGACGGGGTGGGCGGTCGCGCCGGTGAGCGCCAGGTCGGCGAGGATCTCCCCGACGACCGGCGTGAACTTGAAGCCGTGTCCGGAGAACCCGCACGCCACGGTCACGGCGTCCGGGTGCGCCGGGTGCCGGGCGATGACGAAGTGCTCGTCCGGGGTGTTGGTGTACATGCAGGTGGACGCCTTGAGGAAGGCGCCGGGCAGGGACGGCAGGGTCGCGGACAGGTGCCGCTCCATCGCCGCCACCTCGTGGTCGTGCACGGTGCGGTCGACGGTCCGCGGGGTGCAGGCGGAGCCGCCGTGGAAGAACGCCACCTTGGCGCCGCCGCGCGGGCCGTCGATGGCCGGGAACCCGTACACCTGGGTGCCGTCGGGGTCCTCCCAGATGTAGATCGGGTGCCGGTCCGGCAGGTACGGCGCCACCCCGCCGCGTGGCTGGAACCAGTACATGACCTGCCGCTCCACGGTGAACGGCACGCCGAGGTCCGCCAGCAGCTCCGGCGCCCACGCGCCCGGGCACACCACGAGGTGGCCCGCGGTGAAGGTGTCCTCCGAGGTGTGCACCCGCACCCCGGCGCCGAGCGGCAGCGCCTCCCAGCGGGTGACGGGTTCCTCGAACCGCAGCTCGGCGCCGTCCCTGGCGGCGAGCGCGAGGTGGGCGGCGACGGTGTGCTCCGGGCGCAGCAGCCCGGCGCGGGGCTCGTACAGCGCCACCTCGTCGTCGCGCGGGGCGAGCGTCGGGAAGCGGCGGCGGATCCCGGCCGCGTCCAGCACCTCGTGCGGCAGGTCCCACGTCCGCGCGGACCGCAGCGAGCCGGCGACCGTGCGGCTGTCCGGCCGGCCCACCATCAGGCCGCCGCAGAGGATCGCGACCTCGCGGCCCGAGTCCCGCGCCAGGCGCTCGTACAGCTCGTAGGCGCGCAGCAGCAGCGGCACGTACTCGGGCCCCTCGAAGTACGACTGCCGGGTGATGCGGGAGCCGCCGTGGCTGGAGCCGCGGCTGTGCACCGGGCCGAACCGCTCCAGGCCGAGGACGCGCGCGCCGCGCGCGGCCAGGTGGTGGGCGGCGGCGCTGCCCATGCCGCCGAGGCCGAGGACGATCACGTCGTAGGTGGGGGACACGCTTGACCTCCGGGAAGCGGGTTCTGCGCGGTCGAGCCGCGGTCCGCCGGCGGGCGGCGGACACTGCCTTCTACCCGGCCCGCCCACCGCCCCCGCGGCCGGGGTCCCCCTCCCCTTCCAAGGACGCGCGCCCCGCACCACCGACGGCCCCCACCCAGCCACCCAACCGGCTCCCACCGGTGTCCCGCCTCCATCGGCCCGCCCACGTCCCCCCCGCCCGGGGCCCCGGCCCTCCTCCGCCCGATCCGCCCACCAGCGCCCCGCCCCCCGAGCGCCCCCGTCCGGGGCCCCTCCGGCCCCCTATCCCCACGCCGGAAAAATCACGGGATCGCTCTTGCCTTCTTTAGTCATGCGCGCGTCAATGGCGGTGGAAACTGACGGACCGTCACCGACCCCGTCACCGACCGTCCCGGTGCGCACGCACACGGAGGATCCCCTGCCCACGCCGCACCGGCGGTGTGCAGTCCGCCGTGCCCGTGCGCGCCGGACCCGACCCATCCGTGCGGCAGTCAGGCAGACTCCCCCATACCGGAAGGCACCGCCATGAAGCACAAGCTCGGCATCGGTACGGCCCTGGGCGCGGCGGCACTGGCCACGGGCGCGCTGGTGCTGGCACCGACGGCCGGCGCCGTCACCCCCACCACCGCCACCCTCACGGCGAGCTGCGGCACCTACGGCTCCGGCCTGGCGACCCTCACCGCCACCCAGAGCGGGACGGCCGCGACCATCACCCTGACGTCCTCCGCCGTCAAGTCGCCCGTCGCCGTGTCCGCCGGGTCCATCACCTCCACCCTGACCCTGTCGAAGAACGGCACCGGCACCACCACGTTCACCGGCAGCGCCAACCCGGCCATCCCGGCCAACGGCCCCGTCTCCACCGGCCCGCTGAAGGGCACGGTCGCCTCCGGGGACAAGCTGGAGGCCAAGTCGCTCAAGCTCGTGGTGTTCGGCCTGATCACCATCAACTGCACGGCCACCACCCCGCAGTCCCCGGGGCCGTTCGTCTTCTGACCCGCGTCGCCGCCGCGCCCCGCGCCCCGCGCCGGGCCGGCGGCACCCGGACCGACCGCAGCCCGCCGCTCCCCCCGAGCGGCGGGCTGCCGCGCCGTGCGCCCGCCGCAGCGCCGCAGCGCCGCGGCTCCACGGCGGGAGCGGGCCGGGGCGGGGGCGCCCGCCGCCGGTGTGTGCTGGAATCCGACCAGCCGCACGCCGACCCCGGCTCGCCCGAGCCCCGCGACAGACCTGGAGCCCGACGTGACCAGCACCCCGCACGAGCCGCCCGCCGCCGCAGGACCGGGCGGGGACCCGGCCCCGCCCCTCACCCTGCTGCGGGCGCGTCTGGGCCCCGGCGGCCCGCTCGCCTGCGTCCGCGTCGAGCACGGACGGATCGTCACCATCCACCCCGGTGCGGACGCCGGTGCCGCGGACCGAGGCGAGGACACCTTCGACTGCGCGGGCCGCACCCTGCTCCCCGGCCTGTGGGACGCCCATGTGCACGCCACCCAGTGGGCGAGCGTCCGCCGCCGCCTGGACCTGTCGGGGCCGGCGTCCGCCCGCGCCGCGGCCGACGCCGTCCGCGCCCACGCCGCGGGCCTGCCGCCGGGGGAGATGCTGACCGGCCACGGCTTCCGCGACGGCCTGTGGCCCGACGCCCCGCACCGCGACCTGCTCGACGCCGCGCTGCCGGACCGGCCCGCCGTCCTGGTCAGCGCCGACCTGCACTGCGTGTGGACCAACTCCGCCGGGCTCGCCCTGCTCGGCAGGCCCGAGCACCCCACCGGGCTGCTCCGCGAGCACGAGGCGCTCCAGGCCGCGGCCGACCTGCCCGCCGTGCCCGCGCACGTCCTCGACCAGTGGGTGGCCGAGGCGTGCCGGGCCGCCGCCGCCCGCGGCGTCACCGGCTTCCTTGACCTGGAGTACGCCGACAACGTCACCGACTGGACCCGCCGCACGGCCGCCGGACAGGCCGCGGTCCGCGTCGCCGCGGGCATCTACCCCGAGTACCTGGACGCGGCGATCGACCGGGGCCTGCGCACCGGCGAGGCGCTGCCGGGCTGCCCGGGACCGGTCGAGGCGGGGCCGCTGAAGCTGTTCGTGGACGGTTCCCTCAACACCCGCACCGCCCTGTGCCACGACCCGTACCCGGGCCTGGAGCACACCGCCGAGTCGCACGGCCTGCTCCAGACGCCGCCGGAGGAGCTCGTCCCGCTGATGCGGCGGGCCGCCGCGCACGGCATCGAACCCGCCGTCCACGCGATCGGCGACCGCGCCAACTCCCTCGCCCTGGACGCGTTCGAGGCGGTGCGCTGCCGCGGGCGCATCGAGCACGCCCAGTTGCTCACCGCCGCCGACGTGCCGCGCTTCGCCGCGCTGGACGTGACCGTCGGCGTGCAGCCCACCCACGCCCCCGACGACCGCGACGTGGCCGAGCGGCACTGGGCGGGCCGCACCGACCGCGCCTTCGCCTACGCCGACCTGCTGGCCGCGGGCGCCCGCCTGGAGCTGGGCTCCGACGCGCCGGTGGCGCCGCTCGACCCGTGGCTGACCATCGCCTCCGCGGTCTCCCGCACCCGCGACGACCGCCCCTCCTGGCACCCCGAGCAGGCCCTGCCGCTGCGCGCCGCGCTGGCCGGCGCGGCCAGGGGCAGGCGGCTGATCCGGGTGGGCGACGCGGCCGACCTGGTCCTCGTCGACACCGACCCGCTGACCGCGGACGTGGCGACCCTGCGCCGGATGCCCGTCCACGCCACGATGCTGGGCGGCCGCTGGACGTACCGGGCCGGGTGAGCCGCCCGCCCGGCGGACCGGCTCACGGGGCCGGGCGGTAGGTGGTGACGGTCCCGCCGTTGCCGAAGGTGAGCTGCTCCACCGGGGTGAACGGGCGGGGGGCGAACCCGCCGGCGAAGGCGGGCAGCCCGCCGCCCGCGACCACCGGGTACTGCTTGACCACCAGCTCGTCGATCTCGGGCAGGAGCTGCCCGGCCAGCACCCCTCCGCCGCACAGCCAGACGTCCGGGTCCGCGTCCTCCGCCTTCAGCCGCCGCACCAGGCCGACCGGGTCGCCGGGCACCAGCTCCACGGCCGGGTCGGCGATCTCCGGGAGGGAGCGGGAGACGACGTACTGGCGCAGGTGGGCGTAGGGGCTGGTGACGCCGATGTCCAGCGCGGGCTGGTAGGTGCCGCGCCCCATCACCACGGTGTCGAAGCGCCGGTTGGGCGCCCCCTGGAGACCGATGTGCGGGCGGATGTGGGTCGGCATGGTCTCGGGGTACTCGGCGCGCAGGTGCTCCACCATGTCCGGCGACTGCGGGTAGAAGTCCACCTCGTGGCCCGGGCCGGCGATGACGCCGTCGACGGACAGCGCGACGACGTACACGAGCTTGCGCATCCTGGGACCTCGGATTCCCCCGGAGCGACTCCGGATGTAGTACTTTCCATGTAGTGTTGGAAAGGTAGTACTACGCTTGGAGTGGTGTCAATCATGGTGCGACGCAATCCGGAGAGAAGGGCGGCGCTGCTGGACGCCGCGATCGAGGTGCTGGCCGACGAGGGCGCGCGCGGTCTGACGTTCCGCGCGGTCGATCAGCGGGCGGGCGTGCCGACGGGCACGGCCTCCAACTACTTCGCCAACCGCGACCAGCTCCTCACCCAGGCGGGCGAGCGCGTCTACGAGCGCCTCGAACCGGACGAGGCCGTCCTCGCCTCGTCCCTGACGGGCCCGCGCGACCGCGCCCGGGTCATCGAGTTGATACACGAGGTGGTGGAGCGGGTGGCCGCGTTCCCCACGGGCTTCCTGGCCCTGCTCGAACTGCGCCTGGAGGCCAACCGCCGCCCGGAGCTGCGCGAGGTGCTCACCCGGCGCATCCGCGCCGACGTGGACTTCAACGTCGCCCACCACCTGAAGTCCGGGCTGCCCGGCGACGCGACCACGGTGGTGCTGCTGTACCTGGCCCTGAACTGGCTGATAGTCGAGCGCCTCACCCTGCCCGACCTGTTCCCGCCGGAGCGGCGGCGCGACCTGGTCACCGCGCTGGTCGACCGCCTCCTGGCCGGGCAGCCGGACGGCGCGGCCCAGCCGCCCGGCACTCCGGCGGGCGAGGACGCCCCGGGGGCGGTCGCCGGCGCCTCCTGACGGGCGGCACCGCGGCGGCCCCGGCACCCGGACGCGCGACGGCGGGCCCCGGGGCGCCCGCGGTGGGGCTCAGACGCTGAGCGGCACGTGGTGGATCTCGTCGGCCGGGTGGCCGGTGCGCTGGTGCACGCGCTGGACCGCCTCGGCGGAGGGGCCGTCGGACAGGCAGTACACCGTGCCCGACTCCGGGTCCGCCCACGCGTGCCGGAAGCGCACGCCCTCCTCGCCCTCGATCGCGAGGTCGGCGCGGTGCGCCTCCCTGAGCTGCTCGGCCGTGATCCCTTGCATTCCGCGGTGGATGTCGATGTAGGTGGCCATCGCCTGGTACCTCCGGTACTCGCCGGCCCCCGCCTGCTCCTCCCAGCCTCCCCCCGGCGCGGGCCGCACGCCACAGCGGCCCGCCGGAGGCGCGATCCGACGGCGCGCGGGGGTGCCTCCCCGCCGCCGCGGGCGGAAGGAACACCGAAAGGGACCCGGAAGGAATTTCGCCTTTCCGCACCCCATTCGAATTCCCTCTCGAACGCCGTTCCGAGCGGCTTCCCGCATCTCACGCCGCACGCCGCGCCGCACGTCACAGCCCTTTCCGTCGGTCTCGCCGCCACCTCGGCACGTCGAACGCCAAGCCGAGCAATTCCGGCCGGAAGGCCCTCGCGCAAACAAGATCGAAAATCTCGTACTTTGCCCAGACATTACCTGTTGGCAAATCCGGGAATCGTTTCTCCATATCTACCATCGTCGGCATGATGGACACACGGCGTGACCACCCCGCCACCCGTGCGCACCGGCAGACCGGTCCCGAGGGCCCGGACAACGAGGAGATCCGCTCGTGAGCGAGAACACCCCCGAGTGCACCGTCGCCCGCTACCTGGCCCGCCGCCTGGCCGAGCTGGGCATCACCCACCTGTTCGGCGTCCCCGGCAACCACCTCGGCCCGTTCCTGACCGCCCTGCGCTCCGAGGGCGACATCGCCTGGGTGGGCACCCCCACCGAGGGCGGCGCGGGCCAGGCCGCCGACGCCTACGCGCGCGTCCACGGCATCGGCGCCGCCGCCTGCACCTACGGCGTCGGCGCCTTCAACCTGCTCAACGCCTGCGGCGGCGCGTACGTCGAGCGCGTCCCGCTCGTCGCGGTCAACGCCTCCCCGCCCTACGAGCAGTGGCAGAACCAGCGCGCCCTGGGCCTGCTCACCTCCCACATGAGCCCCCGCAGGGAGAGCAACCTGGAGGTGTACCGGCAGGTCACCGTGGACGCCCAGGCCATCACCAACCCCGGCCTCGCCCCCGGCCAGATCGACGCCGCGCTCACCGCGTGCCTGTCCGAGCGCAGGCCCGTCTACCTGGAGGTCATGGAGGACCTGTGGGACGAGCCCTGCCCCGGGCCCGCCGTCCCGCTCGTCCGGCGCGAGCGCCCGTTCACCGCCCGCAACCGCACCATGCTGGACGCGGCGGTCAACGCCGTCCTCGACCTGGTGGCCGCGCACCCCGGCCCGGACGGCAGGCCCCGGCCGATCCTGTGGGCGGGCGAGGAGATCGACCGGTTCCGCCTCGGCGGGCCGCTCACCGAGCTGGTGGCCGGAACCGGCGTGCCGTTCTGCACCACCATCGGCGCCAAGGCGGTCCTCGACGAGGACCTGCCCCAGTTCCACGGCGTCTACAACGGCCACGCCAGCGACCCGCGCGTGCGCGAGATGTTCAAGGGGTGGGCCACCTGCCGGATCGGCCTCGGCGCCTGGGCCACCTCCAAGAACCTCGGCGGCGAGCAGTGCATCGGCACGGACTGGGTGATGGCCGCCGACGGCGGCGTCAGCGTCGGCACCTCCTACTTCCCCGACGTCCAGCTCGCCCGGCTGCTGCCCGCCCTGCGGGACGCGCTGGTCGCCCGCTACGGGCGCGAGGGCCTGACCGCCGACTACTACGCCGAGGCCGCCGCGCTGGCGGAGGACACCGCCGGGCGCCCGGCCAACCTGCGGGAGCTGCGCGCGACGCTGCGCATGGGCGGCTCGCCGTCCTCGCCCACGGAGCGGCTCACCTACGACGGCCTGTTCCGCCGGATCAACCAGTTCCTGGCGCGGGAGACGCCGCACACCTGGACAGTGGTCTCCGACGCCGCGTTCTCCCTGATCGGCTCGATGAACCTGACCCTGCCCGAGGGCGGCTACCTGGCGCAGAACAGTTGGCTGTCCATCGGCTGGTCGGTCGGCGCGGCCACCGGCGCCGCGCTCGCGCCCGAGCGCAGCCACGCCCGCCCGATGGTGTTCGTCGGCGACGGCTCGTTCCAGGAGACCTGCCAGGAGATCTCCACCCACACCAGGCTCGGGTTGCCGTCGGTGGTGTTCGTCCTGGACAACCAGAACTTCTACGGCATCGAGCAGATGCTCGTGAACCCGGCCTACTACGCGGACCGGCGCCCCTCGGAGCCGGACCGCGCGGACTTCTACAACGTCCTCCACCCGTGGCACTACGACCGGCTCGCCGACGTCTTCTCCGGTGAGAAGACTCCCGCGACCGGGCTGAGCATCGCCCTGACCGGGCAGCTCGAGGGGCTGCTCGCGCGGCTCACCGACCCCACCGACCCGGTCAACGCCGGGCCGCTGCTGGTCCGCGTCCGCCTCGACCGCCACGACTACCCGCGGGCCATGGCGTACAAGGTGCCGGGGACCGCCTGAGGCGCCGCCGCGGCCGGGGCGCGCACGCCCCGGCCGCGGCGGCGGACTCCCCGGGCCGCGGCGGGGCGCTTCCCGCCGCGGCCCGGGGCCGCGTCAGCGGAACAGCCGCAGCGGCACGGCCCTCGCCATCGCCGCCATCCCCGCGTCGTTGGGGTGCAGGTGGTCGCCGCTGTCGTAGGCGGCGAGCAGCGTGTCGGGCCGCTGCGGGTCCCGCACGGCCGCGTCGAAGTCGATCACGCCGTCGTACTCCCCGCCGGTGCGGATCCAGCGGTTCACCGCCTGCCGGGCCGCCTCGTTGCTCGGGCTGAAGAAGCCCAGTGTGTCACCGCGGAACGGGGTGATCGTCGCCCCGTAGACCTTCATTCCCCGCGCGTGGGCGCGGGCGATCAGCTCCCGGTGCCCGGCGATCAGGTCGGCCGCGCTCACCCGCTCCGACTCGGGGGCGACCGTGCCCGGGTGGCCCAGGTCGTTCACGCCGAGCAGCACCACCAGGTGGCGGGCGCCCGGCTGCGCGGCCACGTCCCGGTCGAACCGCTTCAGGGCGCTCTGGCCGAAGTAGGCCGCGTACTCCTCGGCGGGGGAGCCCGCCGGGGGGTTGGGGTCGTGCAGCAGGCGGTTGCCGCCGATGCCCGCGTTCAGCACGCCCAGGTCCCGCAGCCCCGGCGTGGCCCGCAGCCGCTCGGCGAAGAGGTCGGGCCACCGGTGGTTGGCGTTCTCCTCGGTGATCGCCCCGTCGGTGATCGAGTCGCCCAGCGCCACCACGGCGGCCGGGCCACCCGGCGGGTCGCCCGCGGCCCGCACGCTCACCCCGGACAGGAAGTGCCACTGGGTGACGATGGCCGTCGGCTCGATGTCGGCGGCCCCGGTGACATTGCCCTCCGCGACGAAGCTGCGCTGGAAGGCGGAGCCGTGCACGGTCGAGGCCGGGGTGGGCCGGGGCAGGTGGACGCTCACCACCAGGTTGCCGCCCGCGGGCAGGCGCAGCCTCACCGGGTCGCTGACCACGGGCGACCCCGGGGGCACGGTCACCGACGTCCGGCCGCCGAACGTCAGCGCGCGGTCGGTCGCCGGGTCGATGCTCTGCCCCGAGGGGTCGTCCGGCCTGGCCACCCGGGCCTCCCCGATGACCAGCGGGGCGCTGCCGAACTCGTTGGTCAGCCGCACCCGCACGGCGTCGCCGCCGACGCTGGCGTGCACGACCTGGCGCAGCGTCTGGTCCCGGAAGGAGGTGGTGTTCCCCGGAGGCACCGCGGTGGGCGACGCCGCCCAGGTGCCGACCCAGGCCCGGTCCGCGCCGCCCTGCGGCGGTGCGTGGTCCGCGGCCGTCGCCGCGGGTGCGGCCTGCGCCGCGGCCAGCACGAGGACACCGGCGAGCAGCCCCGCCAGCCTGCCCCGCGCCCGGCGCAGGACGCCGGACGGTGCGGTCAAGTGCTCCATGCGTTCTCCTGAACGTCGAGACGGTGAACTCCGCCTGCCACGCCCGCAACGGCGCTCCACCGCCCCGGGCGCGCACGCGACGCCAGCACCGTCCCACGCCGCCCCCCGCAAGTCATCGGACCAAAACCGACAACACCGGTCCGATGTGCGCCGTTCGAGTGAGGTTCGGGGCGGCCGGGCGCCGGTCAGTAACCGACCGTGAAGCGGCGCTGGACGAAGCGTGGCAACTCCGCCTCGTCGAGCAGGGCCACGGCGGCGTCCTCGGCGGAGACGCGGCTGCGCCCGTCCGCGTCCCGCACCGGCTGGTCGCCGCCGACGCGGAACCGGCCGGTGCGCGGGCCGGGCGCGATGTCCTCCGCGGGGCTGAAGTAGGTCCACAGCCGGTTCGAGGTGCGCAGGACGTTCAGGGCGTCCCGGTGCCCGCGCACGGCCGCCGCGTAGCCCCGGGGCAGCCCGATCCCGTCCAGCGCGGCGTGCAGGTGCTCCTCGGAGTCGGCCAGGACGAGCCCGGGCTCGATCTCCAGGCTGCCCGCGCCGCCGATCACGATGAGCCGGGTCCTCGGGTGGCTCTCCAGCGCCTTCAGCAGCGCCCGCGCCGCGGTGGCGTACACGGTGGGGTCGGCGATGGACCGCTCCAGGGTGTCCGCCAGGTCCCTGGCGGCGTTGCCCGGCTGGTAGGCGCTGATCAGCACGTCGAGTCCGGGCAGGGCCGCGGCGACCGCGGCGGCGTCCAGCACGTCGAGGCTGCGCCATTCGACGTCGCGGCGCCCGTCGGCGACCTGTGAGGCGTCCCGGCTGAACGCGACGACATGGTGCCCCCGGTCGAGGGCTTCGGTGACGACGCGGCTGCCGATGGTTCCCGTGGCGCCGATGACCCCGATGCGCATGGCTGTTCCTCTGCTCGTGACGGCGCGGCCGTCGGCGGTGGAGTCCCCCGCGGGGACACCGGTTGACGAACCGTCGGTGAGTGACGGCGTGCGCAAACTATACGGTGTGAAGTAACTGCACGCCACTCATTCAAGGGACGCTGTACAGTGCTCACCGTGGGAAGCGCGAGGGCGGCGGGCACGACGGGGCGGCGCGAGCGGCTGCGGGCCGAGACCACCGCCGAGATCAAGAGGACGGCGCTCGGGCTGATGGCCTCGGGCGGGCCGGACGCCATCACCCTGCGGGCCATCGCCCGCGAGATGGGCATGACCGCCAACGCCATCTACGGTTACTTCGCCACCCGCGACGACCTGGTCACCGCGCTCGTCAACGACGTGTACACCGCGCTGGCCGACACGGTGGACGCCGCCTGGCACGCCGCCCCCGCCGACGACCCGGCCCGCCGCATCAGGGCCTGGGCATGCGCCTTCCGGGCCTGGGCCCTGGCCAACCCCGAGGGCTTCCGGCTGGTGTACGGCGACCCGGTCCCCGGCTACCGGGCCCCCGAGGGCGGCCCCGCCCCCGACGCCGCGCACCGCGTCTGCACCGGCCTGACCGCGCTGGCCGCCGCCGCCTGGCCGCACCTCGACCCGGACCTCGCCGACACCTGCTTCACCTGGTCCGACTTCGACCCCGCCCTGCTCGACAAGGTCCGCCCCGCCTTCCCCGGCCTGCCCCCCGCTGCCCTGGCCCTGGCCCTGCGCCTGTGGGCCCGCCTGCACGGCCTGGTCTCCCTGGAGATCTACGGCCATCTGCGCGCCCAGACCCTCAGCCCGGACAAGCTCTTCCAGGCGGAACTGACCCACCTCGTGCGCTCCCTGGGCCTGCCCGCGGGGGAGTGACACGTCGCTGGCGCCGCACCGTCCCCACCCGGCGCCCCGCCCCGCGCCGGCCGCTCCCGCACGCCGAGTCCGCCGCTGACCAGCGCCGAGCCCGTGACATACTGACGGCGCGTGAACTCGAATGCGCGTGCAACGGGGGGCTGACAGAGTGGGGACGGCTCACACGCCGCCGCTGCGGCGGCCCGCGGCCCGGCGGGGCGCCCCGCGGTGAGCGGTGTGCAGTTGGCCGCGCCCTACCTGGACACCGCGGCCGATCAGCTCCGCTTCACCCTCGGCCTGCCCCCGCGCGACGCGCTCGCGGTGGCCGAGGTCGCCGTCGGCGGGATCACCGTCGAATTGCGGCTGCTCGGCGCCTCGCACCAGGTGTTCGCCGGGCCGGTGCGGGAAACCGTGGCGTGTCTGCCCGGAGAGCCGGGACTGCTGCCCGGCTCGGTGACCGAGGAGATCGACGGTTGGACGTACCGCTTCACCGCCCGCATCCACCGGCACGGGCCGCGGGAGTTCGCGGCGCGCGCCGGGCTGCTGCGCGAGCTGCACGGGCGGCCCGAGGCGCTGTGCGGGGTCTTCCCCGGCGCCCCCGACGCGCTCACCGCCCTGCTGGTGCGGCCGCGGGAGGGCGGGGTCGCCTGGCGGACCTGGCACACATATCCGCGGACCCGTCAGATCGTCGCCACCCACACCCGCTTGGAGGCACGGTGAGGCGCTACCGGCTGTTCCTCGTCCCGCTGCTGGCCGTCGCGGTCCTGCTGACCGGCTGCGGCGGCGGGGGCGGTGGCGGCGGAGGGGGCAAGGTGCCCGAGCAGTGGATCGCCGACCAGTACCGGACCACCGCGGGCGGCTACCGCGACCCGGACGACAGGCCCGCCGCGGTGGCCCGGGCGATCCACGGCCACCGCAAGGCCAAGGACCGCGTGACCAGGGGCGGCAGGGAGTATCTGCGGTACAAGGACGACATCGTCGCCATCACCCCGCTCGGCTCCGGCAGCAAGATCGAGATCGACGACTACGCCCGGGGCTACCGGCGCTGGCGCAGCGACATCGGCTCCCACTGGCCCGACCCGGGCACGACCGGCGGCGGCTTCCGCGGCGGCGGCTCCGGCTCCGGCAAGTAGCCGCCGTGGAACCGGCCGCGGCACGCCGCGCGGCCCCGAGGAGGAAAGGCACCCAGTGATACCAACGGGCCACCACGCCCGGCGCCCGGCCGGCGCCGCGCCGTCGTGACGCCGGGCCCCGCCCCCCGGCTCGCCGTGCGGGCCCGGATCTCGCGGTTCCTGCTGCTGTTCACGGTGTTCCTGTGCGCCGCCTGCGGACTGGTCTACGAGCTGGCGCTGACCGCGCTCGGCAGCTACCTGGTCGGCGACACGGTCACCCAGACCTCGATCGTGCTGGCCGTGATGGTCTTCGCGATGGGCGTGGGCTCGCTGGCCGCCAAACCGCTGCGCCACCGCGCGGTCGGCGCGTTCGCGCTGGTGGAGGGGCTGCTCGCGCTCGTCGGCGGCCTGTCCGTGCTCATGCTGTACATGGCGTTCGCCTGGCTCGGCGTCTACACCCCGGCGATGGTGGTGATCGCCTTCGTCGTCGGGGTGCTGATCGGCGCGGAGATCCCGCTGCTGATGACGATGCTCCAGCGCATCCAGCGGCAGGACGCGGGCGGCGCCGTCGCCGACCTGTTCGCCGCCGACTACGTGGGCGCGCTCATCGGCGGGCTTTGCTTCCCGCTGCTGCTCCTGCCGACCTTCGGACAACTGAAGGGCGCGCTGGTGGTGGGCGCGGTGAACGCCACCGCCGGGGTGGGCGTGGTGCTGTGGATCTTCCGCAAGCAGACCCGCCGCGCCGTGCGGGGCCTGCTGCTGGCCGGGATGGCGGCGGTGCTGGCGCTGCTCGGCGGCACCTACGCGCTGGCCGACGACCTGGAGGTCACCGCGCGCCAGCGGCTGTACCGGGACCCGATCGTGCACGCCGAGCGCAGCCCCTACCAGGAGATCGTGGTCACCAGGTCCGTCGCCTTCACCGGCACCGACGACACGCGGCTGTTCCTCAACGGCGACCTCCAGTTCTCCTCGGTGGACGAGTACCGCTACCACGAGGCCCTGGTCCATCCCGCGCTCGCGGGGCGGCGCTCCTCGGTGCTGGTGCTCGGCGGCGGCGACGCGCTGGCGCTGCGCGAGGTGCTGCGCTACGACGACGTCGAGCGGGTCACCCTCGTCGAGCTGGACCCGGCCGTCACCGCGCTCGCCCGCTCCTACGGCCCGCTGCGCGACCTCAACGGCGACGCGCTGGCCGACCCGCGGGTCACCGTCGTCCACGCCGACGCCTTCACCTGGGTGCGCCAGGCCCGGCAGCGCTACGACGCCGTCCTCGTCGACTTCCCCGACCCGGACAGCGTCGCCACGGCCAAGCTGTACTCCGTCGAGTTCTACGGCATGCTCTCCCGCCTCCTCGCCCCCGGCGCCCGCGCGGTCGTCCAGGCGGGCTCGCCGTTCTTCGCGCCCAAGACGTACTGGGCCATCGAGGCGGGGATACGGGAGGGCGGCCTCACCACCAGGCCGTACCAGGTGGACGTGCCCAGCTTCGGCAACTGGGGCTTCGTGCTGGCCACCCGCGGCGGGGCGGAGGCGAGGCTGCGCCTGGCGCCGGACGCGCCGCGACTGCGCTTCCTCGACGACGCGGTGCTGAAGGCCGCGGCCGTCTTCCCCGTCGACCGCCGCGCCCGCGACGTGCGGGCGAGCACCCTGATGAAGCCGACCGTGCTCGAGTACAGCACGGGGGAGTGGGACGCCTACTGAGGCACCACGGCCCGCACCGGTCACGGCGGCCCCGGCCGCGCCCACGAGCGGCCGGGGCCGCCACGCCGGACCGGGCCCGTCCGCGGGGGCGCGGTCCGGGCCCGGTCCGCGGTGACCGAGCGGGCGGTCAGCGGGTGTTGCACACCACCCGCGGGTTCGTCGGGTTGAGCACACCGTGCGGGTTGTACTTCCACAGCCACACGTGCAGCGTGTAGTAGGGGACACCCGGCGCCGGGGGGTCGAACGCCCGGCCGAACAGCGTCGCGGGGGTCCGCGACACGTACTCGACCGCGACGAACTGGCGCCCGCCCTGCCCCTGCGGCGCGTACACCAGCGCGTTGGGGCGGAGCACGACCAGGTCCTTCTGCCCCTGCGCCGGGGCCTTGCCGTAGTGGTAGCCCATCCCGGGGACGCAGCCGGAGACCTGCCGGTAGCCGTCGGCCAGCGCCCGGTCGAGCCGCTGGTACTTGGCCGTGGCCCGCGCCAGCTCGTTCAGCTTCTCCTGGAAGGAGGTCTTGGTGTTCGGCGCGCTCCGGTGGGCCGGGCTCTGGTGGGACGGGGTCTTGTGGGCCGGGTTCTGGTGGGACCGGTCGTGCCGGAACTTGTCCTGCCGGTACTTGTCGTGGTGGGACCGGCCCTGCCGGTTCCCGTCCTGCCGGGACCGGTCCTGCTGGTACCCGTCGTGCCGGGACCTGTCGTTCCCCGACGTGTCCTGCCGCCGTCCGTCCTGCTGGTTCCGGTCGTTCCCGGAACGGTTCCGCTGGTACCCGTCCTGCCGGGACCCGTCGTTCCCGGACCGGTCCTGCCGGGACCCGTCCTGCCGGGACCCGTCCTGCTGGTACCGGCTCTCGTGGCGCCCGTCCCGCTGGTTGCGGTCGTGGTGGGCGTCGACGGCCATCGCGGTGGCCGGCGACACCGTCAGCGCCGCGGTCAGGCCAAGAGTGGTGAGGACGCGTATGCGCATGGGGTTACTCCGCTCCTCCGCGCCGTTGCGCGGACATGACCGATCCTGGGTCCGTCCCGGAGGCTCGGCCATTCGGGCTGCGCCGAGTGGGGGACGGCGGCGCGGCGCAGGGGGCGCCACGCGCGGCGATCGGGGAGCGGCTCGCGGTGACGGCGGGGCGCGCGGCGATCCGCCCGCCCCGCCCGTTGACACCCCGTCAGACGCCGCGGTCCGTGCCCAGCTCGGCGAGCACCGCGCGCACCTGGTCCAGCGGCTGCTCGCCCACCGGGCGCAGCGCCACCGTGGTGACGCCCGCCTCCCACAGCTCCCGCACCCGGCCCGCGGCCGTGGCGGCGCCACCGGCCACCATGAACACCTCGTCGGGCGGGACGCCGAGCCAGCGCGCGGTCTCCTCGACGATCGGCGCGATCGCCCGCGCCACCCGCTCCGCGTCGTCCGACACGCACAGGTACGCCAGCGTGATCAGCTCGTGCGGCCGCGCTTCCCCCGCGGCCTCGCGCCCCCGCTCGATGTGCTCCAGCGCCCCGGCCACCGACTTCGGGCCCCGGCCCTCGGCGAGGATCGTCCCGTCGGCGACCCGGCCGGACAGCTCCAGGGAGCGCGGCCGCACCACCCCGGCGACCACCGGCGGCGGCTGCGCCGGCGGGTGCACCAGGCGCACGCCGTCGATGTGCACCACGCGGCCGTCCACCTGCGCGGTCCCCCCGGCGAGCAGGGTCCGCACCACCTGGATGGTCTCCTCCAGCAGCGCCAGCTTGGCCGGGGTGGCGGCGCCCACCTGGGCCATCCACTCCGGCACCCCGTGGCCCACCCCGGCGACCAGCCGCCCGGGGAACACCCGGGCCAGCGTGGCCAGCTCCATGCCGAGCAGCGCCGGGTTCCGCAGCGGCGCCGGGGTGATGCCTATGCCGACCCGCAGCCGCTGTGTGGCCGCGAGCGCCAGCGCGGCCGAGGAGACGCCGCCGGCCCAGCCGAGGTCCTCCACCACCCACAGGTCGTCGGCCCCGGCCTGCTCCACGGCGGTGGCGTAGGCCGTGAGGTCCTCCGGCCGCTGGTCCCTGTCGAACATCACGCCGATGCGCGGGCGAGGCGAGTTCTCATTCGTCACACCGTCACCCTATGGGGTTCGGCGGGGTTCTCGACAACCGCTTTTCCCGCGGGCGCGAGACACTCTCGCCGCCGTCTTTTTGTCGCGGTCATGACCCGCAAAACTCCGGCGGGCCGCGCCGTTACGCCGCCGTCGTTTCCCGGCAACCCGGAAGAGCTACAGTGGACTCCTGCCGGAAAGTCCGCCCGGGCGGCGACGGGGACTCTTCCCCTGTGACGCTGCCCACAGCGGGTGGCAGTGACCTACCGGTGATGATCTAGGATCGAACCGCGGGCGCCGCGCCGCATTCCCCCCACGGCGGCGCCTTTGTTTCAGCGGTGTTTCGCGCACCGCTTCCACCATGTTCTGCGTGCCCTTCGCACGACCAGGGGAGAATTCAGCTTGGCAGCCTTGGAGTTAGCGCAGCCCACTGCCCGACCGGCGCAGGCCACCGGCAGGGGGGTGCATCTCGACATCGGCGGAAGAACGTACATCGACTGTGCCTCCGGCACCTTCAACCTCTCGCTCGGCTACTCGAATCGGCAGGTCATCGACGCCCTGCACGCCCAGTTGGAGAGAACGGCCCACCTCTCGTCCGAGTTCACCCGGCCGAAGTCGGCCCAGGTGTTCTCGCTCCTGCGGGAGTTCCTTCCCGACCACATCGAACGTTTCTGGTTCCGCGACATCACCGGCTCCGCGGCCAATGAGTGCGCCATCCGAATCGCCCAGAAGGCAACCGGGCGCAGCGAAGTGGTCTCGCTTTTCCTGTCCCACCACGGGCAGAGCGCGGCGGCCACCGGAGTCTCCGGAAACGCCTTCCGGCAACGCAATTTCTCACTCCCGTTCGTGGGCTCCCTCAAGATTCCGGCCCCGAACTGCTCGAACTGCTTCTACGGGCAGACCCCGGATTCCTGCGGGATGCTCTGCGCCCGGCGTCTCGACGATTTTCTCGAGTACGCCTCGAGCGGTCAGGTGGCAGCGCTGATCGTGGAACCGGTTCTGGGCAACGGCGGAAACATCGTGCCGCCCGCCGAGTACTACCCGGTCCTGCGCGAGGTCTGCGACCGGCACGGCATCCTCGTCATCGCCGACGAGGTGCAGACCGGCTTCGGCCGCACCGGGACGTTCTTCGCCTCCACCGGCGTGGCCCGGGAACTGCGCCCCGACATCATCACCTTCGCCAAGGGTGCGGGCGGTGTGGGTATTCCCGTGGCCGGCGTGGTGATGCGCGCCGAACTCGACGTGCTCGAACCGTGGGAGCACTCCTCCACCTCGGGGGCCAACCCGCTCGCGCTGGTGGCCATGGAGGAGACGGTCAAGTACATCAGGGACCACGACGTCCTGGGCAACGTCCGGGCGGTCTCCCCGGTGCTGCTGCGCGGCCTGCGCGAGCTGGAGGAACGTTTCTCCTGTGTCAATGACGTCCGCGGCGTCGGGCTGATGCTCGCCTTCGACCTGCCGAGCAGCGCGGACGTGGCCCGGTTCATCGCCGTCGCCAGACGGCACGGGCTGATCCTGCGGGGCAGCCGCTACGGCTTCGGCACCGCGGTCAAGGTCCGCCCGCCGCTGGTCGTCTCCGAGGACGAGGCGCACGACATCATCCACGGCCTGGGCTGCGCGCTGGCCGAGTTCGAGAAGGGGGAGTGACATGAGGGCGCTGAAGTACCGCGGTCCGTGGGACGTCGCGATCGAGGAGGTCGCCGACCTGCGCGCCACCGGACCCGACGACGTCGTGGTGGACATCGCCTACACCGGCATCTGCGGCACGGACCTGGGCATCGTCTCCGGCTCCTACCCGGTGGCCGTCCCGGGCGTCACCCTTGGCCACGAGTCCACCGGCGTGGTCGCCGAGGTCGGCCCCGAGGTCACCTCGGTCGCCGTCGGGGACCGCGTCGTGATCAACCCCACGCCCTACTGCGGGGTGTGCCGCATGTGCCGTTCCCAGCGGATCAACCACTGCGTGAACAAGATGGGCACCGAGAGCGGCGTCAGCTACGACGGCACCTACGCCGACCGCTACCTGACCACCTCCGGCTTCGTCCGCCGCGTCCCCGACGGGGTGTCGCTGCGGGCGGCCGCCCTGACCGAACCGCTCAGTTGCGTGGTCAGCGGGGTGCGCAAGATCCAGCCGCCGTCGCTGGACGCCCACACCTACGTCTTCGGCGCGGGCCCGCTCGGCCTGCTGTACGCCTGGGCGCTGACCCTCAAGGGCCTGGCGCCGGTGGTCGTGGAGACCTCACCGGCCCGGCTGGCCTTCGCGGGCAAGGTCCTCCCGGACGGGATACGCGCCTACGGCTCGCTGGAGGAGGCCCGCACCGAGCACTTCGGCGACCCGCGGGCCCCGCTGGACGTCGTCGTGGACACCACCTCCGGGCTGCTCGAGGAGCTGTACCCCCTGCTGGCCTGCGGCGGCACCTTCATGTCGATCGGGCTCAAGCGCAAGGAGGTGACCATCGACGCCATGCACCTGGCCGACCGCAGCCTGTCGGTGATCGGCTCCATCGACTCGCTGCACGGCTCGTTCGACGAGGCGTTCCACCTCGTCACCAGCGGGCGCGTCCCGGCCGGCCGCCTGGTCAGCCACGTGGTGCCGCTGGAGGACCACCGGGACGGCTTCGCGGCCCTCGGCTGCGACATCGCCACCCGGACGGCGACGGGCGCGAGCACCGAGAGCTGCAAGGTCCTCATCGCGGCCAACCCGCCCGCCGACGAGGACGACGAGAAGTGAGCGCCGCCACCGCCGTGCCGCGACCGAGGATCAGCGTCGTCATCCCCTACCGGCAGCGCCTGGAGAACATCCGGCTCGCCCTCGCCTCCCTCGCCGAGCAGACCATGGACCCCGCGGAGTTCGAGGTCGTGATCGGCGCCATGGAGTACGCGCCGGAGTTCGTCGAGGCGTGCCGCGAGTTCACCGGCCGACTGCGCATCACCTCGGTGCTCTCCGCCGAGGACTGGCAGGTCGCCCGGGCCAGGAACCTGGCGTTCGCGCAGGCGTCCGGCCAGGTCGTCCTCTGCCTGGACGCCGACATGTGCCTGCCCCCGTCCGGGCTGCGGACCCTGTACGACAGGTATTACGCCTACGGGCAGAACGTGTGCGTCGTCGGCCAGATGATCGACTACGACAACAACACCAACGACGTCACCGCCGTCGAGACCAAGAAGTGGGAGCGCTACCACAAGCTCCTCGCCGAGCTCGAGGCCGCGGGCGAGGTGCGCTCCGACCCGCGGTTGCAGACCGAGCACGTGGTGCCGTGGGCGTTCGCCTGGACCGCGCTCGTCGCGGTGCCCCGCGCCCTGGTCGAGCGGCACGGCCTCACCTTCGACCCGGCGTTCACCGGGTACGGCGTGGAGGACCTGGAGTGGGCGTACCGGATCTGCCGCACCGGCACGCCCATCGTGATGGCGCCCGACGTCTACGGCGTGCACCTGCCCCACCTGCGGAACGTGGCCGCCAACCGGGAGACGGAGCTGCGCAACTACCGGTACTTCGTGCGCAAGTGGCCCGACCCGGACGTGGAGCTCGCCGCCGCCTACGGGGACTTCGAGGCCAACGGCCTCGCCGCCGGGTTCCGCGCCCAACTGGCGGCGGCCGCGGGCGGCGGGGACCGCGGGCTCGCCGTGGTGCGCGGCCGGTCGGGCGGCGAGGACACCCTGTTCCTCGGCGCGGTGGTGGACGGCGACGGCGCGCTCACCGGTGAGCTGCCGCCGCTGGACGGCGCCCCCGAGGAGGTGCTCCCGCTCGCGGGCCTGGCGCTGCCCTACGACGACGGGGCCGTGGCCGCCTGCCGGGTCCTGCCGCCCGTCGCCCGCCTGGATCCCAGGCACCGGGCGACGGTGCTCGCCGAGGCCGGGCGGGTCGCCCGCGCCGCGGGGCAGCGGCAGTGACCGGCCTCGCCGCCCTGCTGGACCTGGCCGTCCGCGCCGCCCACCTGGGCGGCGCGGAGCTGGCCCGCCGCGCCGGGCGGGCCACCGGCGTGGCGTACAAGTCCACCGCGACCGACCCGGTCAGCGACGCGGACCGGGCGAGCGAGTCGGCGGTCGTGGCCCTGCTGACCGGCGAGCGCCCGTGGGACGGCCTGCTCGGCGAGGAGGGCGCCCGCCGCTCCGGCAGCTCCGGCCTGCGCTGGGTGATCGACCCGCTGGACGGCACCGTCAACTACCTGTACGGCATCCCGCACTCCGCGGTCAGCGTCGCCTGCGAGGAGCGGTTCCCCGGCGCGGGAGGGCACCCGGAGCCGGGGGCCGGCGACTGGCGGCCCGTCGTCGGCGTGGTGCACGATCCGGCGCGCGGCGAGACGTTCACGGCCGTGGCCGGCGAAGGGGCGCGGCTGAACGGCGAGCGGCTGGCCGTCAACGACCCCGTCCCGCCGGCGTCCGCGCTGGTCGGCACCGGCTTCGGCTACGCCGCGGCCTCCCGCGCCCGCCAGGCGCCGGTCGCCGCGGCCCTGCTGCCGCGCGTCCGCGACATCAGGAGCGGCGGCAGCGCGGCCCTGGACCTGTGCTGGGTGGCGGCGGGCCGGCTGGACGCCTACTACGAGGACGAGCTCGCCCCGTGGGACCTGGCGGCCGGCTCCCTGATCGCGGCCGAGGCCGGCGCCGCGGTGACCCCGCTGGGCACCGGGGTCCTGGCCGCGGGCCCGGCTCTGCACGCGGCCCTGTCCCCGCTGGTGGGCGGCTCCGCCGTGTGAACCCGGGCCCGGTGGCCCCATCCCCGCGAGGGCGGGGCCACCGGGCCCGGCGGCACCCCTCACCGGGGCGGCGCCGTCCGCGCCCCGGCGAGGTCCTGGTCACCCTCCGCACCGCCCCCGTGCACCCCGTCCCGGCGCTCCATTCGGTAAGTTTTGGGTAAAGACTGCCCGAGAGCAACGCAGACACCGCAGGACAGGGGACTTCCGTGGGCGCTCCACATCTCAGCAGTACACCGCTGCCCGGCATCGGGGTTCGGTACGACCTACGGACGCGCGACCACCGGCGCCTGTCGGTGGTGGCGCACCGTGACGGAAGCCGGACGCTCAGCGCGTACCGCGGCGACGACCCGGACCAGTGCGCCCTGTCCGTGCGGCTCACCCCCGGCGAGTCCGAGGCGCTCATCGACGCGCTGATGCCCTCCCACCACAGCCCGAACCTGCTGTCCACCACGGACCTGGGCCTGGTCGCCGAGCGGATCGAGCTGTCCTCGGCGTCCCACTGGAACGGGCGGTTGCTCGGCGAGACCCGGATGCGGACCGAGACCGGCGCCTCCATCGTGGCCGTGCTGCGCCGCGCCGACGCCGTGCCGTCCCCCACGCCGGACTTCCGGCTGTCCGGAGGGGACATCCTCATCGTCATCGGCACCCGTGAGGGCGTGGAGGCGGCCGCGGCGATACTCGGTCGGGAGTGAGCGCGTGCACTCCTCCGCGACCTTCCTGATCGAGTTCGGCGCCGTCATCCTCGGCCTCGGCCTGCTCGGCCGCCTCGCCGGGCGCTTCCAGTTCTCGCCGATCCCGCTGTACCTGCTGGCCGGGCTGGCGTTCGGCAAGGGCGGGCTGCTGCCGCTCGGCGCGAGCGAGGAGTTCGTCGCGATCGGCGCCGAGATCGGGGTCATCCTGTTGCTGCTGATGCTCGGCCTGGAGTACACCGCGGCCGACCTCGTCGGCCAGTTGCGCACCCAGTACCCGGCCGGCGCCGTGGACGCCCTGCTCAACGCGCTGCCCGGCGCGGGCATGGCCCTGCTGCTCGGCTGGGGCCCGGTGGCGGCGGTGGTGCTGGGCGGGGTGACCTGGATCTCCTCCTCCGGGGTGATCGCCAAGGTGCTCGGCGACCTGGGCCGCGTGGGCAACCGGGAGACCCCCGTGGTGCTGAGCATCCTGGTCCTCGAGGACCTGTCCATGGCCGTCTACCTGCCCATCGTCACCGCGCTGCTGGCCGGGGCCGGGCTCGCGACGGGCAGCGTCACCCTGGCCATCGCGCTGGGGGTGGCCGGCGCGGTGCTGTTCGTCGCGGTGCGGTTCGGCCGGGTGATCTCCCGGTTCGTCTCCAGTGACGACCCGGAGAAGCTGCTGCTGGTGGTGCTGGGGCTGACGCTGCTGGTGGCGGGGATCGCCCAGCAGCTCCAGGTGTCCGCGGCGGTGGGGGCGTTCCTGGTGGGCATCGCGCTGTCGGGGGAGGTGGCCGAGGGCGCCCACAACCTGCTCAGCCCGCTGCGGGACCTGTTCGCCGCGGTGTTCTTCGTCTTCTTCGGCCTGCACACCGATCCGGCGAGCATCCCGCCGGTGCTGCTGCCCGCGCTGGCGCTGGCCGTCGTCACCGCGGGCACGAAGATCGCCACCGGTTACTGGGCGGCCAAGCGCGCCGGGATCTCCGCCAAGGGGCGCTGGCGCGCGGGCGGCACCCTGGTGGCGCGGGGCGAGTTCTCCATCGTCATCGCCGGGCTCGCGGTCACCGCGGGCATCGAGCCGTCCCTCGGCCCACTCGCCACCGCGTATGTGCTGATCATGGTGGTGATCGGCCCGCTCACCGCCCGCTGGACCGAGCCCGTGGCCACCCGGCTGACCGCGCGCCGCGGCGCCGCCGCACCCGCGGCGGCCCCCGCCGCCGGGAGCGCGGAGGCGCCGGCCGAGCCGTACGCCGAGCCCCGGGAGGCGGTGGACGACCCCGACGCCGTCGGCCGCTCCTGAGCGGCGCCCGCACCCGGGCCCCGGCCCCGACCGGGCGGCCCCGGCCGCCCGGTCAGCGCCCGGTCCACGGCGAGGAGGTCAACCAGGTCAGCGTCCTGTCGATGTCGGAGGGGGACACGATCCCCACCAGCCTGCCCTCCTCGAGCACCAGCGCCCGGCGCCCCGGATCCCCCTCCAGGGCGGTCAGCAGATCGGCCAGGGCGTCGTCCGGGGCCGCCGTGGCCACCTCGTCCAGCGGCAGCATCACCTCGGACAGCGCCACCGCGCCCCGGTCGGCGGCGGGCACGCGCAGCACCCGGTCCACGGTGACCAGGCCGACCGGGGCGCCGTCCGCCCCGGTCACGGGGAACGCCGAGTGGCGCCGGCCGGACGGCGGGGCGGCCAGCAGCGCGGCGGCCGTCAGCGAGGCCGGGACGGTCACCGGGGCGGAGGTCATCGCCTGCCGGACCCGCAGCCCGCGCAGCGCCTCCCGCGTCCGCGCCCGGCGGCTCTCCGCCGTCGCCGCCGCGATCATGAACCAGCCGATCAGCGCCAGCCACAGACCGCCGAACCCCCCGCCCACGAAGAACAGCAGGGCGCCCCAGCCGATCAGTCCCCAGCCGAGGATCCGGCCGGACGCCGTGGCGGTGGCGGTGGCGCGCAGCCGGTCCCCGGTGCGCCACCACACCAGCGCCCGCAGCATCCGCCCCCCGTCCAGGGGAGCCGCCGGCAGCGCGTTGAACACGGCCAGCACGACGTTGATCCCGGCCAGCCAGGCCACCGCCTCCACCACCAGCGGGGAGGCGCCCGCCAGGTCGAGGCCGGAGGCCGCCGCGCCGAAGGCCGCCCCGAGGAGCAGGCTGACCAGCGGCCCGACCCCGGCGACGCGCAGCTCGGCGCCGGGGGAGGGCGCCTCGTCCCGCATCCGGGCGACCCCGCCGAGCAGCCACAGCGTGATGGCGTCGGCCCCCATGCCGTGGCGGCGCGCCACCAGGGCGTGCGCCAGCTCGTGGGCGAGCACCGAGGCGAGGAACACCACGGCGGCCAGCAGACCCCACAGCCAGTACAGCCACTCCGGGCGGCCGGGGTGCGCGTCGGGCAGCCTCCCCCCGGCGAGCCCCAGCGCGATGACCACGAAGACGACCAGCACACTCCAGTGCACGCCCACCCGGATCCCGGCCCACCGTCCCAGGCCGATGCTCCCGCCCATCCCCCTCACCTCCTGACAGGGCGAGCGACCGGGTGCACGGGCACGGGCGGGCGCGCCGCGACCCGGCGCAGGGGTGACGTACCGCGGAATGATACGGGCAAACCCGAACAATCAGGCGGATATCTGCTCCCGCGTGCCCCGGGCGGCGCCGGACGGTCCGCGCCGGATCGACGCGTGGCGCCCGGTGCGCCGCACCGGGAGGAGACGCTGGTCCGCGCCCGGCTCGCGGGCTCGCGCCCCGGCGTCCTGGCCACCCCGGACGGCGTGCGGTCCCCGGGCGGGCGGCCCCGGTGGCCGGGAGCCGCCCTACCGCGCCGGGACGGTGATCCTCCCCGTCCCGGCCCCGGCCGTCACCAGCGCCGGTACGTTCGCCGCCGGGTCCGGGGTGTACGGGTAGTACGCGCGCGGCTCGGCGACCGTGCCGTTGGTCTCGCAGGTGCCGGAGCCGTCGAACACGTTGTTCCGCTGCACCAGGCGCCCCGGGTCGGAGTCGGCGTAGCCGCTCGCCGAGTGGCAGGGGTGGGGCACGCCCTGGAAGTAGTTCCCCTCCACGACCACCCCGGCGTTCATGGTGGAGGCCACCCCGTACAGGGCGTTGCCGCGGAAGTAGTTGTTGTACACGTGCACCGGCTCACCGAAGCGCACCCGCGGGTTCCGCTGCGCCGAGCCGTCGAAGAAGTTGTGGTGGTAGGTGACCCTCAGGTGGCCGACGTCCGCGGTGTAGCCGTCGGAGTGCCCGAGCAGGGCGGTCTTGTCGGTGCCGCGGAAGCGGTTCCACGACACGGTGACGTGCGTGGACTGCCGTTTGATGTCCAGCGAGCCGTCCGCGGCGGGGAGGAACTCGTTGTGGTCGATCCAGACGTGGTGCGCCGAGTTGGTCACGCTCACCGAGTCGTCCGAGGCGTCGCTGAACCTCAGGTTCCGGATGATCACGTTGTTGCCCGGCCGGGTGGTGGAGCCGAGTTGCAGCCCGCCCCCGGTGATCTCCGCTCCGGAGCCCACGCCGATGACGCTCTTGTCCGCCACCACCGTGACCATGCCGTCGACCTCGACGCGGCCCGACACCAGGATCGTGTACGGGGTGTTCCGGCCGGCGTAGTACGTCAGGTCGGCGCCCGTCGTCACCGTGACGGTGGGCCCCGCCGCGCCGCCCGTGGTGCCGTCCCGCCCGAGCCCGGGCACGGCGGCCCAGCCCGTCGGCGTGTCGGCCGCGGCGGCCGCGGCGCCGGGGGCGGCGTCCGCCGGGCTCCCCGCGTACGCGCCGCCGCCGAGCCCCGGCAGGGCGGCCAGCAGCGCCGCACCGGCGCAGACCCCGGCCCTGCTCCGCCACCGGTGCGGGGTGCCGCCCGCCGCCCGGTCCGCCTTCCGCGCCCGCCTCGTCGCAAGCCTCCCGTCCACCGTCAGACCCCCAGTTTCCCGACGCCCGCGCCCGCCGTGACGGCGGCCTTCACCGTGCTCGGCGCGTCCACGGTGTAGGTGTAGTAGTCACGCGGCTCCTGCACGGACCCGCCGCACACCGGCTGTCCCGCCTCCTCGCCGACGAACACGTTGTTGCGGGCCACGCAGCGCCCGGACGGGCCGGAGTAGTTGTTGACGATCGGCTCCTCGACGTCCTCGAAGTAGTTGCCCTCGACGACGCACCCGGAGTTCGCCTGGCAGGCGACGCCGGTGTCGCTGTTGCGCAGGTAGTAGTTGTTGTACACGTGCACCGGCTCGCCGAAGCGGACCCTGGGGTTGCGCTGCGGGGTGCGGTCGAACCAGTTGTGGTGGTACGTCACCTTCAGCCGCCCGATGTCCTGGGCGCCGTTGTTGTCGCTGTGGCCGAGCAGCATGTTCTTGGTGTGGTTGTGCGTGTGGTTCCAGGACACCGTCACGTAGCTGGACCCGCGCTTGATGTCGATGGCGCCGTCGTAGCCGCCCGACAGGTCGTTGTGGTCGATCCAGACGTGGTGGGAGAACATCTGGACGTTGATCGCGTCGTCCTTCCAGCCCTTGAACGTCAGGTTGCGGACGATGACGTTGTGGACCGCGTTCGCGGGCGGCGAGGTGACGCTGTCGCTGACCGGCAGGCCGATGTTCAGCCCGCCGCCGGTCAGGCCGGAGGCGGCGCCCACCCCGACGATGGTCTTGTCCGAGGTGACGTCGTGCATGGGGCCGGGCAGGGCGAGCATGCCCCGCACGCAGATGTTGAGCGGGCCCGGGGTGGCGATCGCGGAGAGGAACTCCGCGGCCGTGTCCACCTCCACGGTGGGGCCGCCCGCGCCGCCGGTGGTCCCGGCCTGCCCCCAGGCGTTGACGGACGCGAACCCCGCGGGCTGCCCCGGCGCGGCGCACGCCGCGGCGGCCACGGGCGAGCCCGCGCCGGGCGAGGGCGAACCGGCGGACGCCGGGGTGACGGCGGCGGCGCACGCGGCGAGCAGCGCGACACCCGCCGCGGCGACCCGCCGCGTGGCGGCTCGGGCGGTGGGGGTGTTGTGGGTGTGCCGAGGTTCTGGTGAGTTCGAACGCATGCCGGTCTTCCCCTTCTTGATGTCGGGTGAACCTGCTGACTGACGCCTGAACCCACCGGCCGGTGGTGACAGTAAGCGCTTTCTATGTATCGCGAATGTAAAGCGCGGTCCTGAGCATGTCAACAAAGCGGACAGGGGAAAGTGATCGGCCGTCAGGGTGCTGGGGCGCGCCGCGCCCTGCCGCTGCGGCGGCGGTCGTCCGTCGTCGCCCACCGCCACCGCAGGCGGACAGGGAACTGATTCACCATCAGGGGTGGTGGGTGAGCGGAGGGGCACCAGGCCGCCGCACCCTCCCGCTGCGGGGGCCACCTCCGTCCACCACCCACCTGCCGGCACCCGCGCCCACCACCGGCCGCCCACTGCCGCCTGCCATCCGGCGTCGCCCACGGTCCACTGTCACCCGCTGCCGACCAACCGATCGCCGCCGACCACGCCCGCCGCCGCCCGCCACCTGCCGACGCCCGCCACCTGCCGACGCTCACCGTCCACCGGCGCCCATCGCCGCCCGCTGCCCGCCGTCCACCGGCGTCCACCGTCCGCCGCCGCCGGCCGTCTGCCGCCGCCAGTCGTCCGCGGGTGCCACCCGCCCATCCCTGCCGCGGCCGTCCGCCACCGCTCGCCGGCCGCTCGCTGCCCGCCTACGGGTGCCGGCCGCCTGTCGCTGCCCGGCGACGTCCGCCGCCATCGGCGCCCGCCGCCCACGGAGCCCGCCAGGGGGCGGCGGTGCCGGTGGCGGACCGGCTCCGGGGCCCTGCCCCGAGGTGTGAGGCGGAGGGACGGCGGCGGCCGTGGCCGTCCTCGCCGTGCGGCGGGGCGTCCGGCGGCGGGGGAGCGGAGCCGGGCGGGCCGCCTTCCCGCGGCTGCCGCGCATCCTGCCCGCCGTGCGGCTGACCCACCTGCCCTTCGGCACGCCGTTCCCCGGTTCGCCAACCCCGAACGTCCCTCCCCGGCCGCCCCGTTTCCGGCGGTGTCCGGGCCGCGACCCGCGTGTCCTTCGGTTCGTCGTCCCCGGCCCGTCGCTCCCTCGCTTTCCCCGGCTCTCCCTCCCCGGCTTTCCGCCAACTCCTCCTCCCCGGCCACCCTCCTCTCCCGGCCGCATCCGCCGCGGCCCGCGCCGGGGCGGAGCTCCCGGTGGAAGTCCCGCCGCGCCGGTGCGGCAGTGGTGCCGGGTCACCGCGCGGGGGAGCGTCACGCGCTCCACGACCCCGTAGGGTGGGGCGCCGTGACGGTTCGACTGTGTGTGCTGCTGTGGGCCAGGGCGGGGGCCGCCGGGGCGCTGGCCGCGTACGAGGACAAGGTGCTGGCCCTGCTGGGTGAGCACGGCGGCCGGGTGGTGCAGCGCGCCCGCACCGACGGCGCGGAGGGCGCCCCGAGCGAGATCCAGCTCATCGAGTTCGCCTCCCGGGCCGGGTACGGCGGGTTCATGGCCGACCCGCGCAGGACCGCCCTGGCCGACGAGCGCGACGCGGCGATCGCCCGCACCGACGTCCACCCGGTCGAGTTCGTCACTCCCCGCCCTGCCCGGTGAACACGCAGAACTCGTTGCCCTCGGGGTCGGCCAGGACGTGCCGGTCGATGTCCTCGTCCCGGGGGCGGACCACCCTCGCGCCCAGGGCCACCAGACGGTCGGGGTCGCCCCACACGTCCAGGTGCATGCGGTTCTTGACGGTCTTCGGCTCGGCCACCGGGTTGATCCAGATCAGCGGGCCCGCCCCGGCCGGGTCGACGATCGGGACGGGCCACTCCCGTGGCCGCGGGGAGCCGTCGGGCTCCGCCCTGCGGGTGTAGCCGATCGCCGCGCACCACCAGTCGGCCAGGGCCTGGTGGTCGAGGGCGTCGAGCGCGAGGTCCTTGAAGCGGGCGGGGGCGGCGTTCTCGGGTCCCATGAGCGCTCATGGAACCACGCGCCCGGACCCGCCGCGGCCGGGCGCCCCGAGGCGGCCGGCGCTCAAGCCCGCGCGGCCCCGGCCCCCGGCGGGCCGTCGGCCGTGACCACCAGGTCGGCCCGGTGGCGGGTGCGGGCGATCAGCTCCGCGTTGCGCCGGTCTGGGCCCAGCGTCCAGGCGACCGCGGCGGCGTGGTCCTTGCCGAACCGCTCGTGCCGGGCCACCAGGCGCCGGACCCGCTCGTCCTCCGGCAGGTCGCAGTACCACACCTCGTCCAACTGCCCGCGCACCCGCGCCCAGTCGCCGTCCTCCAGCAGCAGGTAGTTGCCCTCGGTGACGACGAGCCGGACCGAGCGGGGCACCGGGATGCTCCCGGCGACCGGCTGCTCCAGGTCGCGCTCGAACGCGGGCGCGTACACCACCTCGTCCCGCCCCGCCCGCAGCCGCCCCAGCAGCGCCGCGTACCCGGCGGCGTCGAAGGTGTCCGGGGCGCCCTTGCGGTCCCGCCGCCCCAGCCGGTCCAGCTCCGCGTCCGCCAGGTGGAACCCGTCCATGGGCACGTACGCCACCCGCCCCGCACCGTCGTCCAGGGCTCGCACCAACGCCTGCGCCAGCGTGCTCTTGCCCGCCCCCGGCGGCCCGGCGATCCCGAGGACGGCCCGCCGCCCCGCCGCCCGGGCCAGCCGCCGCGCCCGCACGACCAGCTCCGCGAAGGACGGTCCGCCGCCCGCCGCGCCACCGGTGTCCCGCACCTCCCGCCCGGTCCCCGGCCGGCGCGCGTCCTGCTCCTCGATGTCCATGCCGCCAGTGTCCCGGTGGACGGCGGCGGCGCCCCCGCGGGGGCACACGCCCGCGGGGGCCCGGCCCGCTCCGTGGGGAGCGGGCCGGACCCCCGGGCGCCGTGGCCGGCCGGTCGGGTCAGGAGCCGGTCACGGTCGGCCTGGGCGCGGCGTTGGTGCCGCTGTAGGTGCCCTGGAAGCCGAACGACACGCTGGAGCCGGGGGCGATGGTGCCGTTGTGGCCCGCGTTCCGCGCGGTGACGGCCGTGCCGGACTGCGTCACCGTGGCGTTCCACGCGTTGGCGACCCGCTGGTTGCCCGCCCACGCCCAGGTGACCGTCCACGCCGACACCGCCCGGGTGCCGTTGTTGGTGACGGTGACCGTGGCGGTGAAGCCGCTGCCCCAGTCGTTGTCCACCCGGTACGCCGCGGTGAGGCTGCCGGTGCCGCCGCCGGTGGAGGTGGTGGCCGTCACCGACGCGGAGTCCGCGGAGGTGTTCCCCGCCGCGTCCCGCGCCCGCACCGTGTAGGCGTACCGGGTCTCCGCGGTCAGGCCCGAGTCGGTGAACGTCAGGCCGGTGGCCGTGCCCACCTGGGCGCCGTCGCGGAACACCAGGTACCCGGCCACGCCCACGTTGTCGGTGGACGCCGTCCACGACAGCGACACGCTGTTCGCGGTGGTCGCGGTGACCCGCAGGCCGCCGGGCGCGGTCGGCGCCTCGGTGTCGTCACCGCCCCCGCCGTCCTCCCCGAACAGCTCCGCGTACACGCCGAACGCGATCGCCAGGCCCGCCTGAGCCCAGAACCGGTGGTAGGTGAACGTGGGCGCGGAGCCGCCGCTCAGGTAGCTCTGCACCTGCGGCCACGCCGGGTCCCTGCGGTAGAAGGTGCGGATCGAGGAGAAGGTGGAACCCGAGGCGACCCGGTCGCCGTTGGGCATCGTCCCCGTCCAGCCGCTCGGGATGTACACCGGGTCGTTGAACCGGCGGTAGTCCGCGCGGGTCTCCGGCACCGAGATGCCCTTGGCGTCGGCGTGCGTCGCCATGGCGTCCAGCAGGTTCTTCGCCAGGGTGGCGATCTCGGTGTTCTCCGCCTTCGCCGCGTAGTACAGGAACGTCTTGGCCAGGGCGGAGCCCACGCCGACGTCCTGCCCGTACTCGGTGACGGTCACGTGCAGGTTGGCGTTGCCGCCCGGGCTGCTCGCGTTCCAGGTGTCGGGCTGGCCGGTCCAGTTGAGGGTGGACGGGACCCGGAACTCGCCGTTCGGCCCGGCCGTGGTGTGCTTGGCGGCCCACGGCACCCACTTGTCCAGCACCGCCTTCGCGGTGGCATTGCCGGTCAGGTAGTAGTACTCGGCGACCCGCTCCACGCCCCACGCCTGCATGCCGAACCAGTTGTTGCTCGGCGGGTCGTGGTAGACGGGCTGCCAGTCGTAGGCCATCCCGTAGAAGGTCGGCGTGCCCGCGGGCGGCTTGCCGTACTGGCCGTCCCAACTGTTGGTCGCGCCGCCCGCGATCCCGCCCTCGGCCGACTGGAGCCACCGGGTGAACTCCAGTTGCCGGTTGAGGCTGGTCGCCCAGTCGCTCTGCGCCGTCGGGCTCTTCGGCGTCAGCGCGGGCACCGTGGACAGCGCCCACGCCGCCATCACGTTCTGGTAGCCCTGGTGCGAGGCGCTGCCGCCGATGCGCCACGCCCAGCCGCCGCCGCTGCCCCCGGCCGCGCCGCCCCACGCGTAGTACCAGCTCAGCAGGTAGTGCGCGGAGGAGCGGCCCGAACCGGCGGGGCAGCTCTGCGGGTCGGTGCAGTCGCCGGCCCGCTTGAAGTACTTGTCGAACAGCGCGTAGCGCAGGTAGTCGCCCATCTTCGCGGCCTTGGCCACGGTCGCGGAGATGTCGGCCTGCTTGCCCTGCGCCTGCGCCCACCGGTACGCCCAGTACGCCGCCTGCACCGCGCGGGCGTCCGCGTCCGGCGCGTTGGTGTACTTCCACTGCCGGGCGTACGAGGAGTCCTTGACGAACAGGTCCAGGTAGCCGTTGGGACCGCCGTGCTTGAACAGGTCGATGCTCGGCTGGGGCACCGTCTCCCAGACCGACTCCTCGGAGCCGCGCTGGTAGGTGTTGATGTACGACGGGCCGGGCGCGGTCGGCCCGTTCTGGCCGCCGGTGCCCGGGGTGCAGCCGTAGCCGTAGACGTTGTCCACGTCCAGCAGCCAGTGCATGCCGTAGATGTCGGACGTGCCGTAGGTGTTCTTCAGCTCGTTCGCGATCGGGTCCTGGCCCACCGCCACCGCGGGGTCGAGCGCGCTCGGGTACTTGTTGACCTCCGGCCACTCCGGCGCGTACGTCGCCGGCTTGGCCGGGTTGTACGAGTCGTTCGTGGGCTGGTCGGCGCGGGTGGGGATGATGTACTTCTCGGTCGCCGCCCACGCGTCGTTGAACGGCTTCCAGTCGCCGGTCACCCTGCCGTACACGGCCTCCAGCCACAGCCAGTAGCTGAACGCCTCGGAGGTGGTCTGGTGCCCGTGGTCGGGCGCCTCGACGAGCAGGGTCTCCACCGAGTGGTAGGGGACGCCCTGCGGGCTGAAGTACCCGTTCGCCGGGGCCTTGATCTTGTTGTACTGGGTCAGGAAGAGCTGGACGTACGGATCGTCCGCTGCCAGCGTCGCCGCGCGGCCTGCGCCCGGCGCGGCCTGGGCCAGTTGGGTGCCGACGGTGACCGCGGTCGCCGCGCCGGCCACCCCTGCGACGAACCGCCTGCGGGAGACGGAGGACATGGAGCACTCCTTCTGGAGCCGTGGGGGGCGTGGGGGAGTGGTGCACGGCGCCCGGCCCGTGCGGACCGGGCGCCGCGGTGGGGGGTCGGCCGATCAGCTCGTGGTGCAGGTCGGCGTCGGCGCGGCGTTGCTGCCGCTGTAGGTGCCCTGGAAGCCGAACGAGGTGCTGGAGCCCGTGTTCAGCGCGCCGTTGTGACCGGCGTTCTTCGCGGTCACGACCTTCCCGGACTGGGTGGCCGTGCCGTTCCAGGAGTTGCTCACCTGCTGGTTGCCGGCCCAGGTCCAGGTGACCGTCCAGCCGGAGGTCCTGGCGGTGCCGGTGTTGCTGACCGTGACGGTGGCGGTGAAGCCGCTGCCCCAGTCGTTGTCCACCTTGTAGGTGGCGGTGCACCCGTTGCCCCCGCCGTTGCCCGCGGTGGTGGTGCCGGTGACGGCGGCCGACGCGGCCGAGGTGTTCCCCGCGGCGTCGCGGGCCCGGACCGTGTAGGTGTACGCCGTCGAGGCGGTCAGGCCGCTGTCGGTGAACGAGGTGGTGGTGCTGGTGCCCACCTGGGTGCCGTTGCGGTAGACGACGTAGCCGGTCACGCCGACGTTGTCGGTGGCCGCGCCCCACGACAGGGAGACGCTGGAGGCCGTGGTCCCGCTCACCCGCAGCGAGGACGGGATGCTGGGGGCGGTGGTGTCGTCACCGGGGCCGCCGCCGCCGTCGATGGGCGGGTAGGCGTTGGCGAGCAGCATGCGGAAGTGCGCGGAGAACCAGTGGCCGGCCAGCGGGGAGTTGTCCATCGCCCCGGGCTTGTTGAAGCCGTTGCGCGCGTTGCCCTCGTAGGTGGGGTCGCACATCCGGTCGAAGCCCTTGCCCTCATCGTTGTCGATGGGCTTGCTGCTGCCGTCGGACTCACCCGGGGGCTTGGCCCACACATAGGCGTCGATGCCCGGCTCGGGAGCCGTGGTGGGACGCTCGCCGATGCCCGCGCCGACCTGGTTGCACCAGTTGCCGGGGTGGAGGCGGCGGTCGACGCGGCTGCCGTCGATGTACGCGTCGACGGTGGTCTTGGCCGCGGGGCCGGACGGGCGGTCCGGGCCGCCCCAGCCGTTGCGGGCCGTGTCGATGAGCATGCCGATGTTCGAGCGGAAGCCCGCCTTGACCATCTCGTTGCGCAGCGCCTGGGCGAACGACAGCTCGTCCGCGTACATGTTCCAGTCCAGCCACTTCGACTGGCGCACGGTGGTGCCGTTGATCGAGTCGGTCACCGAGAAGTGCGGCTCGCGCAGCGCGCTGTAGTTCGCCGTGTTGGTGATGAACCCGGTGACGTCGTCCACGGTGGCGCCCTCGGCGGTGGCCGCCTCCTTCGCCTGCTGCGCGAACGGCGAGAAGTTGGTGTCCCAGCCGAGCCAGCCGTGGTGGGCCGCGTCGATGTAGTTGTAGGTGTTCGGCAGGTCGCCCAGCTTGTTCAGCGCGTAGCCGACGCCCTTGACGTAGTTGCCGTTCGCCTTCATCGTCCGGCAGGCCTCGGTGGATCCGGCCTCGCTGCCCGCGTTGGTCACCAGGTTCGGCAGCGAGTCCGGCTCGATGAGGTTGACGATGCGCAGGTCCGCGTAGGCCGGATCGGACATGATCTTGACGATCGGGTCGATGTACTCGGTCTTGTAGCGGTCGATCTCGTGGGCCTTGAGCTCGCCGGCGGACGCGAGCGCGGCGCAGTCGCGGCCCGGCAGGTCGTAGATGACGACCTGGATCATGTTGGCGCCCTGCGCCTTGGCCGTGTCCAGGTGCGCCTTGAGGCCCTTGGCCCCGTTCACGCCGTTGATCGCGGCGATGCGGTCCATCCACACGAACGTCGGCTGGTTGGCGATGGCGGAGCCGCCGGGTTCGGCGGCGGCCTTGGCGGACCAGTCCGGGTTCACGTAGGCCTTGGCGCCGACATACGGGTTGTCCAGACTGCCGGCCGCGCCGGCGGGCGCAGCCGCCGGCCCCGCCAGCGCGGTGATGGCGGACCCGGCGACCAGCGCCGAGGCGGCGACCACGGACTGCCACCGTCTCTTGAGGTGCATCGGTACCCCTTTCGATCTTCCGGCCGTGCGGGCCGAAGTCGGGCGCCGTGCGCACTGCGCGCAGCGCCGAGGAAGAAGCGTTCGGAGGCGGCCCGCTGCGGGGCGCCCCGGGGTGCGACCGGACACGGCGGCGCCGAGCCCGGACGGCGCGCCCCGGCAGGGGACGCCGTCGCCGGCGGGCCGCCGTGCGCGGATTGTGGGGGGTGGTGCCTGGTGCGGTGCGAAGTACGGAGTCCTGCGGGTCGTTCTTCGTTGCGGCTCCCAAACGCCCGCCGATGACCGGGCGTTTGGGAGCGCTCCCATGCATCGATGGACGCTAACAGGTCATCCGGGCGGCGGGAAGACTTCATTCACATATTCGTAACAGCGCCTTCGACAGACGGAGACCGGAGGGCCGCCGGGGGCTGGGCGCGGAGTGCGGCGGAGGGGGCCGGGGACGGCCGTGCGGACGGCTCCACCGCCGTGCGGAGCCTCCTCCTCCACTTCCTCACCTGCGCGTTCCGCCAGCTCGGGGCGGGGGAGCGGGGCGACTGCTTCCGGACGGCAACGCGCTGGCGAATCAAGGAATCTGTCGATCCGTCACTTCACGAGTCGCACGCGAACCGACATCAGGCAACAGTGCAGCCGCAACAACATGAACAGGGACCATCGCCAAACCTCGAAACCGCGGAGATCGCGCGGTGCTCATGGCTCGCCTATCCGGGCAATCGCGACGGCACCCGCCGACGATGCCTGGCCGAGACGTTTCCCGGCCTTGACGGAGCGTGGGCGAAGGGGGCGGCTGGATACGGTCGGTCCGGCCGGGGGTGCCGGTGGTATGGGCGGTTCGTGGCGGTTCGGGGCGATACCCCGGTGGGTTGGGCGACGCGCCTGGGAGCGCTCCCAGGCGAGGTGGCGTGGCACGCCCCCGACCGGCGGGGACCCTGTCGCCCACGCCACCGTACGGGGCGTGCGCCGGGGCCCGGGAGGGTGCGGCCGGTCGCCGTGCCCGCGTACCCGGTGAGGGCGGTGGGTGGGCGCCGGGTTCCGGAGTGGCGGGCCGGGGCCCGACGTCGGGGGCTGGGCAAAGACGGGGTGGGGTGGGTACGGTCGATTTGCGCATCCGGACGCGGTGGCTCCTGTCGGTGTCGTCCGTGTCCCTGCGGCGAACCCGGGCGCGGTGGCGCGTGCCTGTGCCCCTGTCGGACACCCGTTACTCCGCGGAGGTTCCCGTGCACAGGAAACGTCCCGCTCCGCCCGCGCGCCGCTCCGTGATCAAGGCGGCGGCCGGGGCCCTGCCCCTCGCCGCGATGGCGGCGGTGCCCGCGTCGGCCGCCCCGCGGGCCCGCCGGGTGCTGGTCTTCTCCAAGACGGCGGGCTTCCGCCACGACTCCATCCCCGACGGCATCGCCGCCGTCCGGCAGCTCGGCGCCGGGGCCGGCTTCGCCGTGGACGCCACCGAGGACGCCGCCGCCTTCACCCCCGGCAACCTCGCCCGCTACGCCGCCGTGGTGTTCCTGTCCACCACGGGCGACGTCCTCGACGCGCGCCGGCAGCGCGCCTTCGAGGGCTACATCGCGGCGGGCGGCGGCTACGTCGGGGTGCACGCCGCCGCGGACACCGAGTACGACTGGCCGTTCTACGGCGGCCTGTGCGGCGCCCGGTTCCACTCCCACCCGGCGATCCAGCAGGCCACGGTGCGGGTCGAGGACCGCGGCCACCCGGCCACCGCGCACCTCGGCGCCACCTGGGTCCGCACCGACGAGTGGTACAACTACCGCGCCAACCCCAGGGGCACCGGCGGCGTCCGCGTGCTGGCCTCCCTGGACGAGTCCTCGTACACCGGCGGCACCATGGGGGACCACCCCATCGCCTGGTACCAGCGGTACGCGGGCGGCCGGGCGTTCTACACCGGCCTGGGCCACACCAGGGAGTCCTACGCCGAGCCCGCCTTCCGGCAGCACCTCCTCGGCGGCATCACCTACGCCACGGGCGCGGCGGCAGCCGCCCGCTGACGCCCCGCCGGGCCCGGCGCCGCGGGCCGCCTCACCCGTCCCCGGCGTCCCCCGGCCCGCCGTGCGCGGCCAGGGCCTGGGACGCGGTGGGGTGGACGGGCAGCAGGGTGTCCACCCCGGTCAGGGCCAGCATGCGGGACAGCCGCTGCGGGACCGCGGCCAGCACCAGGGAGCCGCCCGCGTTCCTGGCCGCGTGCCAGACGCCGATCAGGGCGCTCAGCCCGGCCGAGTCGCAGAACTCCACGCCGCCCAGGTCCAGCACCAGGTGGGCACGCCCCTCCTCGATCAGCTCCAGGGCGCGGGAGCGCAGCGCGGGGGCGGTGTGCAGGGTGACGTCGCCGGCCACGGCGGCCACGGCGAGGGAACCGCGGGTGTGGCCCACGGAGAGGTGCAGTTCGTCGGACACCGGGTTCACCGCTCCTGACCGGTCGAAGGGAGTGGGGGCACGGACATGGCCAGCAGCGCGACGTCGTCTCCGGCGCCGTCGCACAGCGAGCCGAGCAGCGCGGCGCCGTCCTCCACCAGGGCGTCGGCGCTCACCGGGCCCGGCGGGCGGGCGCGGAGGAACTCCGTCAGGCCCTCGTCGCCGAATCTGGCGCCGTCCCCGGTGCGGGCCTCGGTCAGCCCGTCCGTGTACAGCAGCAGCGCGTCGCCCGGCTCCAGTGTGCACGTCACGCGGGCGAAGTGCGCCTCGGGAAACGCCCCCACCAGCATGCCCCCGTCGGCGCGCACCGGCTCCACGCGCGGCGGTCCTTCCTCCCGCCCGTCCTCTGGGCGCAGGTGGTAGGCCGGGGGGTGGCCGCCGGAGGCCGCGGTCACCTCGAAGCCGCCCGAGGGCCTGGGGTGCAGGACGCCGAAGACCAGCGTGCAGAACCGGCTGCCCGCCGACACGTCCGCCAGCAGGGCCGTGTTCAGCGCGGCGAGCACGGCCTGCGGGTCCGAGTGCAGCAGCGCCGCCGCGCGCAGCGTGTAGCGGACCAGCGAGGTGACGGTCGCCGCCTCGGCGCCCTTGCCGCACACGTCGCCGAGGAAGAACGCCCATCTCCCGCCGTCCAGCGGGAACACGTCGTAGAAGTCGCCGCCCACGTCGTGCACGGACGCGGTGCGGTAGTGGCAGGCCAGCTCCAGGCCGGGGATGGCGGGCAGCGCCGGGGGCAGCAGGGTGCGCTGGAGGGTGGAGGCGAACGCGGCGATCGCGGCCTGGTCCCGCTCGGCCCGCTCGCGCGCCGCCCGCTCGGTCTCGGCCCGCTCCCGCTCCGTCTCCGCGTGCCGTTTCTCGGCCGCGCGCCGCCGCTGCTCGTGCCGCACCGCGCGCAGCGCGGACAGGCGCAGCTCCAACTGGTCCATCACGATGCCGGCGAGGTCCTCGAGGACGGCGGTCTCCTCCTCGCTGATCGACCGGGGCCGGGTGTCGAGGATGTTGACCGTGCCCAGGCGGTGCCCGTCGGAGGTGATCAGCGGCGCCGCCGCGTAGAAGCGCACCCCCAGCGGCCCGGCGACCAGCGGGTTGGACGCCGCGACGGGGTCGCGGAGCGTGTCGGGTATCACCAGCGCCTCGTCGCGGAGCACGGCCGAGGCGCACAGGCCCGGGTCGCGGCTCAGCTCCCTGACGCCGTCCAGGCCCCGGGCGGCCTTGAACCAGATCCGGCTCTCGTCCACGATCGTGACGGTCGCCACCGGCACGTCGAACAGGCGGGCGGCCAGCGAGGCCACCCGGTCGAAGGCGCCGTCGGGAGGCGTGTCCAGGATGTCGTAACGGCGCACCGCGGCGAGCCGCGCCGCCTCCGCGTCGTCCGCCCCCGCCCTGTCCGCCGCGCTGGGCGCGCCGCCGGTCCGCCGTCCGGCGCCCTGGTCAGCGGCCGTGGTCCACTGAGCCACCGGCCGACCTCCTTCCCGCCCGCCGCCCCGTGCGGCACGGACCGGGGAAGCCTAAGCGCACCGCGCGCGCCGCCGCGAACCCGCCCACCCGGCAGGCCCGCGGGCGGGGCCCGGCGGACCGGGGCGGGCGCGGACGGGGAGGCCCGCGGGCGCCCGGAGGTCCGTCGCGCCTCAGCCGGAGCCGGGCGGTGGGAGGGCGGCCAGGCGGCGGGCCAGGAAGCGGCGCTCCGCCTCCGTCGGGGCCAGGGCCAGCGCCGCGCGGTACGCCTCGGCCGCCTCCGCCCGGCGGCCGAGGCGGCGCAGCAGGTCGGCCCGGGTGGCGGGCAGCAGGTGGTAGGAGGCCAGCGCGCCGCCCTCGGTGAGCGGGGCGAGCAGGGCCAGGCCCGCGGCGGGCCCTTCGGCCATGGCCACGGCGACCGCCCGGTTCAGCTCGACCACCGGGCTCGGCGCCACCCGGGCCAGCTCCCCGTACAGCAGGGCGATCTGCGCCCAGTCGGTGCCGGCCGCGTCGTCCGCGCCGGCGTGGCAGGCGGCGACGGCCGCCTGGATCTGGTATGGGCCCGGCCGGCGGCGCAGCAGCGCGTCGTCCAGGACGGCGAGGCCCTCGGCGATTCGCTCCCGGTCCCACCGGGAGCGGTCCTGCTCCTCCAGCGGCACCAGGTCCCCGTCCGGGCCGGTGCGGGCGGCCCGCCGCGCGTCGTGCAGCAGCATCAGGGCCAGCAGCCCCCGCGCCTCCGGGGCGTCCGGCAGCAGCGCGGCCAGGACGCGGGCCAGCCGGACCGCCTCGGCGGCCAGGCCCCGCCGCGCGGGGTCGCCGCCCGCCGCCGTGTACCCCTCGTTGAACAGCAGGTACAGCACGCCGAGCACCCCGGCGGTGCGCTCCGGCAGCAGATGCGCGGGCGGCACCCGGAACGGGATGGCGGCGTGGCGGATCTTGTTCTTGGCCCGGGTCAGGCGCTGCCCCATGGTGCCCTCGGACACCAGGAAGGCGCGGGCGATCTCGGCGGTGCTGAGCCCCGCGAGGGTCCGCAGCGTCAGCGCCACCCGGGCGGGCAGGGGCAGCGCCGGGTGGCAGCAGGTGAAGATCAGCCGCAGCCGGTCGTCCGGCACCGGGTCCTGCGGGTCCGCGGCGGCGTCGGCGGGCGCCGCGAGCGAGGCCGCCTCCCGCAGCTTGGCGGCCTCGGTCGCGGTGCGGCGCAGCCGGTCCAGGGCCCGGTTGCGCGCGGTCGTGGTGAGCCAGGCCCCGGGGCGGTGCGGCACGCCGTCGCGCGGCCAGCGCTCCAACGCCCGCGCGAAGGCGTCCTGGGCGCACTCCTCGGCGAGGTCCCAGTCGCCCGTCGTCCGGATCAGCGCGGCCACGATCCGCCCCCACTCCTCGGCGTACACCGCGGCGACGGCCTCCCTGACGGCCGCCTGCCCCCGCGGGCCCGGTCGCTCCGCTCCCGGCTCCACCACGCCTCGCCCTCCTACATCCAGAACGGCCGCACCTCGACCATCCCGTAGCGGGCCATCGGGTGCCGGGACGCGACCTCGACCGCCTCGTCCAGGTCGGCGCACTCGATCACGTCGAAGCCCGCCATCTGCTCCTTGGTCTCCGCGAACGGCCCGTCGGTGACGAGCAGCTCGCCGTCCCGCACCCGCACGGTGGTGGCGTCCGCCGCGGGCCGCACCTGATGGCCGAACAGCCGTACGCCCCGCCGGGTGGTCTCCTCCACCCACGCCGTGGGGTCGAGGTCCGCCCCGTCGGCCTCGATCGGGCCGTCCGTGCAGATCAGCAGAAGGTACTTCACTTGTCCTCCTCGGTGGTGGTGTGCCCGCCGGTGGCGCCCGCCGCGGCGCGGTCCCGCACCATCGCGGCGAGGGTGGCGGTCATGTTGCCGCGCATCCGGGCCAGGCGCGCGGGGAGCGCGGCGGGGTCGCGCAGCGCCCCGTCGCGGGTGCCGCTGGCGCCGGGGCCGTGCAGGAAGGTGTGCCGTACGAGGGTCCGCCCGGCCGTCGCGGGCGACAGCTCGTACCGCCAGATGGAGGCGGGGCGCGCCGGGTCGTCCCGCTCGTCCAGGACCGCCCAGGCGAAGGTGACCGGCCGCACCGCCTCGGTGACCACGCAGACCACCGAGCTGACGCACCCGTCCCGGTACCGGCTGCGCCCCTCGAACCGGGCACCGGCGCGCGGCCCCGGGGCGGCGGTGTCCAGCCACTCCGCGTGGGTGCACTCCGGGCTCCACCTGCCGAACCCGGACACGTCGGTGACCAGCTCCCACATCTCCTCCGGCGGCAGGTCCACGGTCAGCGCCACCTCCGCGCGGGCGCCCGTGACGATGTCGTCCATGGCTGTCTCCCTTCGTCCTCGTCGGTACGACGAACGGGAACCGCCGATCCCTACATCCGGCCGGGAAATTCCTCGGCGGGTCTTCACCGCCCGCCCCCCGGACCCGCCGCCGGGCCCGCGCGCGGCGGCGCTCCGCCGCGGCGGGCGGCCGTGCGGGCCGTTCCCGCGCTCGTCCCGGACTTGAGTGCGGTCCCGGGGCGTTTACCTTCCGGGCGCGCGGAGTTACCGTGTGGGAGCGTTCCCACTCCGGTTTGTGCGGCCGGGCCCCCAGCCGGCCCCGCTCGACGGGGACGGGAGCGGATCGATCCACGTACGGCAGCGGCACCCGCACGACGGGCGCGGCCGGCCGGTTGTCCCGACCGGCACCGGCGACGACCCGTCGAGGACGACAAAGTAAAGAGGAGACCCCCCACATGGCTCTTCGGACCACCGCACGGAACAAGAAGACCTCGCTCCGCGCGCCCCGCCTGCTCAGCCTCGGGGCGGCCGCGTCGCTGGCCATGGTGATGGCCGCGCTGCCGTCCCCGGCGTCCGCGCACGGCGCCACCATGGTCCCCGGCTCGCGCACGTTCCTGTGCTACAAGGACCTGCTCAACAACAGCAGCACCCAGATGCCCTCGAACCCGGCCTGCGCCGCCGCGGTCCGGGCCGCCGGCACCACGCCGCTGTACAACTGGTTCGGCAACCTGGACTCCAACGGCCAGGGGCGGACCGTCGGCTACATCCCCGACGGCACGATATGCAGCGGCGGCAACCGCGGCCCGTACAACTTCTCGCCGTACAGCGCGGCGCGCAGCGACTGGCCGAAGACCCACCTCACCGCGGGTTCGAGCGTCCAGATCCGGCACAGCAACTGGGCGCACCACCCCGGCACGTTCAACGTGTACATCACCAAGGACGGGTACAGCCCCACCAAGAGCCTGGCCTGGAGCGACCTGTCGCTGATCCAGACCGTGGTGAACCCGCCGCAGGCCGGCAGCGTGGGCTCCGACGGCGGCCACTACTACTGGAACCTGAACCTGCCGCAGGGCAAGAGCGGGAACCACATCCTGTTCATCCACTGGGTCCGCTCCGACAGCCAGGAGAACTTCTACTCCTGCTCGGACATCGTCTTCGACGGCGGCAACGGCCAGGTGACGTACTGACCGTCCGGCGGGACGGGCACCGGCGGCCGCTCCGCGCGGCGCGAGGGCCCGTCCCGCCCCGCGCCGGGCGGGTGCCCGGCGGTGGCCGTGCCGGCCGGGTGACGCGCCGTCCGCTTCGGGCGGGCCGTCCCGGCCGTCCGGCGCGCCCCGGGCCCGTCCGCGCCTACCCGCGTCCGGGCGCCGGGTCCCGCCTCGCCTCCCGGTCGCGGTAGCGGGGCGCCAGCGGTGCGCCGGACGCCAGGCGCAGGGCCGCCTCCGCCTCGGTCAGCCGCGCCACGGCCGCGGGGTCGGCCAGACCGGGGACGCACACCACCTCGCCCGCGTCCAGGGCGGCGAGCGAGGCGGTGACGACGTCCTCGGCCGGCATGCCGCCCTCCCCGTGGACCGGTGGCGCGCCGTCCGGCACCGACCCCTCGCCCGTGGACAGGTGGAACTCGGTGGCGGTCAGCCCCGGGCACAGGGCCTGGAGCCGGGGCCCGCGCCCGGCCAGCTCCGCCGCCAGGGTCCGGGTGAACGCCACCACGTACGCCTTGGTGCCCCCGTACACCGCGCGGTGCGGCAGTGCCCCCGGGGGCTCGGCGCCGGCGAACGCCAGCAGGGAGGCCACGTTCACCACGGCGCCCCCGCCCCGGCCGAGCATGCCCCGCACCGCCGCGTGGGTGAGGGCGGTGAGGGCCGCCGCGTTGACGTCGACGACCTTGCCGAGCAGCCCGGCCCCGGTCTCCGGGAACGGGCCGTAGCCGTTGATGCCGGCGTTGTTCACGAGCAGCCCCACGTCGTCGGCGGCCACCCGCTCCGCCACCCGGGCCACGTCGTCCGGCCGCGCGAGGTCGGCGGGCAGCGCCTCGGCCCGCACGCCCGCGCCCTCGCGCAGCCCGCGGGCCAGCGCCGCGAGCCGGTCCTCCCGGCGGGCCACCAGCACCACGTCCCAGCCGCGTCCGGCGAGCCGTTCGGCGTAGGCGGCGCCGATGCCCGACGACGCCCCGGTCACCACCGCCGTCGCCGGGGGCGTGTCCCAGCCCATGGCACCTCCACGTCTCCAGCCGGGCCTTGCGGGATACCCCGCGGCGGCGGACGCCATGCTCCGCCGCGCGGGGGACGCGCGCCCGGCGGCGCCCGGCGTCACCCGGTGGGCATGCCCATGAGCATGCCGGGCGCCACCTCGGTGATGGTGCCGTCCGGCGCGAAGTACACACGCACCTCGTACACGCCCAGCACGCCGCTGAGGAAGTCCGGCTGCCCGTAGTGCCACACCTGGAGCCCGAGCCGCTCGAAGTACGACCGGGCCAGGGTGCGCATGGTGTCCTCGCGGGTGTGCTGCTCCGCGAGGCCGTGGAGCCAGCCCGCGCCGCCCCTGATGTCGGTCACCGCCCCGTCGAGGTCCACGATGCCCGGGTCGGTGAGGCGTTCGTCGGTGACGGCCCAGAACTCGCTGCCCAGCGAGGTGAACGTGTACCCCGCCACGGTCGCCGCGGTGCGGGCCAGGGCGACCGCGACCGGCTCCCGCTGCCCGTACGCGGTCAGGTCGAGCCGCTCGCCGGACAGCTCCGGCCAGTCGCCCTCGCCCCCGGCCGGCCCGGCGGCCTCCCGGAACCGGTCCCGGATGTCGTCGGTGCCCGGCGCCCAGGCGAACCAGCCCTCCCGGGTGTCGTACGAGCCGAGGCGCCGCGCCTTCAGCCCGCCGCCGGGGAAACGCAGTTCGCCCGCGGCCTCGTCCCACACCGGCGGCCGGCCGTCCAGGCCCAGGTGCTCCTCCGCGTGGGCGACCATGGCCCGGGTCCGCAGGATCGAGTACGCGATCTCCCGCGCGGCCACCGCGAGCAGCGGCCGGGGGAACACGCGGTGCGGGGCGTGGGGGGACAGCCGCGCCCCCGTCAGCCGCTGCGGCGGCTCGGCGTCCGACGCGGGCGCCCCGCCGTCCGGGCCGCTGATCCCGACGCGGGCCACTCGCTCCCCGTCCAGCTCCACCACCACGCGGTCGCCGCACTCCAGCGTGCCCGTCACCCGGCCGGGCCCGTAGGCCGGTTCGACGCCGTGCCGGGCGAACCAGCCCTGGACGGGCTTGAGCGCCGGCCCAGGCAGCAGGGCGGCGCCGTTGCGCAGCGCCGCGGGGGAGGCGGAGGCGCGGGGACGGGCGCGCGGCACCGCGGGGTCGTCCACCGCCAGGAACAGCCGGCCGCGCTCGCTGACGGCGCAGATCACCCCGCCCCGGGCGTCGAGCAGCCCCAGGCAGGCCAGCAGCAGGTGGTCGGCGGCCAGCCTCGGGTCGGGGAAGTGGCCCAGGTCCGGCATGGGCTCGGTCAGCTCCGGCACGCCCTCGCGCTCGCCCAGCTCGCGCAGTCGCCGGGAGCGGGCCGCGGCGGGCGTGTCCCGGAACCGCTCGTTGGCCCAGGCCCACATCCAGGTGCCGTCCAGGGCGTAGGTGCCCAGCACATGGGCGCGCAGGGTGATCCCGGAGCGGGTCACGGACGGCTCGTCGAGGTCGAAGGAGACGACGCCGTTGGGCACGAGCGAGTCGAACAGGTCGACCTGCTCGCACACCCAGGCGAGCGTCGGCCGGGCGAGGGCGAGGAACGGGTCGCTGAAGGAGGCGGTCATGAGGGTTCTCGGTCGTCTTCCGGTCGTCGGTCCCGCGGTCCCGGCGCACCCGGACCGCACGTGTGTACGCCCTCATGACTTCGCCGGGACGCCGCGTGGTTCCCGCCCCGGGCCCGAGCCTCCGCGCCGCCGACCCGACGGGGTCCCGCCCCGGCGGTCACGCCCGCCGGGTCGTCGCCCGGCCCCGGGCCGGGTCCGCGCCGGGTCGGGCGCCCGCCTGCGAAGATCGGGGGATGGATCTGGAACAGGCACTGCACGCGGCACGCGCGCTGGTCCTCGCCGACCTCGCCTCGGGCGGGGTGGACCAGGCCGACATCGTCTCGCTGGTCGAGGACGCGGTGGCGCACCGCAGGTGGTGGGTGCGGCAGTGGCCGGAGGGCGTCGGCTTCGTCGCCGGCCTCGTGGCGCAGGACGTGCAGGACGCGCTGCTCGAGCGGCACGGGCGGTGGCCGCTGTGCCCGGTGTGCGGTGCCGACCACGAGCCCCACGCCCTCCAGGTGGAGCCCGAGCTGGGGCCGGACCCGCACTGGGTGTGCGAGCGGGCGGGGGTCGCGGTGGCGCGGGTGGGGGAGCTGGGCGGCGGTTCCGGCTGACGGGGAACCCGGGGCCGCGCCGCCGGGAAGTGGCGCATTTTCCCGACGGTGGAGTCTTGTGAAGCCGGGTTACCCCCGGTTACCTTCCAGTAGCCCGGTCGGAACCCGGACGCGCTCGGCCGGTGGGCCGGTGCGGTGGCCCGGCTGGTTGTCATGCCCTGTACAGACGCGTGCGGTCGCCGGCCCGGCGGCCGAGACCCGCACCACGACGCCCGATCCGCCCAGGGAAGGAACGGCGATGTCTGTGTCCGGAACGCGCCCGCCCCTGCGAGCCCTCGGCGGCATCGCCGCCGCCCTCGCCTTGGCCGCCACAGGCACCACGGCGGCCACCGCCGCGCCCGCGAGCGCCGCGGAGCTGCGCGAGGTCATGTTCGTGGGCAACAACTGGGAGGGCACCGCGGACGTCATCAAGTCCACCGGTGACTTCGCGAGGATGGGCCGGGTCAACGTCATCCCGGACAAGGACGAGCGGCTGACGGAGATCTACCTCAACCCGATCAAGCTCGCGTTCTTCCTCGGCGTGCGGTACGGGCCGGGCGAGGGCCACGACCAGTTCGTGGACGACATGTACTCCACCCCGGACGGCTCGGCCCTGGTGGTGTCGCGCCCGAGCTTCGCCGACGTGGTCTCGATCGACCTGGACACGGGCGCGCTCAAGTGGCGCTTCCCGGTCTCCGGCTTCCGCGCCGACCACATGGCGGTCTCCCCGGACGGCACCCGCGTCGCCGTGTCGGCCTCCACCTCGAACACCGTGCACGTGCTGGACATCGAGACCGGCCGGGAGCTGGGGTCGTTCGCCACCGGCGACAAGCCCCACGAGAACGTCTTCACCGACGGCGGCAGGCACCTGTGGAACATGTCGATCGGCGAGGTCACCACGGCGCTGGACGACCCGTCGATGGACTGGACGAAGGGCGACCGCAGGATCACCGTGGTCGACACCGGCACCTTCAAGCAGGTCAAGGTGATCGACATGCGCCAGCGGCTGGACGCCTTCGGCCGCAAGGACCTGTCCGACGCGGTCCGGCCGGTCGCGTTCACGCCCGACGAGTCCACCCTCTACTTCCAGGTGTCGTTCTTCAACGGCTTCCTGGAGTACGACGTCGCCGCGGACCGGATCACCCGCCTCAAGACGCTGCCGAAGAACTCCGCCACCAGCGAGGACCGCACCACCTGGGTGAACGACTCCCGCCACCACGGCATGTCGATGAACCCGGCCGGCACCAAGCTGTGCGTCGCCGGGACCATGGACGACTACGCCACCGTCGTGGACCGCGCCACCCTCCAGGAGGGCCCGCTGGTGACGGCGTCCAAGCCGTACTGGGCGACGGTCAGCGGCGACGGGAAGGCGTGCGTGATCTCCGAGAGCGGCTCCGACCAGGTGACCGCGATCGACTTCGCCACCGGACGGAAGATCGTCTCCGTGGCGGTCGGCGACCACCCGCAGCGGGTGCGCGTCGGCAACGTCCCCGCCGACTGGACCAGCCCGTCCACCGGCTGACCCCGCATCACCGGGCCGCGCCCGCCGCCTCCGCGGTGGGCGCGGCCTTCGCGCGCCCGGCCCGGGACCGGGCCCGGCGGCCCCGGGTCGCTCGAACGGGCGGTTTGGGCTCCGGGCGGAGCCGGACGGCGGGACGGAGGGCATGCTCCAGATGACCGCGCTCCCCACCGGCTGTCGCGGTGCCGGCGGGGTCCCGCCTTTCCTTCCCGGGAGCGGCTGATGGTGGTGGCTGTCCTTGGCGCCGCGGGTGCCCCGCGGCTCCGCTCGTCCCGTGCCCCGCTGGGGCACCGGGGGAGGCCCGCGCGCCCCGGCCGCCCGCCGTCGGAGCGGCCCGCGTACCCGCGGCCCGGGTCCGCGCGCCGGATATCCGGGACCGGCCCGCGGCCCCGGCACCGCGGTGGGCGCCCGTAAGCACGCCGGCGCATCGCCCCACCGCGCCGCGGCGCCGACCCTCTCCCGGCGTGCCCGGCGTCCGCGGCACGGGACCGCCCCCCGCCGCACGGCAAACCGGCACCGCACGGCAGACCGGCACCGCACGGCACGGCGGCGGCGACCGCCCGGCGTCCGACGGCGCCGCGCAGCACCACGGCCCCGCCCCCGCCGCCCGCCGCGCCCGCCCGCGGAGCGCACCGTCCCCCGCACCCCGCCCCGACCCGCAGAACCCGGCCGCCGGCCACCCGGCGCCCGGGCGTCCCAGGAGCGAAAGCGCCCCAGGAGCGACAGGAGCACCCGATGACAGCACCACCTCCCCCCGGGCCCGGCGCCATGCCCGTCGCCCTGGTGGGCGCCGCCTGCCGGCTGCCCGGCGGCATCAACTCCCTGGACGCGCTGTGGACGGCGCTGCACGAGGGCCGGGACCTGGTCACCCCGCTGCCGCCGGACCGCTTCGACGCCTCCCGGTTCCTCGACCCCGACCCGCGGCGCCCCGGCAAGACCTACAGCCTGGAGGGCGGGTTCCTCGACGACGTCCACGGCTTCGACGCCCAGTACTTCGGCATCTCGCCCCGCGAGGCCGCCCGCATGGACCCCCAGCAGCGCCTGCTGCTGGAGATGGCCGTGGAGGCCCTGGACGACGCGGGGGTCGATCCCGCCCGGATCGCCGGCTCGGACACCGCGGTGTTCGTCGGCTGCTCGGGCTCCCCCTACCTCGCGCTGATGAACCGGCTCCCGCCCGAGGACATCGACGCCCACACGATGACCGGCGCGGCGGGCTCCAACACCGCCAACCGCCTGTCGCACTTCTTCGACCTGCGCGGCCCCAGCGCGATGGTGGACACCGCCTGCTCCTCGGCGCTGACGGCCCTGCACCAGGCGTGCGAGGCCCTGCGCGGCGGGCGCAGCCGACTCGCCCTGGCCGCGGGCATCGGCCTGCTGCTCAACCCCGAGGCGTACGTGGGGTTCGCCAAGGCGTCGATGCTCTCCCCGACCGGCCGCTGCCGCGCCTTCTCCGCGGACGCCGACGGGTTCGTCCGCGCCGAGGGCGGCGGCCTGGTGGTGCTCAGGCCGCTGGCGGACGCGCTGGCCGAAGGTGACCGGGTGCACGCCGTGATCCTGGCCGGCGCCACCGGCGCCGACGGGCGCACCCAGGGCCTTGCGCTGCCCAGCGCCCGGGCCCAGGAGGAGCTGCTGCGCGACCTGTACGCGCGCGCCGGGGTCGCGGCCGACGAGCTGGTGTACTTCGAGGCGCACGGCACCGGCACCCGCGCCGGCGACCCCGCCGAGTGCCGGGCCGTCGGCCGCGCCCTGGGCGCCGCGCGGACCCGCGGGCCGCTGCCCATCGGCACCGTGAAGAGCAACCTGGGCCACCTGGAGGCGGCCTCCGGCATGCCGGGCCTGCTCAAGGCGTGCCTGGTGCTGCGGCACGGGCACATCCCGGCCACGCTGCACGCCGAGCCCCTCTCCCCGGACATCGACTTCGCCGGGTACGGCCTGGCGCCCGCGGTGCGGGCCCGCCCGGTGCCGCGGACCTCGGGCCGCCGGGTGGTGGGGGTCAGCTCGTTCGGGTTCGGCGGCGCCAACGCCCATGTGATCGTCGGCCCGCCGCCCGCGCTGCCGCCGCGGCCCGCCCCGCCGCCGCGGCCGGCGGTGCTGCCGGTCCTGGTCACCGCCCGCTCCGAGGAGGCCCTGACGGCAGCGGCGCAGCGCATGGCTGACCACCTCGACGCCATCGCGCGGGACGACTTCCACGACACCGCCTTCACCGCCTGCCGCCGCCGCGCCCAGCACCCCCACCGCGTCGCCGTGCTCGCCGCGACCCCCGGGCAGGCCGCCGACCGGCTGCGGCGGTGGGCGGCGTCCCCCGGGCCCGCGCGACCCCCGGCCGCGGCCGGGTCCGGCGCCGGCAGGGCCGTGTTCGTCTTCAGCGGCAACGGCTCCCAGTGGCCGGGCATGGGGGCGGACCTGCGGGCCGCGGAGCCGGTGTTCCGGGCGGCCGTCGAGGAGGCCGACGCGGCGCTGGCCCCGCTGCTCGGCTGGTCCGTCGCGGAGGAGCTGGCCGCGCCGCCGGAGCGCTCGCGCATGGCCTGCACCGAGGTGGCGCAGCCCGCCCTGTTCGCCGTCCAGCTCGGCCTGGTCGCGCTGCTCGCCGACCGCGGGGTGCGCCCGGACGCGGTGTGCGGGCACAGCGTCGGGGAGATCGCCGCCGCCTGCGTCGCCGGCGCGCTCGACCTGCCCGCCGCCGCCCGCGTCGTGGCCGCCCGCAGCCGCCTCCAGGCGGGCACCGCGGGCACGGGCGGGATGGCGGCGGTGGGACTGGGCGCGACCGACGTCTCGGAGCTGCTCGAACCCTACGGCGGGCGGCTCGAGGTCGCCGCGGTCAACAGCGCCCGGGACACCACCGTCAGCGGCGAGGAGGGGGCGCTCGACGACCTGGCGCGCCGCCTGGCCGGGCGGGAGGTGTTCTTCCGCAGGCTGGACGTCGGCCACCCGTTCCACAGCAGGCTGATGGACCCGCTGGCCGGGCCGCTGCGCGAGGCCCTGGCCGGGCTGCGGCCGGCCGCCCCCCGGCTGCCGTTCGCCTCCACCGTCACCGGCGAGCTGCACCACGAGGGCACCGGGGAGCCCCTGGACGCCGAGTACTGGTGGCGCAACGTCCGCCGCCCGGTGCTGTTCGCGCAGGCGGTGGACCGGCTCGTCGGGCGCGGCTGCGAGGCGCTGGTGGAGATCGGGCCGCACCCGGTGCTCCGCGCCTGTCTGCGGCGCGCCGCCGAGGCGGCGCGGCGCCCGCCCGCCGTCGTGCCCACCCTCGTCCGCGACCGCCCGGGACCGGACGCCGCCGACGAGGCGGCCGCGGGCGCGATCGCCGCCGGAGCGGTGGACTGGACGGCGTTCTTCCCCGTCCCCGGCCGGGTGACCGACCTGCCCGCCTACCCGTGGCAGCGTGAGCGCCACGACGGTCTGCCCCCGCCCCACTGGTGGACCCGCACCTGCGGCGACGGCGCCCTGGAGCACCCCCTGCTGGGTGAGCGCGCGGCCGCCCTGGAACCCACCTGGCACCACCGCCTGGACCACGCCCGCGTCCCGTGGCTCGCCGACCACAAGGTGGACGGGACGGTGCTGATGCCCGCCACCGGCTACGCGGAGATGGCCCTGGCCGCCGGGCAGCGGATCCACGACGCGCCCGTGGAGGTCACCGACCTGGTCTTCCAGGCGCTCGCCCTGCCCTGGGACGACGCCGAGGCGGAGGTGTGGCTCCAGACCTCGGTGTCGGACGAGGACGGCGTGGTCCGCGTCGGCTGCCGCACCGGCGGCCCCGGGCAGCCCTGGCGGCAGCACGCCCGCGGCCGGGTCCGCCGTCTGCTGCGCGGGCGCCCGGCCCCGCTCGACCCCGCCGCCACCCGCGCGCGCCTGGCCGGCCGCGGCGACGCCGCCGACCTGTACGCCCGCGCCCGCCGCGCCGGCCTGGACTACGGCCCCGCCTTCCGGGTGTTGGAGGACGTGCGCACCGGCGAGGGCGAGGCGCAGGCCCGCTACGCCGCGGGGCACCTGGCCGCCGAGGGCTGGACCGTCCACCCCGCCCTGCTGGACGGCGCCCTCCAGGCGGTCGCCGCGCTGCTCGGCGACGGCCGCACCCACCTCCCGGTGGCCGTGGACGCGGTGCGGGCCTGGCAGCCCCCGGCCGCGACCGGCCATGTGCACGTGCGGCGCCGCAGGGACGAGGCGGGCCAGAGCGTGTGGGACTGCACGGTCACCGACGACGACGGCGCGGTCAGCGTGCAGCTCACCGGCTGCCGCCTGCGGCCGTTCGAGACCCGGGCGCACACGCCCCTGCGCACCTACGTCACCGAGCTGCGGGCCGCCCCGCTGTCCCACGCCCCCGCGGCGCACGCCCCGGCGGCCCGCGCCGCCCTGCCGCGGCCCCGCGAGGTCACCCGAGCGGCCGGCGCCCCGCCGCGGCCCGCGTCCGCCCCGGGCGACCCCGCCGCCGGGCTGCGGCGGCTGACCGCGCACTTCGCCGCCCACGCCCTGGCCCGCCTGCTGCCCGGGGGCGCGCCGGTCACCTGGGACGCCCTGACCGCCGCCGGGGTGCCCCCGGGCCGGCGCCGCCTGGTGGGCCTGCTGCTGCGCACGGCCGAGGAGCACGGCCTGGCGGACGGCGCCGGCGACTTCCTCACCGGCGGCCGCTGCCTGCTGACCGGGCGGGCCCGCCCCGAGGAGGTGTTCCGCGCCCTGCTGGACGACACCCCGCGGGCCGCGCCGGAACTCGCCCTGTACGGCATGTGCGGCCGCGCCCTCGCCGACGTCCTCACCGGCCGGTGCGACCCCGTGGAGCTGCTGTTCTCCGAGTCGGGCCGGTACCTCACCGAGGAGCTGTACCACTCCTCGCCGTTCACCCGGGCGGCCAACCGGGTCACCGCGGACTGGGTGCGCGCGCTGGCCGCCCACGGGCCCGCCGACCGGCCGCTGCGGATCCTGGAGGTCGGCGCGGGCACCGGCGGCACCACCGCGGCCGTGCTGCCCGCCCTGCCCCGGCAGCGCACCCGGTACCTGTTCACCGACGTGTCCCCGGCCTTCCTGCCCCGGGCCATGGCCCGCTTCGCCGCCCACGACTTCGTCGAGTACCGGACGCTGGACCTGAACGCTCACCCGGCGGGGCAGGGACTGCGGGAGGGCTCGTTCGACCTCGTCGTCGCCGCCAACGTGCTGCACGCCACCGCGGACCTGCGGCAGTGCCTGCGGCACGTCGCGTACCTGCTGGCCGACGGCGGACACCTGCTGATCCAGGAGATCCACGACAGCCGTCCCGTCGCCCTGGTCTTCGGCCTGCTGGACAGCTTCTGGGCGAACACCGACCGCCACGAGCGCCCGGCCGGCCCGCTGCTGACGCCGCGGCGGTGGCAACGGCTGCTGGAGGACAGCGGCTTCACCGGCACCGTCCGCGGCGGCGCCCCGGGCGGGCCGGACGACCTGGCGTCGGTGTTCCTCACCCAGCGCCGGGACCGGGCCGCGCCCCTCCCCGGGCCGCCGCCCGCCGCCGCCCCCGGCGCCTCCTGGGTGATCGCCGCGGAACCCGGCTGCCCGCTCGCCCCCGAGCTGGCCGCGGCGCTGTCCGCGTCCGGCGCCGCAGAGGTGCGAACCACCGGCTGGGACACCACCGCCGAGGACTGGACGGCCCTCCTGACCGACCGCACCCCGCCGCCCGCGGTCGTGCTGCTCACCGCCGCGGAACCGGGCGCCGCCGAACCGGGTGCCGCGGATCCCGCCGCGGACTGCCTGCGCCACGCCGCCTGCCTGCGCGCCCTCGCCGCCGCGTACGCGGACCTGCCGCCGTCCGCCGCCCCCGAGCTGTGGCTCACCGTCCCCGCCGCGCCGGGCGCCGCGGCGCCCGAACCCGCGACCGTGCCCGCCGCGGTGGCCTGGGGCATGACCCGCGCCCTCGCCAACGAGTGCCCCCGGCTGACCGTGCGGCGCCTGGCCGTGGAGCACTCCGCGGACGCCCGCGCCACCGCCCGCCGCGCGGCCGGCGAACTCCTCGCCCCCGGCGACGAGGACGAGGTCGTCGCCACCCGCGCGGGCCGCTTCGTGACCCGCGTGACCGACCGGCCGCAGCCGCCCCCGCCCCCGGGCGCCCCCCGCCCCTACGCGCTGCGGGTCCGGGCGCCGGGACCCGGCCACGCCCTGGTCCGCCGCCCGGAGGCGCCGCCGCCCGCCCCCGGCCCGGACGAGGTGACCGTCGAGGTGCGCGCCACCGGGCTCAACTACCGCGACGTCATGCAGGCGCAGGGCCTGCTGCCGCCCCAGCCGGGACCGGACGGCGGCGACGAGCACCCCACCGGCTTCGAGTGCTCCGGCATCGTCACCGCCGTCGGCGACCGGGTGACCGCCTTCTCGCCCGGCGACCGGGTGTACGCCCTCGTCCCCGGCGCCGCCCGCTCCCACGTCACCGCGCACAGCGCCCTGACCGGGCCGGTCCCCGACGGGATGGACCTCGCCGCCGCCGCCACCCTGCCCATCGCCTACCTGACCGTCAGCCACGGCCTCGGCCACCTGGCCGGGCTGGCCCCGGGCGAGACCGTGCTCGTCCACGCGGCCGCGGGCGGCGTGGGCCTGGCCGCCGTGCGGTACGCCGGGCTCCGCGGCGCCCGCGTGATCGCCACCGCGGGCACCGCCCACAAGCGGAACCTGCTGCGCCTGCTGGGCGTCGAGCACGTCGCGGACTCCCGCGGGCTCGACTTCGCCGAGCAGGTGATGGACGCCACCGCGGGCCGCGGGGTCGACGTGGTGCTTAACTCCCTCACCGGGGAGGCCGCCGCCCGCAGCCTGGAACTGCTCGCGCCCGGCGGGCGGTTCGTGGAGCTCGGCAAGCGGGACTTCGCCGGCAACGAGCGCATGCTGCTCCGCCCGTTCCTGCGCGGCCTGAGCTACTTCGCCGTGGACGTCAAGGAACTCCTCATCGACCACCCGCGGCACGCGGAGCGGCAGTTCCGCGAGGTCGTGCGGCGCGTCACCGCGGGCGACCTTCGCCCCTTGCCGCACTGGACGCGCCCGGTGGAGCGGGCGGACGAGGCGTACCGGCTGCTGCGGCACTCCCGGCACATCGGCAAGGTCGTCCTGCGCCACGACCAGCCGCCGCCCCCGCACCGGCCGGGCGCGCGGCCGCGGTTCGGCCCCGACGGCACCTACCTGGTCACCGGCGGCCTCACCGGCCTCGGCGCGGCCACCGCGCACTGGCTCGTCGAGCGCGGGGCGCGCCGCCTCGCCCTGGTCGGCCGCCGCGGCGCGGCCACCCCCGGAGCCCCCGCGCTGCTGGCCGCGCTGCGCGACCGGGGCGCGCACGTCACCGTGCACTCCGCCGACGCCGCCGACGCCGAGGCCATGCGCGCGGTGCTCGGCGCCGCCGACACCGCGGGCCACCCCGTGCGCGGGGTCGTGCACGCCGCCATGCACCTGGACGACGCCCCGCTGCGCGACCTCGACGAGGACCGCCTCGCGGCCGTCCTCGGCCCCAAGGTGGGCGGCGCCCTGGTGCTCGACGCGCTGACCCGGGGCCGCGACCTGGACCTGTTCGTCCTGTACTCCTCCATGGCGGCGCTCTTCGGCAACCCCCACCAGGCCCCGTACGTCGGCGCCAACGTCGCCCTCGAGGCGCTGGCCAGGGCGCGCCGCGTCCACGGCGAGGCGGCCCTCGCCGTCGGCTGGGGCGCCGTCGCCGAGGTCGGGCACGTGGCGCGCACCGACCTGGCCGGGCTCATGGAGCGGCGGAGCTGGCGGCTGATGAGCCCGCGGGAGGCGCTGGAGAGCCTGGACCGGCTGCTCACCGAGGGCGAGGTCGTCGCCCACGTCGGCCGGACCGCCTGGGAGGGGCTGCGCTCCTTCTGCGCCACCGCGGACGCCCCGCGCCTGGCGCTGCTGGTGCCGCCCGTCGGGGACGTCACCGGGCACCGCCCCGGAGAGCTCCGCCGCCTGCTGGCCACGGCCCCGGAGGAGGAGGCCCGCGCCCTGGTCACCGCCGCCCTGACCGAGCTGACCGCGCGGGTGCTGCAAACCACCCCGGAGCGGGTGCCGGCCGACCGGCGGCTCGACGAGCTGGGCATGGACTCCCTGATGGCCGCGGAGTTCGCGGCGTCGGTCAGCCGGCACTTCGACTGCGAGATCCAGGCCATCGAGGCGGCGTCGCAGCCCACCGTGGACGACGTCGCGGGCATCGTCCTGCGGCGGGTGCGCCAACGGTCCGCGCCGCCACGGCGGGACACCGCCGCGGCGCTCCCGCCCGGGGCCGGGCCCGCCCGGGAGCGCCCGTGACCGGGGCACCCGAGGACGCCGCGGCCGCCCACGCCCCGTGGACCCGGGCGGCGGTGCGGCGGCCAGGGGCGGGGGCGGTGCTGTACTGCCTGCCGTTCCTCGGCTCGCCCGCCGAGTTCTACCTGCCGCTGGCCCGCGCGCTGCCGTCCGGCGTGGACCTGTGCCCGCTGGAGATCCCCGGCCACGGCGACCGCCTGCACGAGCCCGCCCTCACCGACCTGCCCGAACTCGCCCACCTGCTGGCCGAGGTGATCCTCCGGGACGCCGCGGGCCGCCCCTTGGCCCTGTTCGGCCACTGCTCCGGCGGCCTGCTCGCCTTCGAGGTCGCCCGGCTCCTCACGGCGCCGCACCCGGCCCTGCTGGCCGTCTCCGCGGCGCCGCCGCCCAGGCTGTGGGCGCGGCGGATCGGGGCGGTGCGCGGCCGGCCCCTCACCGCGGTGCTGCCGCTGCTGGCCGAACTGGCCGGGGACCGGCGGCTGCACCGGGCGACCGTCACCGCCCTCGCCAAGCAGGAGTCGTTCACCTACCTGGACTACCGCTACGCCCCGCGGGCCGCGCTCGACTGCCCCGTCGCGGTCTTCGGCGGGCGCGACGACACCTTCGTCGCCCCCGAGGACCTGGAGCAGTGGTCACAGGAGACCGGCGGGCGGACCGTCGTGCGCGTGTACCCGGGCCGCCACTTCTATCTGACGGCCCATTGGGCGGACGTCGCCCGCGGCCTCGCCCGGCACCTGCCCGCCGCGCGCCGCCCGGCTCCCGGCTGAGCCCGGCGCCCGGCGCCCGGCGCCCGGCGGGCGGGGCCGGCCCGGGAGCGGGCGCCCCGACGCGGCGGCACCGGGCGGCGTGCCCGACTCGCCGTGCGCGCCGGGCGAAACGTGTGCACCGCGACACAACGGGCAGATGTCCGATGATCTTGCTGTCGCGCCGCAGGAGGATGCCATGGCCCTGTCCGCCCGTCCTTCGTCCGCCGCGTCCGCCCGGCAACCGTTCAGCGTGCGGCGCACCGCCCTGTGGTGCGGGGCCGCCGCCGTGGCCGTCTGCGCGCTCGGGATCGGCGCCGGGGTGGCGGGCGGGGTGGCCCGCGAACACCCCGTCGCCACACTGCTCTGCGGCCTGGTGCTGCTGGTGCTGGTGGCCGGGGCGCGCCGCGGGCGCCCCGCGCGGCCCGCCGCGGCGCGCCGGGGGCCGGGCGCCCGGCGGACCCCGGACGGTGCCGACTTCGCCGCCCTGGAGCCGCGGGAGTTCGAGTACGCCGTGGCGGCGCTGTGCGAGCGCGACGGGTGCGCGGACGTGGAGGTCGTCGGCGGGGCCGGCGACCTCGGGGCCGACGTCGTCGCCACCACGCCCGACGGGCGGCGCGTCGTCATCCAGTGCAAGTGCTACCACGACCCCAACAAGGTCGGCTCCCAGGACGTGCAGCGCTTCGGCGGCACCTGCTACGCCGTCCACGACGCGCACGTCGCCGCCGTGGTGACGACCGGTGAGTTCACCGAGCCCGCCGCCGAGTACGCCGAGCAGTGCGGGATCGTGTGCTTCGACCACGACGGCCTCGCCGGGTGGGCCGCGGGCACCGCGCCCGCGCCCTGGGCGGCCGCCCGCTGAACACATCGGCACGGCTTGCCCGTCCGGCCGTTTGCCGCCCCCGTGACGGGAAACCCGCAGAGCATGGCTGGAACGAACAAGACGAACGGACAAGCCGCGGGCTCTGCCGCGCGGTCGGCCAAGCAGTCCGTCCCCGAGGGCGCCAAGGCGTCCGCGCGGGACGCACGGGACGGGGCCGCGAAGACCGCGGACAGCGCGCGGGACGCGGCCGGGGAAGCGGGCCGCGGCGGCCGTCAGACGCTGACGGAGCTCGGCGGGGCCACGGCGGAGAAGGCCAAGGGGACGGCGAAGGCGGTGCAGGGCACCGTGGCCTCCGCCGCCGGCCAGACCGTCGGCAAGGCGGGTGTCGCGCTCACCGCCCTCAAGGCCAGGAAGGCCGTCGCGGCCGGTGCGGGCGCGGGTGTCGCGGCCGTCGCCGCCGGCTCCTACGCCCTGGGCCGCCGCTCCGGGCAGCGCCGGCGGGGCCCCCTGTCCCGGCTCACCTCGGGGCGCCTGTAACGCACGGCGGCACGGGCGGAGGGCGGCCCCGCGGCACCACGCGGACCGCCCTCCGCCCGACCCGCACCGCCCGACCCGCACCACCCGGCCCACCGATCGGCTCTCGCCACGGCATGACGGGGCGTCGATACTTACGCCGACGACGTCCGCCGTCCGGAGGGAGGAACACGGGTGCGAGGGCTGCGCGCAAGGCTGGCTGTACTGATCGTGTCGGCGTCGGTGGTCGCGGCTCTCCCCGCGACGCCCGCGCACGCCGCACCCGCCGGCTGCGGCGGCGCGCCGGCGGAGCCCACCGTCGAGGAGCGGCGGCTCGCCGGGGCGGTGCCGCGGGAGATCCTGCGGCGCGCCGGCTTCGACACGCTGGCGTCCGAGTTCACCCGCGCGCTGTGCCGCGCCGACTCCCACCGCGAGGCCGAGCACACCGTGCGCCGCCACGCCCGGAACCTGTGGGAGCGGGCCGTGGCCAGGGCGCAGGGCCGCGGGCCCGCGGGCGGCGACCTGAGCCGCGACGACGACCGGCCGCTGTACTGGGCCCGGCTCGGGATGACGCTCGGCCTGCGGCAGTGGCAGCCGTCCTTCCCGCTCACCGGCACGGAACGCGCCGCGCTGCTGGCCCGCCTGGAGAGCGCCTCCCGCGGCCGGGATGCGCTCGCGCCGCCGCCCCGCACGGGGCAGGGCCGGACCCCGGGACGCGTCCTCGTCACGGGCTTCGACCCGTTCACCCTGGACCGGGACATCCGCATCAGCAACCCCTCGGGCGCCGCCGCGCTCGCCCTGGACGGCACGGTGATCGAGACCGGCGCGGGACCGGTCCGCGTCGAGGCGGCCGTCTTCCCCGTCCGCTGGGGCGACTTCGCCGACGGCACCGTCGAGCGGACCCTGCGCCCCGCCCTGCCGGGCGCCGACCTGTTCGCCACCGTCAGCCAGGGACGGCCCGGCCGCTTCGACATCGAGCGGTACAACGGCGCCTGGCGCGGCGGGTTCCCCGACAACGAGAACGTCTCCGAGACCGGGACCGTACCGGTCGGCGACCCCTCGTCCCAGCCCCAGTGGACGGCCACCACCCTGCCCCACGCGGCGATCGCCGCGGCGCCCACCGGCCGCTTCCCCGTGTACGACAACACGCAGGTCACCGAGGTCCCGGCGGGCTCGGACACCCCGGTCGTCCGCCCGGAGGGGCCCACCCCCGGCTCGCTCGCCCGCGGCGGGAGCGGCGGGAACTACCTGTCCAACGAGATCGCCTACCGCGCCACGCTGCTGCGCGACCGCCTCGGCCTCGGCGGCCTGCCGGGCGGGCACGTGCACACGCCGGTGCTCCAGTTCGGCGCCGGGAACACCGACCCCGCGACCGGGGCCGTCACCGACCCGGAGTTCGTGCGGAACCGGCTCGACATCATCGACCAGGTGCGGGAGATCCTGCGGGTCGCCGTGGAGAACTGACGCCCCGGCGCCCCGTGGGGGCGCCGGGGTGCGGGAAAGGGCCCGGGGAGCGGCCTGCCGCCGCTCCCCGGGCCCTTCGCACGTGCTTCGGAGGAGCTCAGCTCCTCGCCTCGGTGATGGCCGCGCCCAGGGCCTCCTTGATGCGCGGGCCGAGCCGGGCGAAGCCGAGCTCCTTCATCGCCGCCCGCAGCAGCTCCTCCTCGGTCCGCTCGACCGAGTCGCTGTCGATCCACCGCACCAGCGCCACCAGCTCGTCGGCGGAGTAGGCGGTGACGGGCCGTCCCGGAGTGAGCGACGGCTTGCGGGGGCGCCGGGCCCTGCGGGGCTTGGGGATGGTCGCGGCGGCGGGGGCCTCGGGCTCACCGGCCCGTTCCTCCGCCGCACCGCCACCGGACGCGGTGTCCGCGGCGGACTCCTGCGCGGGGGCGGGTTCCTCGGTGCGCGGGGCCTCCGCCTGCGGTGCGTCCGCCCGCGGGGTCTCTGCCTGCTGCGCGTCCGCCTGCTGCGCGTCCGCCTGCGGCGCTTCGGTTGCCGGCTCCTCGGCAACCGGCTCCTCGGTGACCGGCTCCTCGGTAACCGGTTCCGCGTCAGGTTCCGTGACGGTTTCGGCGGCGGGCTCCACGGCGAGCACCTCGTCGGCGACGACATCCTCGGCCGCGACGTCATCGGCGGCGGGGTTCTCGGTGGTGGCGCTCTCAGCGGCACCGTCCCCGGCGGCCTCCGGCTCCCCGGCGGCCTCCTCCGCCTTGTCCTCCCGCTGCGCCTCGACCGCCTCCTCGGCCGCCGGCTCCTCCACCACGGCGGGAGGCTCCTCGTTGACCGGCTCCTCCGCGGCCGTCTCCGTCCCGGCCCCCGCGGCATCCCCGCTCTCCGCGGCGCCCTCCGCCGCGTCCCGCTCCGGCTCGCCGTGCCGTGCGTCGTACGCCGCGACGGCCTCCGCGCCGTTGGCGCGGCGCTCGCTCAGCTCGTCCAGCAGCGGCCCGATTCCCTCCCGCTCCAGGCGGTCGCGCAGCGCGCGCAGCCTCGGCAGGCGGAACAGGTCGCCCTCCTCGGCGGCGAGCCGGTCCAGCAGCTCGGACAGCTCCTCGAAGGGCACCGTCTCCAGGTCGTGGTCGGGGCGGAGCAGCGCGCTCAGCTCGTGCAGCGCCGCTCCCGCGGCCTCGACGGCGCGGGCCGCCCCGTCGACCAGCTCCTCGCCGGGCGCGGCGGGCCGGCCCTCGGCGCCCAGCTCCGTCCAGTCCGCGCGCTCCGCGGCGGCCGACGCCAGCGCGGAGCGCAGGGCGGCGGGGCGGGTCCACGGCGAGACGGCCAGCCGCCGGGCGCGCAGGCGCAGCGAGAACCGGCGGCCCCAGGACAGCTCCACGGCGTGCTCACGCCGCCAGGCGCGGTCCGCGGTCGCCGCGGTGAGCGTGTCGAGGTCCTCCTCGTCGTACACCTCGGGTTTCAGCACGGCCAGCGTGTCGCGCACGCTGCGCAGCAGCGCCACGGCCGAACGGGTCCGCTCGACGGTGCCGGGCGCGGTCAGCGGCGTCCCCTCGGCCAGGCGGGCGGCCTCCTCCCGGACGGCGGGCAGGGCGGCGCGGGACTCGGCGAGGACGGTCGCGGCGGATCGGGCCTCCTCGGGGGTGCCGATGGTCTCGACGGCGGCGTGCCAGGCGTGGCTCTGTGCCGTCAGGGTGAAACCGCCGAGGTCCGCGTAGCTGCGCAGATCCTCCCGGACGTCCGGGCGGGCGCCGTCGGCGGGCGTGGGCTCGGAGGAGGGGGACGGGACGTCGGCGGTGATGGGCGGTGATGAAGGTGCGGTCATATCAGGCTCAGTTCCTGCGGGGACGGCTACTGCGGCGACTGGACGCGCGCGACGGCCGGGCCGCCGCCGGACGGCCCCGCCGAACGGAGCGCCCCGGCGGACTTCACCGTGCCGCGCGAACGCACACGATATGGGGCTTCGCTCACCGGGCGCGTACGCCGTCGAGCGTCAGGTCGAGGAGGCGGTGCGGTCACCGCTTCCGGGTGCGGATAGTAGCGGACCGGATCACCGGTGATCGCGGCGACATCGGCGCCGCGGCGCGGTCACGCACCCGGTTCGCCCTCCGGGCGGCGCCCACCGGCACCGTGCGCGCGGCCCGCGGCGGGCGCCGCGGGCCGCGCCCAGGTGACCGGGTCAGGCGGAGCCGACCGGGAGGGTGACGGCCAGGTTGGCGGCCTTCGTCAGATACGGGCGCACCCCGGCGACGGCGGGGTGGAGGTCGGTCTTGTTGCGGTCCACGACGTCGCCGAGGATCCGGCCGACCCGCACCGGCGCGCGCCCGCCCAGGTCGAGCGCCAGGTCCCACACCGGGGCCTCGTCGGACCCGCCCTCGCCGCGCGCGGCGCGCACCAGCTCCAGGGGGACCGTGAAGCGGAACCGGTTGTCCCCGAGCGCGGAGACGGCGGCCTCGAAGGGGCGGTCCGCCGCCAGCCGCGGCGTGGCCCGGACGGTGGCGGGGACCGCGGGGTCGAGCGCGGCGCCGTACACGGTGCCCGCCACGCTGAGCGCGACGGTGTCGGTGTGGATGCGCTCGGCCTCGGCGTGGGCCGGGCGGTGCCAGGTGCGCAGCGACAGGTGGCCGTGCACCGTCGGGTAGGGGATCCACCAGGAGAAGGGCGCTTGGTGCGCCGGTGTGCGGCCGAGCAGCCCCCGGCCCTCGGCGTAGCGGCACACCAGGCGGCGGCGGGTGTCGCGCGGGCCGGTGACGTGCAGGTCCCAGCGGCCCTCGGCGAGGGTGAGGGTGTCGCGGTCCAGCACTGCCCGCCACGGCGTCCGCCCGTCCGCTTCGCCCGGGGGGTGCAGCGGCAGCCGCACGGCGTCGTCGTGGTGACGGCGGGTGAGGATCAGGGCGGGCTCCTCGCCGTGCGGGCCCGCCGGGTCCACCAGGACCAGCAGGCGGCCGTCGGCGTCGACGCGGCAGGAGGCGGCGGGACGCGCGGACGGCTTCCTCGCCGGGCGCGCCGGGGCCGGTGCCTTCGCCGGGCCGCGCCGCCCCAGCGGGCCGCGCAGCAGCGCCTCGAGGGCGCCCCGGGAGGCCGCGCGCAGCCCGCGCGGCCCGTGGCCGCCGCTCGCCCCCCGGTCGCTCCGTCCGCCCTGTCCGCCCTGCTCGGGCGGGGCGGACGGCTCCTGCCGGAGCAGTTCGGGCCGCAGTTCGCCGATGAGCCGCTCGTAGGCGGCGGCCACCCGCCGCGGCGCGTACCGCTGGGCCGACACCCGGGCGGCGGCGCCCATGGAGCGGCGCAACTGCGGGTCCTCGATGAGCGACAGCAGCCCCGCCGCGATGCCGTCCGGGTCGCCGACGGGGACGAGCAGGCCGTCCTTGCCGTCGGTGATGATCTCGCCGGGCCCGTGCGGGCAGTCGGTGGCGACCACGGGGACGCCGCAGTGCATGGCCTCCACGATCGTCATGCCGAACGACTCCTCGTTGGAGGTCACGGCGGCGATCGACCCCTTGGCCCACTCGGTCTCGATGGGGGCGTGGGCGCCCATGAGGGTGATGTGGTCGGCGAGCCCCAGCTCGTCGATGCGGGCCCGCAGCACGGACTGCTGGGGGCCGCGGCCGTAGATGCGCAGGCGCCAGTCGGGGTGCTTGGCCGCGACGGTGGCCCACGCGCCGACCAGCAGGTCGTACCGCTTGACGGGGATCAGCCGGCCCGCGGCCACCACGAGCTTGGCGGAGCCGTCGGAGGGTTCGACGTCGGTGGCCGGGACGGCGTTGGGCAGCGCGGCCAGACGGGTGGTGAGGCCGGGCAGGTGGGCGCGGTGCGTGGCCGCGTCGGCCTCCGAGACGGCGGTGTGGGCGTCCAGGCGGGCGATGGCCGCGTCGCAGGCGGCGCGCAGCTCGGGGGCGTGGGTGGTGTAGAGCCGGTGCTCCTGGCCGATGCGCAGGTAGCCGCGGCCCTGCCCGTACTCGGCCAGGCAGAGCACCAGGCCGGGGCGGGTGGCGATCACCACGTCGGCGTCGCTGGCGGCGAGGTGCGCGGCGAGCCGCTGGTCGGTGAGGGCGTTGAAGGTCTTGGTGCCGTTGCTCTCGGCCGCGGGGACGAGGGCGGACGGCTGGTCGAGCAGCGGGTCGCCGACGTCGTTCGGCTTGGCGCCCGCGCGCAGGTCGATCAGCGGTGTCAGCCGGACGGCCGGGTCCAGCGGCAGCGCGGGAGCGTCCGCGGTGCGCATCAGCGTCACGATCCGCACCGAGTGGTGCGCGGCCAGGGCGCCGGCGACGTTGAACGTCGACCGTATGGTGCCGCCGATGCCGTAGGCGTTGTGCAGAAGGAAGGAAATCTTCATGGCGGTCCGCGCGCGGCGTCCGCTGCCTGCCGCGACGGCCTCCCCTCGGGTGTTCCGGGTGTCGGGTGGCTGTGCTCGGGGAGCTGCGACGGCGCCGTGGCGGGCCGGTCGTCCCGGCAGGTAAGACGGCCAGGCGGCGAAGAGGTTGCCGTCGTGTGAAGTCTGGCCGACTTCCATCGGTCCGGCATGTCGGGTGCGGCGGGGCGCGGATCCGCCGCACCCGACGCGGTGGCGGGCCCGTGCCCACCGGCGGAGGAGGCGCGGACCCGCGGGCTGACGGCGGCTCACCCGGGCGGCCGCCGCCCGCCGTCGGAAAAGGTCGGCCGAAAATCGCCCGTCCGGCCGAGCCCGAACGGGTGCCGCCCGCCCCCGTGGCCGCCGTCGGCCGGGGGAGGGCGCCCGGGGCCGGGCCGGCGGCTCACCCCGTCCCGGCCGCCACCCGGGGCGGGGCGGGCTCGGGCCACTCGACGATGCGCACCGCGGCGCCGGCCGCCTCCAGGCCGCGGCAGTGGGCGTGGTGCCTGCGGGCGATGCCGTCCAGGTCGAGATGGGCGCCGAAGGCCGGACGGGCGGCCAGCCGCCGGGCATGGGCCCACACGTGGGAGTACGCGGCGAGGTGGTGCACGGCGGCGGCGTCCAGGTGCCAGCGGTGCACGGTGTCCAGCCGCACCAGGGCCACCCACACCGCCACGTCGGCGGCGGTCAGCCGGTCCCCGAGGACGTACTCCCGCTGGGCGAGCGCGCGGTTCAGCACGTCCAGGGAGTGCAGGACGGTGCCCAGGGCGGCCTCGCGCGCCTCGGGGTCCGCGCCGGGCCGCCCGGCCTGCTGCGCGGCCTCGTTGACGCCCTGCGCGCACAGCAGCTCGACCGCCCGGATCCGCGGCTCGTCGTCGTGCGGGTGCAGCTCGGGGGCGCCGGGTGCGGCGAACCTGCGGGCGAGGTCGCGCAGGATGTCGGGGGCGCAGGTGCTGACGATCCGGCCGGTCCAGTCGTCGGCGAGCACGGGCGCGGCGGTCGGCCCCTGGTAGCGGTGGGCGCTGGCCTCGTACAGCGGGCGCAGCGCCAGGTACCCGCCCCCGGGCGCGTCGGGCACGGCGGGCAGCGTCGTCACCGGGACCGCGCCGTCGAGCCCGAGCAGGTCGTGGGTGACGGCGATCCGCAGGCAGTCGGGGCCCGACGGGGACAGGTGGAGGCGGTAGCGGCGCGGCACGGCGTAGTGGCCGCTGCGCGCGTCCGGCCCGATCCGCCCCCGGAACGGCGGCGGACACGGCGTGGACGGCACGGCGGAGGGTGTGGCGGACATGTGTCTCCCTGGGACCTGGGCGGCTGGTCACTGAAGGCGCGAGGGCGCGGGCGCGCGAAGGGCGCGGGTGCGGGCGGAGGCTGCCCGCGGGGCGGCGGACGGGGCCGCGGCTGTCAGCGGGCGCGGCTGCCCGCGCTGCACACGCGCAGCAGGTCGATGTGCCGGCGGGAGGTCAGCAGCAGCGGGGAACGAGCCGCACGGCCGGTGCCGAGTGCGTTGCGCGCCATGACGTCCCACCTGTTCGCGAGGGTTCCCCACCTCGGAGTGTCGAGCGGGCCCGACACCCAGTCAAGGGCGGCTGGCGGGTGTTCTCGCATGGTGGGCGGTGCGGGGGAGTCCGGCCCCGGGCGGCGACCGGGAACGGCGCCGCCGACCCGCGGCGCACGCCGGCCGGTGCGCGCCCGGCCCCGCCGTCAGGACGCGGTCCCCGGCGGCGCCCACAGCGTGGTGGGCGCCTCCCGGCGGAGGACGGGGGCGACCTCCCTCGGCGAAGCGGCGCAACTGCTCGATCTGCTCGGGCAGCGGCAGGCCGGAGGTGTCCACGGCCGTGGCGGACGGCCCGCCTCGCCTCGGGCCCGCCCGGGTTCCGGCTGCGGCAGTCACACGCCCTGGCCCGGCCGCACCCGGCGGACCCCGGCCGCCCGGCGGCGCCCGCAGGGGACCGGCGCACGCGAGGGCCCCGGGCGCGCCCTAACCCGCGCAGGCGGCGGTGGCGGGCGGGGCGGCGATGATGGTCTCCAGCAGGGCGCGGGCGGACTCCAGCTCCGCGATGGCGCCGGCGATGCGGTCCCGCTCCTTCTCCAGGGCCGGCGTCAGCTCCGCGCAGGCGGGCGCCAGGATGCCGCCGTCCTCCACCATGCAGGGCAGCACATCGGCGATGACGGCGGTGCCAAGCCCGGCGGCGAGCAGGATGCGCACATGCCGCACGGTGCGCACGTCCGCCTCGGTGTACTCGCGGTATCCGCTGGGCCCGCGCCGCGGCCGCAGCAGCCCCTGCTCCTCGTAGTAGCGCAGGGCCCGCACGCTTACGCCCGTCCGCCGCGCCAGTTCCCCGATCCGCACTCCAACCCCCGTCCCACCAGGCCGAGTCGGCTTGACTCTCACGTCGACGTGAGGCTTTAGCTTAACCCGCATGACGACCCCTACTTCGAACACGAGCACGAACGCTGCCCCGGTGACGGTCCTCGGCCTCGGCCCGATGGGGCAGGCGCTCGCCCGCGCCTTCCTGAGCAGCGGCCACCCCACGACCGTGTGGAACCGCACGGCGTCCAAGGCCGCCGCCCTGGTCGAACGGGGCGCTGTCCTGGCGGACTCCGCGGCCGCCGCGGTCGCGGCCTCGCCGCTGACCGTGGTGTGCGTCATGGACTACACCGCGGTCGAGGCGATCGTCTCGCCCGCCGCCGCGGCGCTGAAAGGGCGGACGCTGGTGAACCTCACCGCGGACTCCCCGGACCGGGCCCGGGCGATGGCGGAGTGGGCCGCCGGGCACGGCGTCGACTACCTCGACGGATCGATCATGACGCCGACCACCACCATCGGCGGGCCCTCCGCGGTCTTCCTCTACAGCGGCCCGGAGGACGTCTACGAGGCGCACCGGCCGACCCTGGCGAGCCTCGGCGGCACGGCCACCCACCTGGGCGCCGACCCGGGCCGCGCCGCCGCCCACGACGTGGCGCTGCTCGACATCTGGTGGACCGCCGTCGCGGGCATCGCGCACGGCTACGCGCTGGCCGCGGCCGAGGGCATCGGGGCGAAGGAGTTCGCCGCGTTCGCCCGGGGCATCGGCGACCTGCTGCCCGACACCATCACCGAGATCGCCGGGGACCTCGACGCCGGGCGGTACCCGGGCGACGAGGCCAACCTGCGGTCGGCCGCGGCGGGCATGGAGCACATCGTGCACACCGCGCGGGCGCGCGGCCTGGACACCGGCACGCTCGACGCCGCCCTGGCCATGGCCCGGCGGGCGATCGACGCCGGGCACGGCGACGACGGGCTCGCCCGCCTGACGGAGGTCCTGGGCCGGGAGGCCGGCGCCCGCTGAGCCCGGGCGCCCGTCAGCCGGCGCCGTGCCCGTGGCCCGCACCACCCGGCCCGGCCCGGCCGCCCCGCCGGAACCGCAGCTCCGCCGCGGCGTGCCACCAGCCGGGCGGCGGGGGCCCGGCGACCCGGGAGGACGGCTGGGCGGGGTGCAGCCCGAGCCGCCGCAGCGCGTCGGCGCGCACCCGGACGCCGAACCAGCCGTGCCAGTGCCCGTCGGGCCCGATCCCGCAGGCCAGGTCCCAGCGCAGCTCGTCGTCGCGGAACGGCATCCAGTCGACGCCGCGGTCACGCAGTCAAGCGCGCGCCGCCGCCAGGGGGTCCGGGCGGCCCGGCAGGTTCTCGTAGGAGGCGATGGTGATCCACTCGGCGTTTGCGGGCGTCATGGCGCCATCATGCCGGACGCCGCAGACGGTGCCACCAGTGCCGGCGGCGCGGGTGCACCGCCCGGCCGAGGCGGCGGCCGGCCAGGACGTAGCCGAGGAGGGCGCCGGTGGTGTTGAGGATGACGTCGTCGATGTCGAACGCGCGGCCCTCGACGAGCAGCCCCTGCGCCAGCTCCACGCACACCATCACCAGCGCGACGACCGCCACCACCCGCAGCGCGCCGCGCGCCCTGGGCATGAGCACCGGCAGCAGGATCCCGAACGGCACGCCGAGCAGGATGTTGCCGCCGACCTGCTTGACGGTGTCGGCCCGGTCGGGCTGGTCCAGATAGGCGCGCAGCGACGCGCCGGGGTGCAGGTTGGTGTGCACCAGGTCCGAGGAGCCGGGCGAGGGCACCAGGGTGGCCCGGGCGAGCACCACCGCGAAGGCCACCATGGACACGAACGCCACCAGCATCACCAGCGCCCGCGCCACCCGGGAGCCGAGGGTGGCGCGCTGCAACCGGGGCGGCCCGGCCGCCTCCTCGGTGCCGGGCCCGCCGTCGGGTCCCGCCTTCGCCGCGGGATCGGCGGCGTGTCGTCCTCGGGAGCGGTACGGCCATGCGCGGGCGGATCCGTAGGACACCACGCGCCCCTCCTTCCGGTGTTCCGGTGCCGCCGGCGGTTCGCGGGGCGGGTGCCGGCCCTCGCCGCGCCGCCGCCCCGGCCGGTCACTGACGCGGCTACCCGGCGCCCGGCCCGGCACCCCTGGCTCCGCCCGGCGAATGTCGGTGGCCGCCCCTACAGTGCGCACGGAAGCCGTCCCCGTCAGGAAGAGCCGCCGTGCCGACGCCCCGTGACCTCGCCGACCTGCCGTACGCCCGTCATCTGAGGCCGCTGCGCGGCCCGCTGGAGCGGGAGGGGAGCTACGACGCCGTGCATGTCGAAGGAGCCGTGTTCGAGGAGGCCGACGGCGGCAGCGCCCGCTTCCTTGAGTGCGCGTTCTCCTCGGTGCTGTTCTCCGGCGGGCGCCTGCGGCGGGCCCGGTTCAACGACGTGTGGCAGCACGGGGTGCGCTGGGTGGGCACGGACCTGGCCGAGACCGACTGGCTGGACGCCGAGGTCGCCGCGGGGGCGTTCGCCGGGACGGAGGTCTTCGGCGCCACCATGCGCCGCGTGGTCTTCCACCAGTGCAAGTTCCAGTCGGTCAACGCCCGGGGCGCCGAGCTGAGGGACGTCACCTTCGTGGACTGCCTGCTGCGCGACGTGGACCTCGGCGGGGCCGCCCTCACCGGCGTGGCGTTCCCCGGCTCCGCCCTGGACGGGGTGCGGCTGGACCGGGCGCGCCTGAAGGACGTCGATCTGCGCGACGCCACCCGGCTCGCCCTCACCTCGGGCCACGACGCCCTGAAGGGCGCGACGATCACCGGCGCCCAACTGATCGGCCTCGCCCCTGAGCTGGCCCGCGCCCTCGGCATCACGGTGTCGGACCGCTGAACCCGGCGATGCCCCCGCAAGCCGCGGCGCGGCGCGTTGAACCACGAACCCCCTGAACGGCGCGGCGCCAGCGCCCTTCACCCGACGTTTTCACTCTGATGAGTGGGTTTGGCCGCATCACTGTTAACTCGTCCGGGGGACTTTCCGGGGCCCTTATCCAACGATCCATACGCTATTACGATCATTGCCCCGGTTGGGTGGTTCCTAGCGTCCTGCGGCATGACATCGCACTCCTCTCACGCCATCGGGCGTCGCGGGTTCCTGGGCGCCACCGCCCTCACCGCCACCGGAGCCCTGCTGCCCGCCGGCAGGTCCGCCGCCGCGCCCGTCGCCCCCCAGGTCAACCTGGCCGCCGGGGCCCGCGCCGCCGACAACAGCCGCGAGCTGGCCCGCGAGATCTGCATGGTCGGGGACAAGGACCAGGACCTCACCCTGGAGTACCTGCGCGTCCTCATCGACGAGGGCCTGCCGAAGACCACCAGCCCCAAGAAGGTCCTCGTGGTCGGCGCGGGCGTCGCCGGGCTCGTCGCCGCCACGCTGCTGCGCCGGGCCGGGCACCACGTCACCGTCATCGAGGCCAACGGCAACCGGGTCGGCGGACGGATCAAGACCTTCCGCGGCGTCTTCGAGGACCGGAGCCTGTACGCGGAGGCCGGCGCGATGCGCCTGCCCGACGTCCACCCCATGGTGCTCGCCCTCACCGACAAACTCGGCCTGAAGCGGCGGCTGTTCTACAACGCCGACATCAAGCCCGGCGACGGCCCCAGCGGCAAGCGGCCCCCGGTCGTGTACAAGGCGTTCACCGGGGAGACCTGGCGCAACGGGCCCGGCACCGACTTCCAGGCCCCGCAGGCGGTCCGGCGCACCTTGGTCCAGGTCAACGGCAAGCGCGTCACCAGGGCCCAGTACGCGGCCAACCCCGGCCCGGTCAACCGCACGTTCGGCGCCGCCGTGGACACCACGATGGCCCAGGCCGTGGACCGCGCCCTGGCGGACGTCACCGTCCCGGCCGGCGACCCGGTCGCCCGCCGCGTCGAAGCCTGGGCGAAGCTCATCCGCGACTTCGACGACTGGTCCACGCACCGGTTCCTGGTGGAGCACGCCGGATGGGACCTGGCCCGCATCCAGGCGGCCGGGACGCTGGAGAACATGACCTCGCGGCTGCACTACTCGCTGTTCCCCACCCTCATGGACCACTCCCTGATCAACCCCGGCTCCCGCTACTGGGAGCTGGAGGGCGGCACGGCCGCCATGACCGACGCCCTGGCCGCCCCGCTGAAGGACGTCATCAGGATGGGCCGGCGGATGACCCGGCTGGTGCAGACCGCACGGGGCGTGCGGATCGACACCACCGCCGAGTCGGGCACCGAGGAGTCCTGCGACGGCGCCCCCACCGCGCCCGAGGAGACCTTCCACGGGGACTGCGCCATCGTCACCGTGCCGTTCAGCGCGCTGCGGTTCTGCGAGTTCGAGCCGCTGCTGTCCTACCCGAAGCGGCGGGCCGTCACCGAGCTGCACTACGACTCGGCCACCAAGGTGCTGCTGGAGTTCAGGACCCGCTTCTGGGAGAAGGGCGACGGCGGCTTCACCGGCGGCGGCTGCGTGTCCGACAGCCCCAACCGGTTCACCTACTTCCCCTCCCACGTGCCGGGGTCGGACGGCGGCGTGGTGCTGGCGTCCTACACCTGGTCGGACGACGCGATGCGCTGGGACTCGCTCACCCCGGGGGAGCGGTACGCGTTCGCGCTGGACAACATGGCCCGGATGTTCGGCGACCAGGTGTACGAGCAGTACACGGGCGTGGGCGCCACCCAGTCGTGGACCCGCGCCCGCTACGCGCTGGGCGAGGCGGTGATCTTCACGCCCGGGCAGTTGCACGAGCACCACCAGGCGACCAGGACCGTGGAGGGCCGGGTGCACTTCGCCGGGGAGCACACCAGCCTGAAGCCCGCCTGGATCGAGGGGGCGCTGGAGAGCGCGGTGCGCACCTGCCTGGAGGTCGTCCGGCAGCCGTAGCGCCCGCGGGGCGGGGCCGACCGGCGGGCCGCCGGCCGTGTGCGGAACGGGCGCACGGCCGGCGGCCCGCGCGTGCGCTACTGCGGCGCCACCACGATCACGCTGTCCCCGGCCGCGAACCGCACCGTCCTCCGCTTGTCCGGGTTGAGCCGCACCCCGAACGCCGGGCCGGTCCCCGCCGCGGCGTGCAGCCGGTAGCCGATGGCGCACTGCCCGCGGCGGCGGGCGGACTCCACCACCGTCGCGAAGGCGACGTCCCGTCCCACCGGCACGTAGTCGGCGGCGGGCTTGAGGTGGATCTCGCTGCCCGCCGCGTCGAAGAGCTGCGCGAACAGGTCGGCCAGGTGCCGGTTCTGGGAGATCTGCGTCATCAGCAGGCTGACCAGCCGCCCGCTGACGATGAAGTCGGCGCCCTCCCGCACCGGGGCCAGCAGCCGGTTGCGGTCGTCGCGCAGCTCGGTGACCACCGGCAGCTCCCGGCCCGTGGCCGTCTGGAGGGCCCGCAGGTGCAGCAGCGTCACCAGCGTCCGGTCGTCGGCTCGGGACGGGTCCGCGCCGTCCGGGCCGTCGTCCCCCAGGACGATCACGCTGTCGTACGACGGGACGTCCAGGGCGGCCAGCACCCTCGGCTGCGTGGTGTCCCCGCCGTGGAACGCCACGGCGAGCCGGTCCGCCGCCGCGCCCGCCGCGGCGACGGTGCGCCGGACCGCGGCGTCGTCGCCGTCGGCCACGACGTCCAGGGTGGATCCGTGCCGCACGTACTGGTCGAGCTGCTCGATGATCAGCGGCGCGCGGCGGTTCCAGCCGAGCAGCAGGATCCGCTCGGCGCCGGGGGTCCGCGGGGCGCCGGTGACGACGGCACCGTGGTCCACCGGCAGCGGCCGCCCGGCGGGCACCGCCGTGTCGTCGTCCCGGGAGATCACCACCAGCAGGTCGTCCGCCGCGATCACCGTCCACGGCGGCGGGTTGAGGACGACGGCGCCGCCCCCGCGCACCAGGCCCACCACCGAGGAGGTGGCGTAGCCCAGCAGGGCCTCGCCGAAGGTGCGGCCGGCCAGGGACGGCGCCGGGACGACGTAGAACTCGTCGCCCGCGAAGTCGAGCAGCTCCTGGTAGACCAGGGACAGGCCGGGCTGGCGCGAGGTCTGCACGATCAGCCGGGCGGTGATGTCGTCCACGTTCAGGACCCGGCCGCCCGGCCCCGCCGCCAGCGCGGCCGCCTCGTGGTGGCGCGCGTCGCGCACCGCCGCGACCACCACGGTCCCGCCGCGGTCGGGCACGGCGGCGTCCAGCGCCAGCAGCGTCTTGATCACCTGGGTGTCCCCGTCCTCGCCCGGGTGCGGCAGGACCAGCACGGCGTCGGCGGTGCGCGGGCTCACCCGGGTCAGCACGGCCGGGTCGGTGGTGGAGCCCGTGCGGCAGATCACCCGGGTGCCGCCGGTGTCGCCGACGGCGGTGCCGATCTCGTCCTCCATCTCCACCTTGTCCTTCGGCGCCAGGACCGCGACGGCCGCACCGCGCCGGTTGGCGTTGGCCGCCACCAGCTCGGACACGATCGGCAGGACCTGCTCGGACCAGCCCAGCAGCACGGTGTGCCGCTCCTCGAGCACCATCGAGCGGCCCAGCCGCAGCGCCACCAGACGCTCGCCGATGCCCGTGGTGATCAGGCTGACCAGCGTCGAGACGAAGATCAGCGCCACCAGGGCGAGCAGCACCGACATCGCCACGTACACCGGAGTGCCGACCGCGCCGCCGATGCGCAGCGTCCCGCCGACGCTCCGCCACACCGCGGCGGCGCGCCCGGAGAGCGAGGCCGGAGTCTGCTCGTCGGCCCACACCAGGACCACGCTCGCCGGGGTCACCACGGCCAGGCAGACCAGGGTCAGCCAGCCGAGCAGCGCCGGGGTGCCGCGGGCCACCGCCTTGTCGAACCAGTACCGCGCCCGCGGCCAGGCCGGGCTCGTGCGCTGCGCCATGGTGAAGCTCCCCCCATGGAACCGGTCACCGCCCCGCGGCGGCACCCACCCCGGGAACCGCCTCGCCGCCGCGGGCCACGCTCAGCCCTGCCCACCCGCGCGGCCCCGCACACCCGCCGCCCCACCGCGCACCCCCGCCCCGCCACGATCCGCCCCCCGCGCCGCCCGCGGACCGGCCCCGCGCCGCCGGCCGGGGCCGCCGCGCCGCCGTCTACTCTGGTCCGGTGAGACGCAAGCCCGTGGTGCCGCCGGCGCCCCTGCCGCAGCGCGACGGGATCGACCCCGTCCGGCTGAGGCTGCCCGCCCGCGGCCCGTGGACGTCGCTGCGGGACTACCTGGTGGCCAGGCTCCCCGCGGTGGATCCGGCGCGGATCGACGCCATGCTGCGCGACGGCGCCGTGTTCGGCACCGGCGGGCCGCTCGCCCCCGACGCCCCGTTCACTCCCGGCGCGTTCGTGTGGTTCCACCGCGACCCGCCCGACGAGGTGCCGGTCCCGTTCCGCCTCGACGTCCTCCACCACGACGAGCTGCTCGTGGTGGTGGACAAGCCGCACTTCCTGGCCACCACGCCGCGCGGCAGGCACGTCACCGAGACCGCGCTCGCCCGGCTCCGCCGCGACCTGGGCCTGCCCGCCCTCAGCCCCGCCCACCGCCTGGACCGGCTCACCGCGGGGCTCGCCATGTTCGTGGTGCGGCCCGAGCACCGCAGGGCCTACCAGACGCTCTTCCAGGAGCGCTCGGTGCACAAGGAGTACGAGGCCGTCGCCCCCTACGACCCGGACCTCGCCCTGCCGTGCACGGTGCGCAGCCGCATCGTCAAGGAGCGCGGGGTCATCGCCGCCCGGGAGGTGCCGGGACCGCCCAACAGCGCCAGCCGTGTCGAGCTCGTCGAACGGCGCGGCGGGCTCGGCCGCTACCGGCTGCTGCCCGCCACCGGGCGCACCCACCAACTGCGGGTGCACATGAACCGGCTTGGCGTGCCCGTGCTGAACGACCCCGTCTACCCGCGTGTGACCGACCCCGCCCCGGACGACTTCAGCCGCCCGCTGCAACTGCTGTCCCGGGTGCTGGCCTTCACCGACCCGGTCACCGGCCGCCCGCGCCGCTTCACCAGCCGCAGAACCCTGTCCGCCTGGCCCGACGGCAGCCACGAGGACGGCGCCGGCGACGGCGCCTCCGCGGCGTCCGGCACCCCCGCGTCCGGCACCCCCGGAGCGGCCGCGGCACCGGCGGGCTGAACCGGACCCCGGCGTCTCCGGGGCCCGGCCGCCCGCCCTACCCGGCCAGCCCCGGCGGGGGGCTGCTCAGCCGCGCGCATCCGCGCAGTATCGAGCCGAACAGCTCCTGGAGCTCGGGCCCGGGGTCCACGCCGTACTCGTCGGCCAGCATCGTCCGGGTCTGGTGGTAGACCCGCAGCGCCTCCGCCTGCCGCCCGGCCCGGTACAGGGCCTGCATCAGCAGCCAGCTCAGCCGCTCCCTGGTGGGGAACCGCTGCCTGAGGCTGGCCACGTCCGCGGCGATCACCGAGGCGTCCCTGCCCAGCACCAGCTCGGCCTCCCAGCGGCTCTCCAGGGCCAGCAGGCGCAGCTCCTCCAGCCGGGTCACCGCCTGGGCGCCCGCCTCGCACTCGCGCACCTCCGGGTACGGGGAGCCGCGCCACAGCGCCAGCGCCTCGCCCAGGGTGCGGCTCGCCAACTGGTGCTGCCCCTGATGCAGCAGGCCCCGCCCCTCACGCAGCAGCCGCTCGAAGCGGTAGGCGTCGACCACCTCCGCCTCCACGTCCAGCACATAGCCGGCCGGGTCCCGCCGCAGTATCCGGTTGCGGTACCAGGGTGGGCTGTTGGGCTCCAGGGTGCGCCGGAGGTTGGAGACATAGCTCTGGAGGTTCGCCATCGCCGCCTGTGGTGGCTTGCGCGGCCACACGGCTTCCTTCAGCCGGTCCGGTTCCATCGCCCGCCCCGGTGTCAGCAGCAGTGCCGCCAACACGGCCCGCTGACGGGCCGGACCCAGGTTCACCGGGTGCTCCCGTGACCACACCTGCAACGGGCCGAGGACGCTGACGTGTAAACCGAAGAAGAGAGTCACCGATAGCCACCCTTCCGTCACAAGACGTGACGATCATGGGCGCACGAAATTTCGCACCACCCATCGCCGGCGCACTGCATCGCACCGATCAAAGCGCGAATCGGTTACCCGGCCAAGACGGCCAGTGTGCCCCGAGGGGGCCCGCCGAGTCACTCGGCGGTTCCGCCGCCCCGGCGTACGCGTGCGCCCGCCTCGGCGCGGGCCCGCACGCTCCCCGCCACGGCTTTCGCGTCCGCCGCGCTTAGGTCGGGCACCGTCAATGCCCGCGAACCCCCGGATTTCTTTCCGTGAATTTTTACCACGCCTCCGCCAAGTTACCTCCAAGTTGCCTCCAAGCCCTCACCAAGATCTTCGTGCTACGGTTCCGGAAGTCGTGCAAGGAGCACTCGTTGAGCAAATTCGAATGCATTGCATCCGATCGGCAGGAAAACACGAACGACTCCGTCGCGATCGTCGGGACGGCCTGTTGGCTGCCGTGGGCGGCCACTGCCGAGGAGCTGTGGCGGCTGCTGTCGGAAGGCGCGTCCGCCGGCGATATTGCCCAGGCGTCCGGCCGGGGCCGCCCGCCCGCGGAACTCGGACGGGCGGCCCTGGAAAGCGGGGGAATTGCCTCCGGGCAGGTCAGCCACCGGCGAACAGGGGTCTTCGTCCAGGCCGAAGGGCCGTCGGGGACCGCCGAGAAGCTGGCCGAGGCCCTGGGGCTGAGCGGCCCCGCCGCAACCTTCGCCCCCGCGGACTCCGCGCCGCTCACCGCGGTGGAACGGGCCGTGGACAGCCTGCTCGCCGGCGAGTGCGATATCGCGCTCACCGGCACCGCACCCGCGGATTCCCATCCCGGCTGCTTTTTCCTGCTCCGCCGGACACACGACGCCCTGCGTTCCGGAAACCGAATCCCGGGGCTGCTGCGCCGCGGCCGCCGGGGAATCTCCCTGGAATGCGCCCCGGCCGATGCGGGGATCGTCTTCGTGTTTTCCGGACAGGGCTCCCAGTGGCCCGGCATGGCGCTGGATCTCATGGAATCCTCGGCCGTGTTCCGCGAGAGCCTGCACGAGTGTTCCGAGGCACTGAAAGCGTTTACTGGATGGGAATTGCAGGACGTCCTGCGCGGCGTTCCCGGGGCGCCGCCGCTGGAGTCCGCGGACGTGGTGCAACCCGCGCTTTTCGCGGTGATGGTGTCGCTGTCCGCCCTTTGGCGTTCCTGCGGGGTGGAACCCGCCGCCGTGGTCGGCCACAGCATGGGCGAGCTGGCCGCCGCCCACGTCGCCGGAGCGCTTTCGCTGCGGGACGCCGCCAAGGCGGTGGCGCTGTGGAGCGCGGCCCAGGCCGAGCAGGCGGGCCGCGGTGACCTGGCGTCCCTGGTGCTGTCGCGGCGCGAGGCCGAGCCGCTGCTCGCCCGGTGGCCGGGCCGCCTGCACTTCGCCGGGTCCAACGGGCCCCGCTGGGTGCTGGCCGCCGGCGACCGGGAGGCGGTCGGTGAACTCCTCGCGGACCTGGCGGCGCGCGGGGTGCGGGCCAGGAAGCTCAGCAACGGCCTGGCCGCGCACTCCCCGGATCTGGCCATCGACCGCGAGGCGCTGCACACCGGACTCGCCGACATCGAGCCCCGACCCTCGGGCATCCCCTTCTACTCCTCCCTCACCGGTGGCCTGTTCGACACCACGGGGCTCGACGCGGACTACTGGTGCCGCAACATCACCAGTGAAGTCCGATTCGAGGACGCCGTCCGCGCCCTCGCCGCCCGCGGGCACCGCGCCTTCGTGGAGATCAGCCCGCACCCCCTGCTGACCGTCGGGGTGCGCGAGACCCTCGACGACGCGGGCGCGGGCGACGGGGCCGTCGTCGTGGGCTCGCTGCGGCGCGACCAGGGCGGCGCCGACCGCTTCCTGGCCGGCCTGGCGGAGCTCCACGCCGACCACGCCCGCCCGGCGGACCCGTTGATCACCCCGGGCATGCCCGAGCCAGAACAGCGCCGCGTCCTGCTCGACCTGACCGCGCGCCACCTCGGGCACCTGCTCGGCCCCGCCGCCCCGGCCGTGCTCGCCGCCGACCGGCCGTTCAAGGACCTGGGCTTCGACTCCGTGACCGCGGTGGAGCTGCGCGACCGGCTCGCCAGGGCCACCGGCCTCGCCCTGCCCGCCACCCTGGTGTACGACCACCCCACCCCGGGCGCGGTCGCCGGGCACCTCAGGGCGGCGCTGCTCGGACTCGACGAGGAGGACACCGCCGCGCCCCACATCCCCGCCGACGACGGCGAACCCCTCGCCGTCGTCGGCATGGCCTGCCGCTATCCCGGCGGCGTCCGCTCACCCGAGGACCTGTGGCAACTGGTCGCCGAAGGCCGCGACGCCATCACCGGTTTCCCGGCCGACCGCGGCTGGGACCTGGCCGCCGTCCACGACCCCGACCCGGAGGCGCCGGGGAAGAGCTATGTCCGCGAGGGCGGGTTCCTCGACGACGCGGCCGGGTTCGACGCCGCGTTCTTCGGCATCAGCCCCCGCGAGGCCCTGGCGATGGACCCGCAGCAGCGGCTGCTGCTGGAGACCTCCTGGGAGGCGTTCGAACGCGCCGGCATCGACCCGGCGGCACTGCGCGGCACCAGGACCGGCGTGTTCGTCGGCGCGATGGCCCAGGACTACGGCCCGCGCATGCACGAACCCGCCCCGGGCGTGGAGGGCCACGTCCTCACCGGCAGCACGGTCAGCGTGCTCTCCGGGCGGCTGTCCTACGTGTACGGCCTCGAAGGCCCCGCGGTGACGGTGGACACCGCCTGCTCCTCTTCGCTGACGGCCCTGCACCTGGCCGGCCAGTCGCTCCGGCAGGGCGAGTGCGCGCTCGCGCTCGCCTGCGGGGTCGCGGTGCTGGCCACCCCCGGCATGTTCATCGAGTTCAGCCGCCAGCGGGGGCTGGCGCCGGACGGGCGGTGCAAGGCGTTCTCGGCGTCCGCGGACGGCACGGCGTGGAGCGAGGGCGTGGGCGTGCTGCTGCTGGAGCGGCTGTCCGACGCCCGCAGGAACGGCCACCCGGTCCTCGCCGTCGTCCGCGGCTCCGCCGTGAACCAGGACGGCGCGAGCAACGGCCTCACCGCGCCCAGCGGACCCTCCCAACGCCGGCTGATCCGGCAGGCGTTGGCGAGTGCGGGGTTGGGGCCGGGGGATGTGGATGCGGTGGAGGCGCATGGGACGGGGACGAGGCTGGGTGATCCGATCGAGGCGCAGGCGTTGTTGGCCACGTATGGGCGGGGGCGTGGGGACGGCGGTCCTTTGTGGTTGGGGTCGTTGAAGTCGAACATCGGTCATGCGCAGGCCGCTGCGGGTGTGGCGGGTGTGATCAAG
>NZ_BAAGTD010000031.1:0-103326 GCF_054782095.1 Streptomyces capparidis | reverse complement strand
GAGGCAGCCGGCGACGCGGACCCGGTGGACGTCGGATGGGCGCTGCTGTCGTCGCGGCAGGTGTTCGAGCACCGGGCCGTGGTGTGGGGGAGCCGGACCGGCGAACTGGTGTCGGGGCTGAACGCCCTCACCTCCGGCGGTGTCGCGGGGAACGCCGTCACGGGGACGGCGGGCACGGATGCCGGTGCGGTGTTCGTGTTCCCGGGGCAGGGGTCGCAGTGGTTGGGGATGGGCCGCGGGCTGCTCGCGTCGTCGCCCGTCTTCGCGGCTCGGTTGGCCGAGTGCGAGGCGGCGCTGCGGCCGTTCGTGGACTGGTCGTTGGGTGAGGTGCTGGCCGGGGACGACGACGCCTGGCTGGGGCGGGTGGACATCGTTCAGCCGGTGCTGTGGGCCGTGATGGTGTCGCTCGCCTCCGTGTGGGAGTCGCTCGGCGTGAAGCCCGCTGCCGTGGTCGGGCATTCGCAGGGTGAAATCGCCGCCGCTGTGGTGGCCGGTGCCCTGAGCCTGGAGGACGGCGCCCGGGTCGTCGCCCTGCGGTCGGCGGCGATCCGTGAGGAGCTGGCCGGTCGGGGCGGGATGCTGTCGATCGCCGCCGGTGCGGAGCGGGTCCGGGAGTGGCTCAAGGCTTACGGCGACCGGGTGTCGGTGGCGGTGTTCAACGGCCCTGCCGCGACGGTGGTGGCCGGTGAGCCGTCGGCGTTGCAGGAGATCGCCGAGGCCGCCGAGGCGGCCGGGGTGCGGGCGCGGATGGTCCCGGTGGACTACGCGTCCCACTCCCCGCACGTGGAGGACATCAAGGACCGCCTCCTGGCCGCACTCGCCGACGTCTCCCCGCAGGCCGCCCGAGTGCCCCTGATCTCCACGGTCACCGGCGAGACGCTGGACACCACGGTCATGGGCGCCCAGTACTGGTTCGCCAACCTGCGTCAGCCGGTGCGCTTCACCGACGCCGTCGAGCAGGCCATCGCCTCCGGCCTCACCCGTTTCGTCGAGGTCAGCGCCCACCCGGTGCTGGTGATGGGCATCCAGGACATCGCCGAATCCGCCGGATCGAACGCCGTCGTGGTGGGTTCCCTGCGCCGCGAGGAGGACGAGCCCACCCGGCTGATCGCCAACGCGGCCGAGCTGTGGGTGCGCGGCACCTCCGTGGACTGGACGGCCGTCTACGCCGGACGCCCCGTCAACCCCGTTGACCTGCCCACCTACGCCTTCCAGCGTCAGCGTTACTGGCTCAAGGCGCCCGCGGGCTCCGGTGACCCCGCCGAGCTGGGCCTGGGTGCGGCCGGTCACCCGCTGCTGGGCGCGGCGGTGAGCCTGGCCGCGGACGGCGGCCTGGTCCTGACCGGCAGGCTGTCCACCCGCACCCACCCGTGGCTGGCCGATCACGCCGTGGCCGGGAGCGTGCTGTTCCCCGGCACCGGGTTCGTGGAGCTGGCCGTCCGCGCCGGGGACGAGGTGGGCTGCCCGCACCTGCGGGAGCTGACCCTCCAGGCCCCGCTGATCCTGCCCGAGCAGGGCGTCGTGCACCTCCAGGTCGTCGTCGGCGCCCCCGACGACACCGGGCAGCGCACCGTCACCGTGCACTCCCGCCCCGAGGGCGCCGAGCAGGACCAGCCGTGGACCTGGCACGCGGACGGTGTCCTCAGCCCGGAGCCCGCGCCCCAGCCCGCGGCTGAGCTGGTGGCTTGGCCGCCCGCTGGTGCGGAGCCGGTGGACGTGACCGGGTTCTACGCGGACGCGGAGGCGGCCGGTTACGGGTACGGTCCGGCGTTCCGGGGGTTGAAGGCGGTGTGGCGGCGGGACGACGCGGTGTTCGCGGAGGTGGAGCTGCCGGAGGGGCAGCGCGGTGACGCGGCCCGGTTCGGCATCCATCCGGCGCTGCTCGACGCCGCCCTGCACGCCAACGGCTACGGCGGCTTCGGCGAGGCCCACGACACGCTGCGGCTGCCGTTCGCCTGGACGGGAGTGTCGCTGTTCGCCGCGGGCGCGGACCGGCTGCGGGTGCGGATCGCCGCGGCCGGGGACGACGCGCTGACCGTCGATGCCGCCGACACCCTCGGGCAGCCGGTGGCCCAGGTGCGGTCCCTGGTGCTGCGCCCGGTGACGGCCGAGCAACTGCACGGCGGCGGCAGCGGCCAGGACGCGCTGTTCCGCCTGGACTGGACGGCGCTCCCGGCCGCCGCCGAGGTGACGGCCGTCGGCGCCTGGGCCGTGCTCGGCGAGGACGACCGGTTCGGTGTCGGCGCCGAGGTGCAGGGCGCCGGTGTCCCGGTGGACGCCTACCCGGACCTGGCGGCGCTGCGCTCCGTGCTGGAGGCCGGGGTGCCCGCCCCCGACGTGGTGTTCTTCTCCCCGTCGGCCGTCTCCGGCGTGGGGCAGGCGGATGCGGCGCGGCGGGTGACGGGTGAAGTGTTGGGTGTGGTGCGGGAGTGGTTGGCTCTCGATGCCCTGTCGGAGTCGCGTCTTGTGGTGGTGACGCGTGGTGCGGTGGCCACCGACGGCGGGGATGTGGCGGATCTGGCGGCGGCTCCGGTGTGGGGTCTGCTGCGTTCCGCGCAGTCGGAGAACCCCGGTCGGATCATGCTGCTCGACCTGGATCCGGAGGCGGACGCCGAGCCGGTGCCCGGCGCGGTCACGGCCGCACTGGACGCCGAGGAGTGGCAGGCCGCGATCCGGGGCGGCGAGGTGCTGGTGCCCCGGCTGGCGCGGGCCGCGTCCGGGGGCGCCCTGGTGCCGCCCGCGGGCGAGCCCGCCTGGCGCCTGGACGTCACCGGCTCGGGCACCCTGGAGGGGCTGGCCCTGCTGCCGGTGCCGGAGGCCGCCGCGCCGCTGGCCGCCGGGCAGGTACGGGTCGCCGTCCGGGCCGCCGGGGTCAACTTCCGCGATGTGCTGATCAGCCTGGGCATGTACCCCGGTCACCCGATCCTCGGCAGCGAGGGCGCCGGCGTGGTGGTCGAGGTCGGCGAGGGCGTCACCCACGTCACGCCCGGCGACCGGGTGCTCGGCGTCATCCCGCGCAGCTTCGGCCCGACGGTCGTCACCGACGCGCGGATGCTCGCCAGGATGCCGGAGGGCTGGTCGTTCGAGCAGGCCGCGTCGGTGCCGGTGGTGTTCCTGACGGCGTACTACGGCCTGGTGGACCTGGGTGGGCTGCGGGCGGGCGAGTCCGTGCTCGTCCACGCGGGCGCCGGTGGGGTCGGCATGGCGGCGATCCAGTTGGCCCGGCACTTCGGTGCGAAGGTGTTCGCCACGGCCAGCCCCGGCAAGTGGGACGTTCTGCGCTCGCTCGGCCTGGACGAGTCGGAGATCGCCAACTCGCGCGACCTGGACTTCCGGGAGAAGTTCCTGGCCGCCACCGGTGGGCGCGGGGTGGACGTGGTGCTCAACTCCCTGGCCCGGGAGTTCGTGGACGCCTCCCTGGACCTGCTGCCGCGCGGCGGCCGGTTCGTGGAGATGGGCAAGACCGACCTGCGCGACCCCGAGCAGCTCGCCCAGGACCACCCCGGCGTCACCTACTCCGCGTTCGAACTCGGTGAGGCCGGTCCTGAGCGGATGGGGGAGATCCTCGGCACGATCCTGGAGCTGTTCGAGCGGGGTGTGCTGGCTCCGTTGCCGGTGCGGACGTGGGATGTGCGGCGGGCGCCGGAGGCGTTCCGGTTCATGAGTCAGGCCCGGCATGTGGGCAAGGTCGTGCTGACGATGCCGCGATCCCTGGACCCGGACGGGACGGTGCTGATCACCGGCGGGACGGGCACCCTGGGCGCGCTGCTCGCCCGGCACCTGGTCACCGAGCACGGGGTGCGGAATCTGCTGCTGACGAGCCGCTCCGGCCCGGACGCCCCGGGCGCGGCGGAGCTGGTGGCCGAGCTGGCCGAGTCGGGAGCCCGAGCGGAAGTGGTGGCCTGCGACGCCGCCGACCGCGACCGGCTCGCCGCCCTCCTGGCCGCCATCCCCGACGACCGTCCCCTCACCGGTGTCGTCCACGCCGCGGGCGTCCTCGCCGACGGCGTCGTCGAATCCATGACCGACGAGCAGTTGGAGCGCGTCTGGCGGCCCAAGGCCGACGCCGCCGTCAACCTCCACGAGCTCACCCGCGACACCGACCTGTCCCTGTTCGCCCTCTACTCCTCCGGCGCGGGCATCCTCGGCAGCCCGGGGCAGGCCAACTACGCCGCCGCCAACGTCTTCCTGGACGCCCTCGCCCACCACCGCCGCGCCCACGGGCTGCCCGCCACGTCCCTCGCCTGGGGCTACTGGGAGCAGGCCAGCGGCATGACGGGCCACATGGGCCGCCAGGACCAGGCCCGGCTCTCCCAGGGCGGACTGGTCCCGCTCACCTCCGAATCCGGACTGGCCCTGTTCGACCAGGCCCTGACGGTGGACGAGCCGGTCCTGCTCGCCAGCCCCATCGACCTGCGGGGGCTGCGGACCCAGGCCGCCTCCGCCGGGGTGCCCCCGCTGCTGCGGGGCCTGGTGCGGGTGTCCGGCCGCCGCGTGGTCAGCGCCTCGCGGCCCGGGACGGACGGGCCGTCCCTGGAGCAGCGGCTGGCGGGGCTCGCCGAGGCGGACCGGGAGCGGTTCCTGCTCGACCTGGTGCGCGGCCACGTCGGCGCGGTCCTCGGCCACACCAACCCGCAGTCCATCGACGCCGAACGCCCGTTCAAGGACCTCGGCTTCGACTCCCTGACAGCGGTGGAACTGCGCAACCGCCTCAACACCGCCACCGGCCTGCGCCTGCCCGCCACCCTCGTCTTCGACCACCCCACGCCCGCCGCGCTCACCAAGCACGTGCGCTCCCAGGTGCTGGTCTCCGAGACGGTGGACACACCGTCGCTGGCCACCGAGCTTGAGCGGCTCGAAGGGGTCATCGCCTCGGCCACCGCGGACGACATCGCCCGCAACCGCATCACCGACCGCCTCCGGGCACTGCTCGCCAGGCTGGACGGCGCCGCCCCGGCGGCGGAGGCGGCCGACGACGAGGACCTGCTGAGCGCCTCCGACGACGAGCTGTTCGACCTCCTCGACGAAGAGCTGGGGACCCCGTGACCGACTTCTCGACCTCGACCACAAGCCTGGATGGATGACGCGGGAATGAACAACGAGCAGAAGCTGCGGGAGTACCTCAAGCGGGCCACCGCCGACCTCCGCCAGGCGCGGCGCCGGGTGAAGCAACTGGAGGAGCAGCCGCCGATCGCGATCGTCGGCATGGCCTGCCGCTACCCGGGCGGGATCTCCTCGCCCGAGGACCTGTGGCGGGTCGTCGCCGAGGGCGTCGACACGATCTCGCCCCTGCCCGACGACCGGGACTGGGACCTGGAGAGCCTGTACGACCCGGACCCCGACGCGCAGGGCAAGACCTACGTCAAGGGCGGCGGTTTCCTGCGGTCCGTCGCCGACTTCGACGCGGAGCTGTTCGAGATCTCCCCGCGTGAGGCCCTGGCGATGGACCCGCAGCAGCGGCTGCTGCTGGAGACCTCCTGGGAGGCGGTCGAACGCGCCGGTATCGCCCCGGCGTCACTGCGCGGCAGCCAGACCGGCGTCTTCACCGGCTCGCCCTCCTCCGAGTACGTCTCCGCCCTCGGCCGTGTCCCCGAAGGACTCGAGGGCTACCTCAGCACCGGAAACGCGATCAGCGTGGCGTCCGGCCGCGTCGCCTACACCCTGGGCCTGGAGGGCCCGGCGGTCTCCGTCGACACGGCGTGCTCGTCGTCGCTGGTGGCGCTGCACCTCGCCATCCAGTCACTGCGGCAGGGCGAGTGCTCCCTGGCGCTCGCCGGCGGGGTCACGGTGATGCCCACACCGGCGACGTTCGTGGAGTTCGGCCGCCAGCGGGGCCTGGCCGCCGACGGCCGGTGCAAGGCGTTCGCCGGAGCCGCCGACGGGTTCGGCCCGGCCGAGGGCGTGGGCGTGCTGGTGGTGGAACGGCTCACCGACGCGGTCCGCAACGGGCACCGGGTGCTGGCGGTGGTGCGCGGCTCCGCCGTCAACCAGGACGGCGCCTCCAACGGCCTGACCGCCCCCAACGGCCCCTCCCAGCAGCGCGTCATCCGCCAAGCGCTGGCCAGCGCCGGTCTGTCCGCGTCCGAGGTGGACGCGGTGGAGGCGCACGGCACCGGCACGACGCTGGGCGACCCGATCGAGGCGCAGGCGCTGCTGGCCACGTACGGGCAGGGCCGGGACGAGGACCGGCCGCTGTGGCTCGGCTCGGTGAAGTCCAACATCGGTCACACCCAGGCCGCCGCCGGTGTGGCGGGTGTGATCAAGATGGTGATGGCGATGCGGCACGGGGTGCTGCCGCCGACCCTGCACGTGGACGAGCCCACCCCGCACGTGGACTGGTCGGCGGGGCACGTCTCTCTGCTCACCGAGGCCCGCGAGTGGACGGCCGACGACCACCCGCGCCGCGCCGGGGTGTCGTCCTTCGGCATCAGCGGCACCAACGCGCACGTCATCCTGGAGGAGCCCCCGGCCGCCGACGCCGAGCCGGGCCCGGCCGTGGCCCCCGGCGATGCCGTGCTGTCCGGCTCCGCCACGATCCCGTGGCCGGTGTCGGCGCGCACCGCGGACGGGCTGGCCGCCCAGGCCGACCGTCTGTCCGGCTCCGAAGCGGCCACCGCCGACCCGGTGGACGTCGGATGGTCCCTGGTGTCCTCCCGCGCCGTGCTCGACCACCGGGCCGTGGTGTGGGGGAGCGCCACCGGGGAACTGCGCTCCGGCCTCGACGCCCTGGCGTCCGGCAGCGTGGCGGCCAACGTGGTCACTGGCGCCGCGGAGGCCGAGGCCGGTTCCGGTGCGGTGTTCGTGTTTCCGGGGCAGGGGTCGCAGTGGTTGGGGATGGGGCGGGGTCTGCTTGCCTCCTCGCCGGTGTTCGCGGCTCGGTTGGCGGAGTGCGAGTCTGCTCTGCGGCCGTTTGTGGACTGGTCGTTGGGTGAGGTGCTGGCCGGGGACGATGACGCCTGGTTGGGGCGGGTGGACGTTGTTCAGCCGGTGTTGTGGGCCGTGATGGTGTCGGTCGCCTCCGTGTGGGAGTCGCTCGGCGTGAAGCCCGCTGCCGTGGTCGGGCATTCGCAGGGTGAAATCGCCGCCGCTGTGGTGGCCGGTGCCCTGAGCCTGGAGGACGGGGCCCGGGTCGTTGCTCTGCGGTCGGCGGCGATCCGTGAGGAGTTGGCCGGTCGGGGCGGGATGCTGTCGATCGCCACCGGCGCCGATCAGGTGGAGACCTGGCTGAAGGCGTATGAGGGCCGGGTGTCGGTGGCGGTGTTCAACGGCCCTGCCGCCACCGTCGTCGCCGGTGAGCCTGCGGCGTTGGAGGAGATCGCGGCCACCGCTGAGGCGGCCGGGGTGCGGGCGCGGATGGTCCCGGTGGACTACGCGTCCCACTCCCCGCACGTGGAGGACATCAAGGACCGCCTTCTGGCCGCCTTGGCGGAGGTCTCCCCGCAGCCCGCCCGAGTGCCCCTGATCTCCACCGTCACCGGCGAGGTGCTGGACACCACCGCGATGGGCGCGGAGTACTGGTTCACCAACCTGCGTCAGCCGGTCCGCTTCACGGATGCCGTCGAGCAGGCTCTCGCCTCCGGCCACAGCCGTTTCGTCGAGGTCAGCGCCCACCCGGTGCTGGTGATGGGCATCCAGGCCATCACCGAGGCCGCCGGAGCCAGGGCCGTGGTTGTCGGCTCGTTGCGCCGTGAGGAGGACGAGCCCGCCCGGCTGATCGCCAACGCGGCCGAGCTGTGGGTGCGCGGCACCTCCGTCGACTGGACGGCCGTCTACGCCGGTCGCCCCGTCAACCCCGTTGACCTGCCCACCTACGCCTTCCAGCGCCGCCGCTACTGGCTTCAGGGCCGGACCGGTGCCGGTGACCCGTCCGGGCTCGGCCAGGGCGCGGCTGATCACCCGCTGCTGGGCGCGGCGATCAGCCTCGCCGCCGACGGCGGGCTCATCCTCACGGGGCGGCTGTCCACCCGCACCCACCCGTGGCTGGCCGATCACGCCGTGGCCGGGAGCGTGCTGTTCCCCGGCACCGGGTTCGTGGAGCTGGCCGTCCGCGCCGGGGACGAGGTGGGCTGCCCGCACCTGCGGGAGCTGACCCTCCAGGCCCCGCTGATCCTGCCCGAGCAGGGCGCCGTGCACCTCCAGGTCGTCGTCGGCGCCCCCGACGACACCGGGCGGCGGCAGCTCACCGTGCACTCCCGCCCCGAGGCGGCGGGCACCGGCGGCCCTTGGACGTGCCACGCCGAGGGCACGCTGACCGCCGAGCACCCGCCCGCCCCGGCGGCCGTCCTGGAGCAGTGGCCGCCGTCCGGGGCCGAGGCGCAGGACGTCTCCGGGTTCTACGCGGCGGCGGAGGCGGCCGGCTACGGCTACGGCCCGGCGTTCCAGGGGCTGAGGGCCGTGTGGCGGCGCGGCGCGGAGATCTTCGCCGAGGTCGCCCTGCCCGAGGGGCGGCACGGGGAGTCGGCGGGCCGGTTCGGCCTCCACCCGGCGCTGCTCGACGCGGCGCTCCAGGCCAACGGGTTCGGCGGCGCGGCGGGCAGCGGCACGCTCAGGCTGCCGTTCTCCTGGACCGGCGTGACCCTGTTCGCCACCGGCGCCGACCGGCTGCGGGTGCGGATCAGGGCCACCGGCGCCGACGCGCTCGCGCTGGACCTGGCCGACGGCACCGGCGCCCCGGTCGCCGCCGTGGAGTCGCTGCTGGTCCGCCCGGTCACGGCACGGCAGTTGGCGGCGGCCGGCGCGCCCGAGCGGGACGCGCTGTTCCGGGTCAGGTGGGCGCCGGCCCTCTGCGACCCGGAGGCGGTGCGGCACGCCATCTGGGCGGTGCTGGGCGACGACGCGTTCGGCCTGGGCGCCGCCGTGCAGGGGGCGGGCCTCGCGCTGGACGCCTACCCGGACGTCGCCGGGGTCCGGGAGGTGCTGGAGTGGGGCGTGCCCGCGCCGCAGGTGGCGCTGTACGTGCCCGCGGCGCCGTCCGGCGAGCACGGCACCGCCCAGGCCGCCGAGCAGGTCACGGCGCAGGTGCTCGGCGTCCTCCAGGAGTGGCTGGCCGAGGAGGGCCTCGCCGAGTCGCGGCTGGTCGTCGTCACCCGGGGCGCGGTCGCCGCGAGCGGCGGCGCCGACGTGACGGACCTGGCCGCGGCTCCCGTGTGGGGCCTGCTGCGCTCCGCGCACTCGGAGCACCCGGGCCGGTTCGTCCTCGTGGACCTGGACCCGGCCGAGGACGGCGGGGTGGCCGCCGACCTGGTGCCCGCCGCGGTCACGGCCGCGCTGGACACCGGGGAGTGGCAGGCCGCGATCCGGGGCGGCGAGGTGCTGGTGCCCCGGCTGGCGCGGGCCGCCTCCGGGGGCGCCCTGGCGCCGCCCGCGGGCGAGCCCGCCTGGCGGCTGGACACCACCGGCTCCGGCACCCTGGAGGGCCTGGCCCTGGTGCCCGCGCCCGAGGCGGCGGCGCCACTGGCCCCCGGCCGGATCCGGGTGGCGGTACGGGCCGCGGGCGTGAACTTCCGCGACGTCCTGCTGAGCCTGGGCATGTACCCGGGCAAGCCGGTGCTGGGCAGCGAGGGCGCGGGTGTCGTCGTGGAGGTCGGCGAGGGCGTCACCGACTTCGCGCCGGGGGACCGCGTGATGGGCCTGATGACACAGGGCTACGGCCCCCTGGTGGTGACGGACCCGCGCGTCGTCGTCCCCGTGCCCGACGGCTGGTCGTTCGAGCAGGCCGCGTCGGTGCCGGTGGTGTTCCTGACGGCGTACTACGGCCTGGTGGACCTGGCGGGCGTCAAGGCCGGGGAGACGGTGCTGGTGCACGCGGGCGCCGGTGGGGTGGGCATGGCGGCGATCCAGTTGGCCCGGCACTTCGGTGCGAAGGTGTTCGCCACGGCCAGCCCCGGCAAGTGGGACGTTCTGCGCTCGCTCGGCCTGGCCGAGTCGGAGATCGCCAACTCGCGGGATGTGGACTTCCGGGAGAAGTTCCTGGCCGCCACCGGTGGGCGCGGGGTGGACGTGGTGCTCAACTCCCTGGCCCGGGAGTTCGTGGACGCCTCCCTGGACCTGCTGCCGCGCGGCGGCCGGTTCGTGGAGATGGGCAAGACCGACCTGCGCGACCCCGCGCAGGTCGCCCAGGACCACCCCGGCGTCGCCTACACCGCGTTCGAGCTGAGCGAGGCGGGCGCGGAGCGGATCCGGCAGACCCTGCGCGAACTCACCGACCTGTTCGAGCGGGGTGTGCTGACCCCGCTGCCGGTGCGGACGTGGGACGTGCGGCGGGCGCCTGAGGCGTTCCGGTTCATGAGTCAGGCCCGGCATGTGGGCAAGGTCGTGCTGACGATGCCGCGTGCGCTGGACCCGGACGGGACGGTGCTGGTCACCGGCGGGACGGGCACCCTGGGCTCGCTGCTGGCCCGGCACCTGGTCACCGAGCACGGGGTGCGGAACTTGCTGCTGACGAGCCGTTCCGGCCCGGACGCGCCGGGCGCGGCGGAGCTCGTCGCCGAACTCGCGTCGTCGGGAGCCCGAGCGGAAGTGGTGGCCTGCGACGCCGCCGACCGCGACCGGCTCGCCGCCCTCCTTGCCGCCATCCCCGACGACCGTCCCCTCACCGGTGTCGTCCACGCCGCGGGCGTCCTCGCCGACAGTGTGCTCACCTCCCTCACCCCCGACCAGCTCGCCCGCGTGTGGCGGCCCAAGGTCGAGGCCGCCGTCAACCTGCACGAGCTGACGCGGGACGCCGACCTGGGCATGTTCGCCCTGTACTCCTCCGCCTCCGGTGTCTTCGGCGGGCCCGGGCAGGCCAACTACGCCGCCGCCAACGTCTTCCTGGACGCCCTCGCCCACCACCGCCGCGCCCACGGCCTGCCCGCCACGTCCCTCGCCTGGGGCTACTGGGAGCAGGCCAGCGGCATGACGGACAAGGTGGGTCGGCAGGAGCAGGCGCGCATGGCGCGGGGCGGGCTGCTGCCGCTGACCACGGAGCGGGGGCTCGCCCTGTTCGACGCGGCGGTGCGCTCCGACGAGGCGTGCGCGGTCACCGCCGCCCTGGACGTGGCCGCGCTGCGCGGCGGTCCCGGCGGGCGGGCGGTGCCGCCGCTGCTGCGGGAGCTGGCCGGTCCCGCCAGGCGGCGGGCGGTGGTGGCGACCGGCGCGGCCGAGTCCCCGTCCGACCTGGCCGGGCGGCTCGCCGGGCTCGGCGCGGACGACCGGGGGCGGGCGCTGCTCACCCTGGTCCGGGACCACGTCGCAGCCGTGCTCGGCCACCCGGACCCGGCGGCGCTCGACACCGGCCGGGAGTTCCTGTCGCTGGGCTTCGACTCGCTGACCGCGGTCGAGCTGCGCAACCGGCTGAAGGCCGCCACCGGCCTGGAACTGGCCGCGACGCTGATCTTCGACCACCCCACCCCGGCCGCCCTGGCCGACCACCTGGGCCGCGAACTGGGCGGCGCCGCGCCCGCGGGCGGGCCCGCCGCCGCGGCGCCGCCGGTCGCCGCGCCCGCCGAGGGCACCGCGCCCGACTCGCTCAGCGGGCTGTTCCTCCAGGCGTGCCGGGAGGGCAGGTTCCCGGAGATCGGGGCCGTGCTGCGGACCGCCGCCGAGTTCCGGCCGTCGTTCTCCTCGCCCGAGGAGCTGACGAAACTGCCGCAACTGGTCCGGCTGGCCAGGGGCTCCGCCGCGCCGCAGTTGGTGTGCTTCCCCTCGTTCGCGTGGAAGCCCAGCGCCTACCAGTACGTCACGTTCGCGTCCGCGTTCGCCGACCGCAGGACGGTGTCGGTGGCCACCCTGCCCGGGTTCACCACCGGGGAGGCGCTGCCCGCGGACCTGGACGCGCTGGTGCGCGTCCAGGCGGAGGCGATCCGGCAGAACACCGGCGACGAGCCGTTCGCGCTGCTCGGCTACTCCAGCGGCGGCCTGATCGCCGCCGCCGTCGCCCGGCACCTGGAGGAGACCGGGCACGGGCCCGCGGGCCTGGTGATGATCGACACCCACTGGTGGGACACCGCCGGCGGCTTCGACCTGGACACCTGGTCGTCCACCATCCTCGCCGGGCTGCTCGACCGCATCGGGCAGGAGGACCGGCAGGGCGAGAACTGGGGCGACGCCTGGGTGACCGCCCGCGCCCGCTACCTGGCCATGGACTTCGCCCAGCGGCAGGTGGCGGCGCCCACCCTGCTGGTGCGGGCCGCCGACCCGCTGAGCCAGGACGCCGACGTGGCCGGGCGGCGCGCGCAGTGGCCGTTCCCGCACACCGCGGCCGACGTGCCCGGCGACCACTTCACGGTCATGGAGGGGCACAACGCGGTCGGCGCGGCCCACGCCGTCGACCAGTGGCTCACCGAGCGGTCCCACGGCTGACCGACACAGGACGGAACGAAGAGGAGCGACACGTGCAGGATCTCGCTGGAAGGACCGCCTTCGTCACCGGCGGCGCCCAGGGCATCGGCCTGGGCATCGCCCGCAACCTCGCCCGGGAGGGCATGCGGCTGGCCCTCGCGGACATCGACGAGGCGGCGCTGGAGGCGGCGAGGTCCGAGCTGGCCCCGGTGACCCGGGTGGAGACGTTCACCCTGGACGTCGGCGACCGGGCCGCCTGGGCCCGCGCCGCCGACGCGGCCGAGGAACGGCTCGGCCCGGTGGCGCTGCTGTGCAACAACGCCGGAGTGGGCGGCGGCTACCCGGTGTCGGCCATGAGCTACGAGCTGTGGGACCTGATCCTCGGCACCAACCTCGGCGGCGTCGTCAACGGCATCCAGACGTTCCTGCCCCGCATGATCCGGCGGGGCGGGCCCGGACACGTCGTCAACACCGCCTCAGCCGCGGGGCTCGCCCCCACCGGCGGGCAGACCGGCTACATGTACGAGGGGTCCAAGGCCGGGGTGATCGGCCTGTCCGAGGCCCTGGCCAAGCAACTGCACCACGAGGGCCTGCCCGTCGGGGTGTCGGTGCTGTGCCCCGGGCCGGTGGCGTCCAACATGGTGGCTACCGGGCGCGCCGCGGGCAGCAGGGTCCCGGTGGCGGGGCTGAGCGAGGAGCAGGCCGCGGCGCGGGAGGCCCTGCTGGCCGAGCAGGAGAACTACCTGCGGCACCTGGGGCTGCCGCCGGACGAGGTCGGGGCGATGCTCGTCGCCGGAGTGAAGGCGGGCAAGCTGCACATCATCACCGACCGCAGCATGGCCGAGCCGCTCGCCGCCCGCGCCAAGGCGCTGTTCACCGCGCTGCCGCCGGAGACCGAGCACGACCGGCGGATCAGCCGGGCCATCGCCGCGCAGATGCGGCAGTTCGTCAAGGCGGGCGGCACCGTCGCCCGCTGACCCGCCGCCCGCACACGGCGAGGGCCCCGGTCCCGGACGGTGACACACCGCCGGGACCGGGGCCCTCCCGCGACCACAGGTGATCGCGGGCCGTCAGGCGACGTCGCGCCGCCTGAAGCCGCCCAGCCCGGCCGCGGTGAGCGCCGCCGCCAGCAGGGTCAGCCACAGCAGCGGCACGGTGTCGAAGTCCGCCGCGGGCAGGTCCGGCACATGGGTGAACGGCGACAGGTTCAGCACCGCCTGGTCCAACTGGAGCAGCTCACCGAACTGGCCGATCACCAGCACCACCGCCAGCACCGCCCAACTCACCGCCGCATACCTCGGCAGCAACCCGAACAGCAGCGCGGACAGGCCGACCAGCGTCCACACCGCGGGCACCTGCGCCAGCATCGCCCCGAGCAGCCGAGGCAGCTCACCGCCCAGGTCACCGCTGTTGAGGCCGTGCGCGAGCCCGGCGGCGAGACCCGCGACGGTGAGCATCACCACCGTGCCCAGCGCGGCCACCACCAGATGGCTCGCCGCCCAGCGCACCCGCCGGACCGGGGTGGTGAGGATCGGGTCCGCCCGGTGGGTGGACTCCTCACCGGACAGGCGCAGCGCGGACTGCACCGCGTAGGCGCCCGCGACGATGCCGATCAGGGACGCGATGGTCGCCAGGAAGACGTCCACGATGTCGCCGCTGCCGCCGAGGTCCCGCAGCAGCTCGTCGATGTCCGGGTTGTCCTCGGCGATGTTCACCATGCTGTCGGCGACCGCCCCGAAGGCCGCGCCGACCACCGCGAAGCCCGCCGCCCAGCCCAGCACCGAGCCGCGCTGGAGCCGCCACGCCAGAGCCAGCGGGCCGTTCAGCGAAGGCGCCGCCGTCGCCGGGCCCAGCTTCGGCGGCAGCACCCCGGCGCCGATGTCCCGCCGGTCCGCGAGCACCCCCACCGCCGCCACCAGCACGCCCACCGCCACGGCGAACAGGCCAAGCACCCACCAGCGCTCGTCGGCGTAGGGGCGTGCCATCTCCGCCCAGCCCACGGGGGACAGCCAGGTCAGCCAGGACAGGACCCCGTTGTCCGACCCGCTGGCCGCGTCACCCGTCGCCCGCAGCAGATACGCCAGGCCCAGCACCGCGCAGGCCAGGCCGTTGGCGGCCCGCCCGTGGTCGGTGAGCTGGGCGGTTACGCCCGCGGTGACGGCGAAGAACACGCCGATGCCCGCGCACCCCGCCGCGTACGCGAACGACCCGCCCGCGGGCAGGCCGATGCCGATGAGCCCGAGCGCCGTCAGCAGCGCGATCACCAGGTTGATGCCCGTCACCAGCAGCAGCGCGCTGGCCAGCCACGCCTTGCGGCCGACGACGGCGGACCCGGCCAGCTCCGCCCGGCCGCTCTCCTCCTCGGCGCGGGTGTGCCGCACCACGAGCAGCACGCTCATCAGACCGATCAGCGTCCCCATGAACGCGACGAGCTGATAGGCGTTGATGCCGCCCTCGGTGGACAGGTCGAAGGCCCGCCCGCCCAGCGCCAGCATGGCCGGGTTGGCCTCCACGCTCTCGGCGAACTCCGCCCGCTCCTCCGCGGTGGCGTACAGGTCGTTGTTGCTGGAGGCCGACGCGACGGTGAACAGGGTGATGCCGCAGATCCACGCGGTCGCCCGCACCCGGTCCAGCCGCACGGCCAGCCGCAGCAGCGCGGCCGTGCCGGCGTAGTCCCCGCTCAACGCGCCGCCTCCACGTCACGGGCGGGCTCGTCGGCCGCGGTGCTGTAGTGGCGCATGAACAGGTCCTCCAGCGTCGGCGGCTGGCTGACCAGGCTGCGCAGGCCGAACGTCGTCAGGTGCCGCACGGCGTTGTTCAGCTCACCGGAGTCGACGTCGAACTTCACCCGGTTGCCGTCCACGTGCACCTGGTGCACCCCCGGGAGCCGCGACAGGTCGTCCGCCGGCCCGTCCAGCTCGGCCTGGATGGACGTCCGCGTCAGGTGCCGCAGCTCCGTCAGGGTGCCCGACTCGACGGTCCGGCCGCCGCGGATGATGCTCACCCGGTCGCAGAGCTTCTCCACCTCGGACAGGATGTGGCTGGACAGCAGGATCGTCCGGCCCCTGCGCCGCTCCTCCGCGACACAGTCCTGGAAGATCGACTCCATGAGGGGGTCGAGCCCCGACGTCGGCTCGTCCAGGATCAGCAGCTCCACGTCGGAGGCGAGGGCGGCCACCAGGGCGACCTTCTGCCGGTTGCCCTTGGAGTAGGCGCGGCCCTTCTTGGTGGGGTCGAGCTCGAACCGCGCGATCAGCTCGTCCCTGCGCTGCGCGCTGGCCCCGCCCCGCAGCCGGCCCAGCAGGTCGATGACCTCGCCGCCCGACAGGTTCGGCCACAGCGTGACGTCCCCCGGGACGTAGGCCAGCCGCCGGTGCAGCTCCACCGCGTCCTGCCACGGATCGCCGCCGAGCAGCGACACCCTCCCGGAGTCGGCGCGCAGCAGCCCGAGCAGGATTCTGATCGTCGTGGTCTTGCCGGCGCCGTTGGGCCCGAGGAAGCCGTGGACCTCACCGGCCCGGACCGTCAGATCCAGGCCGTCAAGCGCCCGCGTGGGGCCGAACGCCTTGACCAGTGAGGATATGGAGATGGGCGTCGTCATGGCCGCAGCATAGTGGAGCTTTCAGAAATCTGCGAGAATTCGAAGAGATCGAAGCGTCGGTTAGGGTGTGGGGCAGGAGGTGGCACCGTGTCCACAAGCAGTCAGGCGAACAGCCGAGCGAACAGAGCAGGGCAGCGGCCCGCCGGCCCTGAGGCGGAGCCGCCGGCCAAGGGCGAGAGCCGGGCCGTGGAGTACCTCGGCGGCAGGTTCGCCGAGGTCGGCCTGCCCAGGATGTCGGCCCGGGTGTTCGCCGCCCTCATCGCCTCCCCCGACGGCGCGCTCACCGCCGCCGAGATCGGCGAGCGGCTGTCCATCAGCTCCGGCACGGTCTCCACCGCCGTGCAGACCCTGGTGCGCATCGGCCTGATCACCCGGGAGACCGTGCCCGGGTCGCGCCGCGACCTGTACTGCCTCAGGGACGACCCCTGGCCCGCGGTCCTCGGCATCCGCAGCCGCTGGATGCGCGACTTCGCCGAGGGCGCCCTGCGCGACATCGAGCAGATCGGGGACCTCGGCCCCGGGGCCAGGCAGCGGCTCACCGACATCCAGGACTTCGCGCTGTTCGTCATGCCCAAGCTCGACGACATCGTGGTCGAGTGGCGCAAGCACCGGGCCGAGCGCGCCGCACGGTGACCCGCCGGCCGCGCACCCCTGCGCGGCCGGCCCCCCGCGGGCGCGCAGGGCGGGAGCGGCGAACCGCACGCCGGCGGCGCGGCTCACGCCAGCAGCGCCTTCGCGAAGAAGTCCGCCTGCTCCTCCAGCAGCCTCTCCCGCATATCCGGCCGGTAGAAGTCGAAGTGGGCGACCGGGTACCGCCTCAGCTCCGCCCGCGGCCCCTCGGCCAGTTGCCGCTGCGACCGGCTCGTGGTCTCCCGGTCGAACTCGCCCACGCACACCAGCGCGGGCGCGGTGATCCGGCGCGCCACCCGGCCCGGCCGGTACCGCATCATCTCCAGCAGGGACCGCGGGGCGACCCGGTTCTCCCACTGCTCGCTGTCCATCGCCTCGATCGTCCGCCGCGCCTCGGAACCGGCCATCACCGCCGGCTCGCCCTCCGACCCGACGGCCTTCACATACAGCGGGGGACGGCCGAGCCGGCCCCGCACCGCGTCCCTGACCATCGCCGCGAGCAGCTTCGCGGTGGACGCCGCCGGGCGGCCCTCCACCCGCTTCGGGAACCCGTTGAACGGCACCTGCGCCACCACCGCGGCGATCCGCGGGTCCTCCGCGGCGAGCGTGATCGCGTGGCCGCCGCCCAGGGAGCTGCCCCACACGCCGACCCGGTCCGGGTCGATCCCCGGAAGGCCGCGGACGTGGGCGACGGCGGCGCGGAAGTCCGCGAGCTGGGCCTTGACGCTGACGACCTGGCGGGGCTCGCCGCCGCTCTCGCCGAAGCCCCGGTAGTCGAAGGTCAGCGCCGCCATGCCGCGGGCGGCGAAGTGCTCGGCGCTGCCGCGCAGCCGGTCCTGGGTGCCGGTGAAGCCGTGCCCCAGCACCACGCACGGCACCGGCGCGGGGGCCTCCCGGGGGAGGAACAGATACCCGACACAGGGCGCCCGGCCCGGCCCGGAGTCGATCACTGACCGCGTGACGGTGACGCCAGGGGGCATGCTCTCCCTCTTTCGCTGGGGTGTTGGCCGCCTGAGGGACGCCTTTCCCGCGGCAGCCCGCCCATTCATACCCGGGTCAAGCGACCGTCAAGAACGAACAAAGCCCGCCACCCCCGAAATCCGCTCGGAGGGGGTCCGGGGCGCTGGGATGTTCGAGCGGGGGCGCGCCTGCCGGCCGCTCGTGCGGGTGGGCCCGCGCCCGGGGCGCGGGCGGTCGCCGTCCGGCGCGGTGGGCCGGTTTCGGGTGTGGGGCGTTGACAGGGGCGTCGGGCCGGACGAGACTGGCTCCCGCATGTTGTGAACTTAAGTTCACTGGGCGAACGGGGCCCGAAGTCGTGCGACCGGAAGTCGTGCGACCGGAAACCGCGTGACCGAGGCCCGCGCCGCCGAGAACCGCGCGACCGGGAGCCTCGCCACCGGCGAGCGCGAGAGGGAACCGGGAACGGAAGTGGCCGATGGCTGAGATCTGTACGCTCCGCGACGCCGTCGCCGAGCTGGTCCACGACGGGGACACCGTCGCGATGGAGGGGTTCACGCACCTGATCCCCTTCGCGGCGGGGCACGAGGTGATCCGGCAGCGGATCACGGATCTCACCCTGGTCCGGATGACCCCGGACGTGATCTACGACCAGCTCATCGGGGCGGGGGCAGCCGGGAAGCTGGTGTTCTCCTGGGGCGGCAACCCGGGCGTCGGGTCCCTGCACCGGTTCAGGGACGCCGTGGAGAACGGGTGGCCCCGGCCCCTGGAGCTGGACGAGCACAGCCACGCCGGGATGGCGAACAGGTATGTGGCCGGTGCCTCCGGGCTGCCGTTCGCCGTGCTGCGCGGGTACCGGGGCAGCGACATCCCCGGGCGCACGGACACCGTCGCCACGGTGACCTGCCCGTTCACCGGCGAGGAGCTGGCCGCGGTGGCGGCGGTCAACCCGGACGTCACGGTGATCCACGCCCAGCGCGCCGACCGCCGCGGGAATGTGCAGTTGTGGGGGCTGCTCGGGGTGCAGAAGGAGGCCGCGCTGGCCGCGCGGCGGGTGCTGGTGACCGTGGAGGAGCTCGTGGACGACCTGGGGCCGGTGCCCGGCGCGATCGTGCTGCCGGGCTGGGTGGTCACCGCGGTCGCCGTGGTGCCGGGCGGGGCCGCCCCCTCGTACGCGAGCGGGTACTCGGTGCGGGACAACGCCTTCTACCGGCAGTGGGACGCGATCTCCCGGGATCGGGAGACGTTCACCGCCTGGCTGGAGGAGCACGTGCGCGAGGCGGCGGGAGCGACCCCGAGATGACGCGGATAACAGGCCCGCTGGCGGCGGAGGAGGTCACCCCCGACGAGGTCATGGAGGTGAACGCCGCCCGCGCGCTGGCGGGCGCGCGGACCTGCTTCGTCGGGATCGGCCTGCCGAGCACCGCCGCCAACCTGGCCCGCCGCACCGTCAACCCCGGCCTGGTGCTGGTCTACGAGTCCGGCGCCATCGGCTCCAAGCCGACCCGGCTGCCGTTGTCCATCGGCGACGGCGAGCTCGCCGACACCGCCGACGCCGTGGTCTCCGTCCCGGAGATGTTCAACTACTGGCTCCAGGGCGGCCGGATCGACGTGGGCTTCCTCGGCGCCGCCCAGGTGGACCGGTTCGCCAACATCAACACCACCGTCATCGACCGCGGCCCGGACCGGCCCGAGGGACGCCTGCCCGGCGCGGGCGGTGCCCCGGAGATCGCCGCGAACTGCGGGAAGGTGCTGATGGTGCTGCGCCACTCCCGGCGCGGCTTCGTGGAGCGGATCGACTTCGTCACCACGCCGGGCCACGGCTCCGGGCCGCGGGACCGGTCCGGACTGGGGCTGCCCGGCGCCGGACCCGTCGCCGTCATCACCGACCTCGGCGTGCTGCGGCCCGACCCGGCCACCGCCGAGCTGGTCCTCACCGACGTGCACCCCGGTGTCACCGTGGAGCGGGTGCGGGCCGCCACCGGCTGGGAGCTGAGGTGCGCCGCCACCGTGGGCACCACCCCGCCGCCCACCCAGGAAGAGCTCGCGCACCTGCGCGCGCTGAAGGCCGCCACGACGGAAGGAACCCGATGAGTGACCAGGACCGGCTCCGCGACGTGTACATCGTCGACGCCGTCCGCACCCCGATCGGCAGGTACGGCGGCGCGCTCGCCGGGGTCCGTCCGGACGACCTGGCCGCGCACGTGGTCGGGGCGCTGGTCGGGCGCAGCCCCGCCCTCGACCCGGAGCGGATCGACGACGTGGTGTTCGGCAACGCCAACGGGGCGGGCGAGGACAACCGGGACGTCGCCCGGATGGCGGTGCTGCTCGCGGGCCTGCCCGTCACCGTGCCCGGCACCACCGTCAACCGGCTGTGCGGCTCTGGCCTGGAGGCGGTGATCCAGGCGGCCCGCGCGATCGCGGTCGGCGACGCGTCGGTGGTGCTGGCCGGGGGAGTGGAGTCGATGAGCCGCGCCCCGTGGGTGCTGCCCAAGCCGGAGAAGGGCTTCCCCGCGGGCCACCAGCAGTTGTACTCCTCCACCCTGGGCTGGCGGATGACCAACCCGCGGATGCCCGCCGAGTGGACCGTCCCACTGGGGGAGGGCGCCGAGCTGATCGCCGACAAGCACGGCATCGGCCGGGCGGAGCAGGACGCGTTCGCGCTGGACAGCCACCGCAAGGCGGCGCGGGCCTGGGCCGAGGGCGCCTACGCGGACGAGGTCGTGCCGTACCCGGGCGTGGAGTCGGCGCGGGACGAGTCGATCCGCGACGACACCTCGCCGGAGAAGCTCGCCAAGCTCAAGCCGTCCTTCCGCGCCGAGGGCGGCACCGTCACCGCGGGCAACTCCTCGCCGCTCAACGACGGCGCCGCCGCGCTGCTGCTGTGCGACGAGGCGGGGCTGCGCGCCGTCGGACGCGAGCCGCTGGCCCGGGTCAGGGCGAGCGCGGTCACCGGCGTCGAGCCGCAGCTCTTCGGCCTGGGCCCGGTGGAGGCCGTCCGGCGGGCGCTGGCCAGGGCCGGCGCCGGCTTCGGCGACCTGGCCACCTTCGAGCTCAACGAGGCGTTCGCCGCCCAAGCGCTCGGCTGCCTGGCCCACTGGCCCGACCTGGACCCCGCCGTGGTCAACCCCCGCGGCGGCGCCATCGCCCTCGGCCACCCGCTGGGCGCGTCCGGCGCCCGCCTCGCCGGGGCCGTCGCCCACCAGTTGGCCGCCGCCGGTTCCGGCACCGGGCTCGCGGCGCTGTGCATCGGCGTCGGCCAGGGCCTGGCCCTCGTCCTCGAACGGTGACCCGGGCACCCGCCGCCCGCCACGCCCCGGCCCCGCCAGGACCCCGGACCCCGCAGCCCGCGGCGCCCCCGGGGGCGCGGGAGCCGGCCGAGAACCGCACGGGGCCGCACCCCGGCTGACGCCGCGACGGCGGCCGGTTCGCCCGAACGGGTGAGGGCGGGCGGGGGCGGCCCCGCGAGCCGCCCCGCCGGCCGGAGGACGGGCGGCGGCCGGACGCGGCGGCGCGCTGGCCGATCCGGGCGCCGCCCGCGGGGCTCGCCGCGCGCGGCGAAGTCGCGGGATCTCTGCTGTACTGCTGGGGAAGAGCCCTGGCCGGTGCGCACCGGCGGGCGGCGGGCCGCCGCCGCGACGGCGGTGCCGGGCCCGGCGCGCGACGCCGGGTGCCGGGGCACGGGCGGCGGGACACGGGCGGCCGGGACACGCCGCGCCGGTGGCCGCCGCGTAGCCCCGCGCGCCGGAGCCGCCCCGGGCGGGAACACCGCACGCCCGCACGGCCGCCCCGGCCCGGCGACTCCACGCCCCGACGAGGTGCCGGCCCGACCTGGCGGCGACCCGGCGGTGGCGCACACCGCACCGGCCGACGAGCGAGGGAGCAGCAGCCATGGCCCGTCCGACCCGGGAACCCGCCCCGCCGGGCGGCGCCGCACGGACCCCGGCGCCGCCCGCCCCGGCCCGGCACGGCCCCGCCCCCGGGGGCGCGGGTTGACCGGCGGACCGCGCCCGGCGCGCGCCGAGGATGTGGAGCGGATCGTGGACCTGCTCACCCGGCACGGCCCGCCGCGCTCCCACGTCGAACCCCGCTACCTGCCCGAGTGCGGGTACCGGCCCGAGCACTCCTGGATCACCACGGCCGACGACGGCTCCCTCGTCGCCCACCTGCGGCTGCACCCCCGTGTGCTGCGGGTGGGCGGCGGACGGCTGCCGGTGGCCGGGATCGGCGACGCCGTCACCGCCGCCGGGCACCGCGGGCACGGCCACACCGGCAGGCTGCTCGCCGCCGCGCTCGCCGCCTGCGCGGCCGCGCGGCGGCACGCGTTCGCCCTGGTGTGGCCCGAGCGGCCGGACCCGTACACCGCGCACGGCTTCGACACCCTCCAGTTGGAGACCACCACCGCGCGCCTGCCGCCGCACCGCGCCCGGGGCAAGTCCGTCACCGCGTTCCACGCCGAGCGCGACCTGCCGCGGGTGGAGCGCTTCGCCCGCCGCTACGGCGCCGCCCTGTCCGGCACCACCGTCCGCGACACCGCCCTGTGGCGGGCCCAGCTCTGCGGCCCCGGCGAGGACACCGCGGGCTTCCTGCTCGCCCACGACCGCTCCGGCGCCCTCACCGGCTACGTCCGCGCCCGCCGCACCCCGGACGGGCCGCACACCGACGTGCGGGAGCTCGCCGTGCTGCGCGGCGACCGGGACACCGCCCGCGCCCTGCTCACCGCCGTCGCGCCCGGCGGCGCGGTGCGCGGCCCGTTCCCGCCGTCCCAGCGGCTGCTGCTCGAACCCGACGGAAACCCGCTGACCACCACCGTCCCGGGACCGATGCTGCGCGTGCTCAGCCCCCAGGCCCTCACCGGGGCGCTCGCGAGCGTGCTCAGCGCCCGGATGGCCGACACCGGCATGCCCGCCCTGGACATCGCCGTCGGCCCGCCCACCCCGGCCCCTCTCCTCCCGCCCACCCCGGCCCATCCCCTCCCGCCCACCCCGGCCCTGCTGTTCCTGCGGGCCGCGCCGAGCGGTGTGCGGCTGCTGCCCGAGCCCGCCGTCACCGACCCGCTGCACTGCTCCCCGGCCGGGCTCGCCCGCCTGATGCTCGGCGGCGCGCCGGACTCGGCCCCCGAGCCGCTGCGCGCCCTGCTGCCCGCCCGCGACTGGGTCCTGTGGGACGCCGACCGGTTCTGACCGGCGGCCCCCGGCCCGGCGCCACCGCCACGCCGACCAGTGCCCGCTCCCGAGGAGCGTGAACCGCAATGACCATGACCACCGGGACGGCACCGGCCCGCAACGCCCCGCCGGAGTTCGACCGGCGCCGCGCCAACATCGTGTTCGTGGCCATCGCCGCGGGCATGCTGATGGCCGCGATCGACACGACGATCGTGTCCACGGCGCTGCCGAGCATCGTCGGCGACCTCGGCGGCGGCGGGCACATGTCCTGGGTCGTCACCGCCTACCTGCTGGCGGAGGCCGTCGGCACCATCCTCGTCGGCCGGCTCGGCGACCTGCTCGGGCGCAAACCGGTGTTCCAGGTCAACGGCCTGGTGTTCGTCGCCGGATCCGTCGTCGCCGGGCTCGCCCAGAGCATGCCCGTGCTCATCGGCGCCCGCGTCGTCCAGGGCCTGAGCGGCGGCGGCCTCATGGTCACCGCCATGGCGCTGATCGCCGACATCATCCCGCTGCGGGAGCGCGGCAGGTACCAGGGCGCCATCGGCGCGGTCTTCGGCACCGCCACGGTCGGCGGGCCCCTGCTCGGCGGTGTGCTCACCGACAACCTGTCGTGGCGGTGGTGCTTCTACGTCAACGTCCCCATGGCCGTGGTCATGCTCGCCATGACCGAGCGGTGGCTGCCGCGGATCCGCACCGGCCGCAAACCGGTGATCGACTACCCGGGGATCGCCCTGATCGCGGCGGGCACGGCCGCGCTGATCCTCGCCGCGAGCTGGGGCGGCACCATCCACCCGTGGAACTCCCCGGTGATCATCGGCCTGTTCGCGGCCGCCGCGGTGATCCTCGCCGTGTTCGCCGCCGTCGAGCTGCGGGCCAGGGAACCCACCCTGCCCATGCACCTGTTCGCCAACCCGGTGTTCGCCGTGTGCGCCGTGCTCAGCTTCGTCGTCGGCTTCGCCATGCTGGGCGCCCTGACCTACCTGCCGACGTTCCTCCAGTTCGTGGACGGCGACACGGCGACCATGTCCGGGGTCAGGATCCTGCCGATGGAGGCCGGGATCCTCGCCACGTCCTTCGTCAGCGGGGTCCTGGTCAGCCGCACCGGGCGGTACAAGGTGTTCCCCGTGCTCGGCACGGCCGTCATGGCGGCCGGGCTGTTCCTGATGTCCACCATGGACGTCGGCACCACGCCCCTCACCGAGGCGCTGTACATCCTGGTGCTCGGGCTCGGCATCGGCTGCGCCGGGCAGGTGCTCACCATCACCGTGCAGAACACCGTGCCCTACCACGACCTGGGCGTGGCCACCTCGGGCGTGGCGTTCTTCCGCACCCTCGGCAACTGCTTCGGCGCCGCCGTCTTCGGCACCCTGTACGCCTCCCGGCTGGAGCCCAACCTGGACGACGCCCTCGCCCGCACCCCCGGCGTCACCGCCGAGCAGGCGCAGGACCCCGAGGCGCTGCACACCCTGCCGGCCGCCGCCGCCCGCCCGGTCATCGAGGCGTACGCCGACACCATCGCGTCGGTGTTCCAGTGGGTGACGCCGGTGGCGCTGCTCGGCCTCGTGGTCGCCCTGATGCTGAAGCAGGTGGCGCTGCGCGACCCGTTCCAGTCCGCCGCCTCCGACATCGGCGAGGGCTTCTCCGCGCCCACCACCGCCGACTCGGAACGGCAGCTCGAGCAGGCCGTGGCCGCCCTGCTGTTCCGGGAGCGCCGCCGGGCCGCCCCCGAGGTGCTGGCCGCCTCAGGCAGCGCGCTCGGCCTCGGCGAGGCGTGGGTGATCCGCGAGGTCCACTGGCGCTCCACCGTCGGCGGCCACGCCTCCCTGCGGGCCGTCGCCGACCACCACGACCTGCCGCCCGACGTGCTGCGGCCCGCGTTCGCCGCGATGGAGCGGGAGGGGTTCCTCGGCCTGGACGGGGACCGGGTGACCCTCACCACCCGCGGCCGGTGGGAGGCCGACCGGATCAGCGCCGCCTGGAAGGACTGGCTCTCCCGCCGCCTGGGCCGCGACTACCCGCAGGCCGAGGACCGCCGCGTCCTGGACCGCGCCCTGAACTCCATCGCCACCCAGCTCTACGACCACGAGCAGGGGGAGCCCCGCCGGCCGGCGGGAGTCGGCCGGGGGTGAGCGGGCCCGGCGCGGAGACGGGGGCGGGGGAGCGGGGGCCGGGAAGGCGCCGGGGCGGCGGGACGGGCGCCCGCTTCCGCGGGCCGTCCGGCACCGGCCCGCGGGACGTACGCCCCCCGCGCGCCGCCCGCCGCGCCGCGAGCCGCCCCCGCCCGCCGCCCCGTCACGTTTCCGCCCGCCCGCTCCGGGTTACCCGGCACCGCGCCCCGGTCCGGAGGCCGGGGTGCGGGGGCACGGGGGCCGATCAGGAGGGAGCGAGCGGTTGGCCGCGATCGATCTGCCCATGCCCGTGGTGCGGCGGGAACGGGCGCCGGAGGTGGACACGCGAGGGCTGGAGCGGGAGCTGCGGCGGCGGGTGGACGGGGAGGTGCGGTTCGACCGCGGCAGCCGCGCCGTCTACAGCACCGACGCCTCCAACTACCGCCAGGTGCCCCTCTGCGTGGTGCTGCCCCGCACCGTGGACGCCGCCGTGGCCGCCGTCGCGGTGTGCCGCGAGTACGCGGCGCCGGTGCTGTCCCGGGGCGGCGGCACCAGCCTGGCCGGGCAGTGCTGCAACACCGGGGTGGTCATCGACTGGAGCAAGTACTGCCACCGCCTGGTGTCCGTGGACCCCGGGCGGCGCCGCTGCGTGGCCGAGCCGGGGCTGGTGCTCGACGAGCTGAACCGCGCGCTCGCCGGGCACCGCCTCCAGTTCGGGCCGCGCCCCTCCACCCACGCCAACTGCACCGTCGGCGGCATGGTCGGCAACAACGCCTGCGGCGCCACCGCCCAGGCGTACGGCAAGGTCGCGGACAACGTCAGCCGCCTGGAGGTGCTCACCTACGACGGCACCCGGATGTGGGTGGGCAGGACCGACCCGCGGGAGTGGGCGCGGCGGTGCGCCGAGCCGGGCCGCGCCGGGGAGATCCACCGCGGTCTCGCCGCGCTGCGGGACGCGTACGGCGACCTGGTGCGGCGGCGCTTCCCGCGGATCCCGCGCCGGGTGTCCGGCTACAACCTGGACGCGCTGCTGCCCGACGCGGGGCCCGACCTCGCCGCCCTGCTCGTCGGCTCCGAGTCCACCCTGGTGACGGTGTTGCGGGCGGAGCTCGAGCTGGTGCCCGTGCCCGAGCACCTGTCGCTGGTCGTCCTCGGCTTCCCCGACGTGGCCACCGCGGGCGACCACGTCCCCGCGGTCGTCCGGCACCGGCCGCACGCCCTGGAGGGCATCGACGACCGCCTGGTCGGCTTCGAGAGCGGAAGCCGCCTCAACCCGGAGGGACTCGCCCTGCTGCCCGAGGGCAGGGCCTGGCTGATGGTGCAGTTCGCCGGGCAGGACCGCGACGAGGCGCGCGACCGGGCGCGGGCCCTGCTGGACGACCCGCCGGGCGGCGCCACCGCGGCCCGGTACGACGACCCGGAGCGGGAGCGGGAGCTGTGGACCGTCCGCGAGTCCGGGCTCGCCGCCACCGCGCACGTCCCCGGCATGCCCGACACCTGGGAGGGGTGGGAGGACTCCGCGGTGGCGCCCGAGCGCCTCGGCGACTACCTGCGCGACCTGAAGGCCCTGCTGGCCGAGTCCGGGTACGGCGAGCCCTCGCTGTACGGGCACTTCGGGCAGGGCTGCGTGCACACCAGGATCCCGTTCGACCTCGCCTCGCCGCGGGGCGTCGCCCGCACCCGGGAGTTCCTGGAGCGGGCCGCCGACCTGGTCGCCCGGTACGGCGGCTCCCTCTCGGGGGAGCACGGCGACGGGCAGGCCCGCGGCGAGCTGCTGACGCGGATGTTCGGGCCCGAGCTTGTCGAGGCGTTCGGGCGGCTGAAGGCCCTGTTCGACCCGGACGACCGGATGAACCCCGGCAAGGTCGTCGCGCCCTACCGGCTGGACGAGAACCTGCGCCTTCGCGCCGGGCACGACCCGTGGGAGCCGCCGACCGCGTTCGCCTACCCGCGTGACGACGGCCGGTTCAGCAGGGCCGCCGGGCGGTGCGTCGGCGTCGGCAAGTGCCGCTCCCTCCAGGGCGGGGTGATGTGCCCCAGCTACCGGGCCACGCTGGAGGAGGAGCACTCCACCCGCGGCCGGGCCAGACTGCTGTTCGAGATGGTCCGCGGCGACTCGCCGGTGCGGGACGGCTGGCGCTCCACCGAGGTCCGCGACGCCCTGGACCTGTGCCTGGCCTGCAAGGGCTGCGCGAAGGACTGCCCGGTCGGCGTGGACATGGCCACCTACAAGGCGGAGTTCCTGCACCACCACTACGCCGGGCGGCCCCGCCCCGCCGCCCACTGGTCGATGGGCTGGCTGCCGCTGTGGGCCCGCGGCGCCACCCGGGCGGCCGGCCCGGTCAACGCCGTCACCCACGCCGGGCTGCCCGGCCGTGCCGTGCGCCGGCTCGCCGGGGTGGACCCCGCCCGGGAGATCCCGGTGTTCGCCGGGGAGCCGTTCACCCGCTGGTGGGCCTCGCGCGGCGGCACCCGGGGCGGTGGCCGGCGCGGCGAGGTGCTGCTGTGGCCCGACACCTGGACCAACGCCTTCCAGCCCGCGGTCGGCCGCGCCGCCGTCGAGGTGCTGGAGGCGGCGGGCTTCCACGTCAGGGTGCCGCGCCGACCGGTGTGCTGCGGCCTGACCTGGATCTCCACCGGGCAGCTCGGCGTCGCCCGGCGGGTGCTGCGCCGCACCCTGCGCGTGCTGGACGACGACCTGCGCGTGCTGGACGACGACCTGCGGCGCGGTGTGCCGGTGGCCGTGCTCGAACCGAGCTGCGCCGCCGTCTTCCGCGGCGACCTGCCGAACCTGCTGCCCGGCGACGCCGGCGCCCGGCGGCTCACCGCCCGCACCCACACCCTGGCCGAGCTGCTCACCGCGCGCGCCCCCGACTGGGCGCCCCCGCCGGTGGACGCCACCGCGCTGGTCCAGCGCCACTGCCACCAGCACGCGGTGCTCGGCTTCGACGCCGACCGGGCGCTGCTGGACCGCGCGGGGCTGCGGGCGCGGGTGCTGGACGCGGGCTGCTGCGGCCTCGCGGGCGACTTCGGGTTCGTCCGCGGCCACCGCGAGGTGTCCGCGGCCTGCGCCGAGCACGCCCTGCTGCCCGCCGTGCGCGCCGCGGGCGACGGCGCGCTGGTGGTCGCCGACGGCTTCAGTTGCCGCACCCAGGTGGAGCAGCTCGGCCCGGGCGCGGTGCCGGTCCACCTCGCCGAGGTGCTGGCGGCCGGGCTGCGCGGCCGGGTGCCGCGGGCCGAGCGGCCCCCGCGGCCGTCCCGGGCCGCCACCGCCACTGCCACTGCCGCCGCCGCGGCACCGGTGGGCGCCGCGGCCGCCGCCGCGGTCGCGCTGGCCGGTGGGCGCCGCGCCGCGGGCGGCCGGTGACGCCCGCGGCGGGCGGGCCCGGGAGCTAGCCGGCCGCGGGAGCGCCGGGGTCGCCGGGAGGGAGGGTGCCCTCGCGGATCTCCCCCACCGGGATGCAGTTGTCCTCCGCCCCGGCCTCGCACAGCTCGGCGCCGGACAGGTCGGCGTCCTCGGAGGCGAGCTGCCAGGCGCGGGAGTAGTACGGGGTGTCCGCGCGCAGGGTGCCGAACAGGCCCACGCCGCCCTCGGCCCCGGAGTCGAGACCGGCCGCGGTCCAGTAGTCGCTGCCGCCGTCCATCACACCGCAACTGATCTTGTAGGTCTCCTTCCTGTCCTCCTCGCACCCGGGGTACCTGACGATCCAGTGGGAGGGGTGCGGCGCCTTGATGTCCCGGCCCGGCTCCGCCGCCTGCACCTTCACCACCAACTGGATGTACGTCAGGCCCGACGGCGCGGGTTCGTCGCCGTCCATGGGGACGCTCGGAGCGGTCTCCGCGTCCACGATCTGCACGGTGTGCGGGTAGTCGCCCTCCTTGACGTGCAGCACGGGCCCGCGCGCCTTCGGCCCTTCGGGCTCGGCGACCTCCGGGCCGCCCGCGGGCTCCTCGCCGCCGGACGTGAGGGGGTTGCCCTTCTCGTCCTGCCCGTCCCGCTCGTCCTGCCCGTCGCGCTGGCCCTGCTCCCCGTCCGCCCGGTCCTGCCGGGCCGTCTGCCGCTCCTCGGGCGAGCCGCCCGTCCCGGCGTCCTCGCCGCCCGAGTCGCCGCCGCACCCGGTGAGCACCGCCGCGCACAGCAGCGCCGCGGCGGCGAGCGCCGGCCGGGAGCGGGAACCGCGTGTCCTGGACATGTCCTGCGCCTTTCCCCCGTGTTCCACCCGTGGCCGCCCCGGTCCGGCCGGGACGGCGTCCTTGATCATAGGTGGACGTCGATCACTTGGTGGTGACGCGTTCCGCTTCCCCGCGGTTGCGGCGCCGGGCGGCCGTTCCCGCGCCGGTGCGCGTGCCGGCGCGCATGTCGTCGCCATGACAGCGGCGGTGTCCGGGGTCGCGCCGCCCCGCCCCTCACCCGTGCGGCACGACCGCGACCGGGCAGGCCGCGTGGTGGACGACGGCGTGGACGACCGGGCCGATCCGCGGCCCCAAGTGCCGGGAGCGGCGCCCGACCACCACCAGGTCCGCCCCCGTGGCGGCCCGCAGCAGCGCCGCCGACGCGCTGCCCAGCTCCACCTGCTCGATCACCGGCACCCCCGGGTACCCCTCCCGCCACGGCAGCAGCGCCTCCGCCAAGGCCTGCCGCTCGTTCGCGTCCAGCGCGCCCTGCTCGGTCAGCAGCCGCAGCGCCAGCGGGTCGTACCCCAGCACCGGCGGCAGGTTCCACGCCCGTACCGCCCGCACCGCGGCCCCGCGCGCCCGCGCGGCCTCGAACGCCCAGCCCAGCACGGGCCCGCCCGCCTCCCGCAGCTCGCCCACCCCGACCACGACCTCCTCCCCGGGCCGCTCCACCGCGGCCCGCTCCCCGGGGCGCACCAGCACCACCGGGCCGTGCGCCCTGGCCAGCACGTGCATGCCGACGGAGCCCAGCAGGAACCCGGTCACGGCCCCGAGCCCGCGCGAGCCCAGCACCAGCGTCCCGCCGCCCTCCGTGACCTCCGCGAGCACCCGCTCCGGCCGTCCCGCCGCCTGCCGAGTCCCGACCGGCAGACCCGGGTAGAGGCTGCGCAGCTCCCCGGCCGCCTGCGGCAGCGGGTCGCCGCCGGGCCCGGCGCCCTCCTCCGGCACGACGTGCAGCAGGCGCAGCGGCAGCCCGCGCCGCAGCGCCTCCCGGGCCGCCCAGTCCGCGGCGGCCAGGCTCTCGGGCGTTCCGTCGACGCCCGCGGTGACGGGTTCGGGCATGAGGACCTCCGGTGCCGGACGGCGTCCGCGCGGAGGACCGGGTACCCGGTTCAGCAGGGGCAGTCCGGCCGGGGCGGGCAGTTCGTGAGATCGGCGGCCAGGTGGGCGGACGGCCGCGGGATCGCGCCGAGGTACTCGTCCACCCCGTGCGCCTGGAGGCGGTCGAGGATCTCCGCCAGGCCCACGGGCAGGCGCGGCGGCTTGCCGCGGTGGCACCGCTCCAGCAGGTCGTCGCTGACCCGGGGCGGCAGCAGCGGCCGGTCCCCGCCGTCGCCGCCGGCCGCCTCGCCGCCCGGCGGGTCCAAGGCGCGGGCCTGGGCCCGCCAGTGGCCGGCGTCGCGGAACTCCGCGCGCCCGCGGTGGTACAGGTACAGGCAGTACGCCGCGGTGCGGCTGCCGCCTCCCGCGGCGAACTGCCACCAGAACCGCGTCGCCTCCCCGCGTCCGGCCAGGTGCAGCAGGCAGGCGAACACCAGGGCGCCCGCGGGCTCGGGGTGCCGGGTGTCCATCAGGCGGGCGAGGCTGCGCGCCGCCCCCGGGGCGCGGACCACCAGGGTGCAGGCCAGGCCCAGCTCGTGCCCGGCCCGCTCCTGGTCGGAGACGAAGGGGGACGGCGGGCGGGGCGCCAGCGGGCGGGCCAGGCGCCGGGCGAGGCGTTCCCGCGCCGCGGCCGCGTCGTGGTCGCGGTACTCCTCGGAGAGCACCTCCGCCTCCTCGAGCGCAGCCTCGATCCCGGCCCCGCCCGCCCGGCCGCCCCCGCGCACCCTCACCGCTCCTCCGTCCGCCCGCCGTCGCGCCCCGCCCCGGGGCGCCCGTCCGGCTCGCCGTCCCGCCAGGCCACGCCCAGCTCCTTCGACAGCCGCCGCTTGGCCCACCGCGCGTGCGAGCGGACCGTGTTCTCCTGGATGCCGAGGAACCAGGCCACCTTCGGATCGGAGTAGCCCAGCACATAGCGGAGCACGATCACGTCGTACTGGCGCTCGGGGAGCCGGGAGATCGCCGAGTACAGGCCAATCCGGCTCTCCAGGACCGCGAACCGCTCCCGGGAGACGTCCAGCATCCGGGAGACGGCGGCGGCGAACGCGGCGGTCTCCACCATCGCCGACGGGCGCCCGCGCGCCTGAAGCCACTCGGCGACGTGCTCCTTGAGCACGCCCCACGCGTACGCCTGCATGGCCTCCTGGCCGAGCACGTGCGTCCAGTTCTCGGCGAGCCGCGCGGCGGCGGCCTCCACGACGTGCTCCGCGGCGGAGCGGTCGCCGACCTGGAGGTGGGCGAAGCGCAGCCAGGCCCGGTGGTGGGCGTCGTGGAACGCCTCGAAGGTCAGGGACAGGCGCCGGTCGGGGACGCGCACCGGCACCGCCCGGTCCCCGGTGCGCCGGGCGTCCGTCACGGGGTGCGCCTCCCGCCGGGCCGGCCCGGGGCCGCCGCACCCGTCGTGCCGTCGTCGCGCGCCGGCGCGGGCGCCGGACGGGCCGCCGCGCCTCGCGCGCCGGGGCCGGCCTGCGGTATGGCGCCGCCGGAGGCGCGCCGGGCGACCGCGGGCGCCGCCAGGGTGATGGGTGCGTTGTCCACCGGGCTGTCGTCCTCGGGGTCGGGCACCGCCCCCTGGCGCCGTGGTGGGGCGCCGGGAGGGTGCGGGAGCCGTATGTGCGTCACCTGTCACCCAACCGGACAAAGGGGGCCGTCGTGCAACGTGCACTCGATGAATTATTCCGTACCGTAATGGAGTGATTACCGTACTGGTGGTTCCGGGTCCGGTACGAGGGCCCGGTGCGGCGAGGTGAGCCGGGCCCGGCACGGGAGTCCGGCCGGGCGGCGGCACGGGCCGGACGCGGTGGTCCGGAGCGGTGGTTCGGAGCGGTGGTTCCGGGCGCGGCGGGGTGCGGGACGGCGGTGCGGTTCGGGGCGGTCCGGCGGCGGGCGGCGCGGGGGCGTGCGGGCGCCGTGCGGCCCGCTCCGGCGCGGGGCGAGGGGGTTGGGCGCGGCGGGCGGTGGGCAGGCACCCCGGCGGACCGGGGGGCGCGCCGCGGCGGCGCGACGGGACGAGGGGGGAGTCGGCACATGGGCACGGACGACAGCGCGGTGGAGCTGGACCTCGACCGGCCGCACCCCGCGCGCATGTACGACCACTGCCTCGGCGGCACCACCAACTTCCCCGCCGACCGGGAGGCCGTCGCCAAGGTCCTCGCGGTCTTCCCCGCCGCCCCCGTCGCCGCCCGCCTCAACCGGGCCTTCATGCACCGCGCCACCCGGCACCTCGCCGGCGGAGGCATCCGGCAGTTCCTCGACATCGGCACCGGCATCCCCACCTCGCCCAACCTCCACGAGGTCGCCCAGGCCGTCGCCCCGGCGTGCCGCGTCGTCTACACCGACAACGACCCCATCGTCCTGGCCCACGCCCGGGCCCTGCTCCGCAGCCACCCCGAGGGGCGCACCGCCTACGCCGAGGCCGACGTCCGCGACCCGGCCGCGGTCCTCGCCACCCCGCGGGTGCGCGACACCCTGGACCTCGGCGAGCCCGTCGCGCTCAGCCTCAACGCCCTGCTGCACTTCGTCCCCGAGGACGCCCACGAGATCGTCGAGCACCTCAAGGCCGCCCTTGCCCCCGGCAGCGCCCTGACCATCACCCACGCCACCTGCGACTTCGCCCCCGAGGCCATGGCCCGCGTCGCCGCCGTCTACCGGGCCGACGCGGGCACGCCGCTGCGCTTCCGCACCAAGCGGGAGGTCGCCCGCTTCTTCGACGGCTGGCGGCTGACCGCCCCCGGCGTCACCCTCTCCCACCGCTGGCGCCCCGACGACCCCCGCGACGCCGCCGTCACCGACACGGAGGCCGCCTGCTACGCGGCCGTGGCCGTGAAGCCGTGAGGCGGCGCCGGGAAAACCGGCCACGTTCCTTCCGTTCGACCTCTGGCGGTCGCGCGCACGCTCGGTGATGCTGGCCACATGAGACCGCGGCACCCCTCTTTCGTGCCCGGCGGACGGGACCCTGCCCTACGCCTCCCGGTGTGAACGGTCCCGCCCGCCGGGTGCCCGGGGAGCCGCGCGGCGTAGGCTCGGGCGGGCAGCCGCGCCGAAGGAGGAAGGCCCGCCAGTCGTGACGACCTCCATGGCCGCCGCCCTCGAGGCGGCCGCGGCCGCCGGGCCGTTCTTCGCCGTCCGCGCGGCCCCGCCCGGCGCGGGCCGCGGCCTCCGGCCGTTCGCCGAGGACCACCGGCACCCCGGCAGGCTCGCCCGGCACATCGCGTCCGTAGGCGCCCGACTGCGCCACGACGAGACCCGGGTCGCCGCGTCCGTCGCCTTCCAGGGCCTGGCCGGGCGCCTGTGGTCGGTCGCCCTCGGCCCCGCCGCCCTCACCGGCCTGGTGCCCGACCTCGACCCCGCCCGCCTGCACTGGGACCCGGACGGCGCCGCCCCCGACGACCTGTGGCTGCCCCGGCCCGCCGCACGGCCCGGGGCGCCGGGCGGCACCGCCGCCGCCCTGCGCGCCGCCGTCCTCGACGCCCACCTGCTGCCGCTGCACCGCGCCGTCCGGCAGGTCTGCCCCGTCGCGCCCGGTCTGCTGTGGGGCAACGCCGCGTCCGCGCTCGTCGGCAGCGCCTGGGTGCTGGGCGGCTGGTGCCGCGGGACGGGCCGCCCGCGGGCCGCCGACCGCGCCGTCGCGCTCACCCGCGCCCTCCTCGCCGAACCCGAGCTGCGCGGCACCGGCGCGCTGCTGCCCGGCCCCGTCTTCCGCCGCCGGAGCTGCTGCCTGTACTACCGGGTGCCGGGCGGCGCCCTGTGCGGCGACTGCGGCCTGCGCCGCGACCGGCCCGAGGGCCGCGCACGGCGCGCCGTTGAGTAGAGTGCGCCGGTCCGTGCACTGCCGCCCCGCCGCCCCACCCCGAGGTGCCCCGTGAGCTCCGCCCCGCCGCCAGGTGACGCCGCCCCCGTGACCGTCGTCGGGATCGGGGCCGACGGCTGGACCGGCCTGACGGCCGCCGCGCAGACGCGTCTGCTCCGGGCCGAGGTGGTGCTCGGCGGCCCCCGCCAGCTCGCCCTGCTCCCGGCGTCGTGCACCGCCGAGCGCGTCGCGTGGCCCTCCCCGCTGCGCCCCGCCCTGCCCGGGCTGCTCGCCGCCCACGCCGGGCGGCGCCTGGCCGTGCTGGCCAGCGGCGACCCCATGTTCCACGGCATCGGGCGGGCGCTGGCCGAGGAGCTGGGGGCCGACCGGCTGCGGGTGCTGCCCCACCCCTCGTCCGTCTCCCACGCCTGCGCCCGGCTGGGCTGGCCGCTGGAGGACACCGAGGTGGTCAGCCTGGTGGGGCGGCCGGTGCCCACGCTCGCCGCCGCGCTGCACGACCGGCGGCGCCTGCTCGTCCTCAGCTCGGGAGCCGCCACCCCGGGCCAGGTCGCCGAGCTGCTGCGCGACCGCGGCTTCGGGCCCAGCCGGATGCGGGTGTACGAGCAGCTCGGCTCGGACCGCGAGCGCTGCCTGACCGGCGCCGCCGACACCTGGGACCACCCGCCGGGCGACCCGCTCAACGTGGTGGCCGTGGAGTGCCGCGCCGCCCCCGGCGCCGCGCGCCTGCCCGCCGTGCCCGGGCTGCCCGACGAGGCGTACGAGCACGACGGGCAACTGACCAAGCGCCATGTGCGCGCGGCGACCCTGGCCGCGCTCGCGCCCGCGCCGGGCGAGCTGCTGTGGGACGTCGGTGGCGGCTCGGGCAGCGTCGCCGTGGAGTGGATGCGCGCCCACCGCTCCTGCCGCGCGGTGTCCGTCGAACGCGACCCGCAGCGCGCCGCGCGCATCGTCCGCAACGCCGCCGCGCTGGGCGTGCCCGGTCTGCGCGTGGTCACCGGGTCCGCGCCCGGGGCCCTGGCCGGGCTCCCGGCGCCGGACGCGGTGTTCGTCGGCGGCGGCCTCACCGAGCCGGGCCTGCTGTCCGCCTGCTGGGACGCCCTGCCGCCCGGGGGCCGTCTGGTGGCGAACACGGTGACCCTGGAGTCCGAGGCGCTGCTCGCCCGCTGGCACGCCGCCCACGGGGGAGAGCTGGTGCGGATCGCGGTGGCCAGGGCCGTGCCGGTGGGGGAGTTCACCGGGTGGCGGCAGGCGATGCCGGTGACGCAGTGGGCGGTGGCCAAGCCGGACGGCGCGGCGGGGTGACCCGGTCCGGCCGCCCCCGGGCCCGGGGGTCACTCACATGGCGTAGCCCAGGTCGCCGCCCCCGCCCCTCCGGCCTAGCGTCGCCAGCAAAGACGCGACCAGCGCACCGGAAGGAGTGCCGACCATGTCGATTCTGGCAGTCCACTACAGCCCCGACTGGAACCAGGAGCTCTACCAGGCGTGCCTGGACCGGGTCATACCGGATCCCGACACCCCGCCGACCGGGCTCATCGCCCACTACGCCGCGCCCCGGGAGGACGGCGGCTGGCAGGTGATCGACGTCTGGGAGTCCGCGGACCTGCACCAGCGCTTCCTGCGCGAGAAGGTGATCCCCGCCGCCCAGGACATTGGCGCGCCGCCCTTCGACACGAAGGTCACCGAGCTGTACAACGCGCTGGTGCCCGCCCGCCGCCCCCACCCGGCCTGAGGCGCGCGCACCCTCGGGGACAGCGGGGCCGCCGCGTCCCGTTGCCCCCTCCCGCGGACGGCACCGTCCGCCGCCGGACGGCACCGTCTACCGATTCACGACCCCGCCGGGACCCCGCGGCGCGGCCCGCCCCACCACCGCGCCCGCACGGTCCACGCACAGCACGTCCACCGCCACCGGCGCCCCCCGCAGCACCCCGAGCGCCGTCCCGCGGGCCGCCTCGGCGACCAGGTCACCCAGCGGCACCCCCCTGGCCGCGCACAGGTGTACGGTCTCCAGGCCGGTGTTGGCCGAGGCCACGGCCGCGGCGAGCTCCTCGTCCGCGCCGCCGCGCCTGGCCAGGTCGGCGAGCAGGCCCCGATCCACCTGGGAGCGTGAGGAGTGCAGGTCGAGATGGCCCGCCGCCAGCTTGGACAGCTTGGCGAAGCCCCCGGCCACGGTCAGCCGGGGCACCGGGTGGCGGCGCAGGTACTTCAGCACCGCCCCGGCGAAGTCCCCCATGTCCAGCAGGGCGTCCTCCGGCAGCCCGTGCAGGCGGGCGGCCACCCGCTCGGAGGTGGCACCGGTGCAGCCCGCGACATGGGTGCGCCCGGCCGCCCGCGCCACGTCCACGCCGCGCCGGATGCTGTCGATCCACGCCGAGCACGAGTACGGCACCACCACACCCGTAGTGCCCAGGATCGACAGGCCGCCGAGTATGCCCAGGCGCGGGTTCCAGGTGCGGCGGGCGAGCTCCTCGCCGCCGTCCACCGCGATCTCCACCTCCACGTCGCCCGTGCCGCCGAGCCGCGCCGCCACCTCGGCGACGGCCTGCCGCACCATCGACCGGGGCACCGGGTTGATCGCGGGCTCGCCGACCGCCAGCGGCAGCCCCGGCCGGGTGACGGTGCCCACGCCGGGGCCCGCCCGGAACACCACGCCCGCCCCCGGCGCCGCGGGCCGCACCGTGGCCCGCACCAACGCGCCGTGGGTGACGTCCGGGTCGTCGCCCGCGTCCTTGACCACCCCGGCCATCGCCCAGTTCTCCCCGCGCTCCTCCACGGCCAGGGCGAACGCCGGGCGCTGCCCCTTCGGCAGGGTGATCACCACCGGGTCGGGGAAGTCCCCGCCGAGCAGCGCCGTGCAGGCGGCCTTCGCCGCGGCGGTCGCGCAGGCGCCCGTGGTCCAGCCGTACCGCAGCCCGCGCCGCGCGTCCTCAGCCACCGCACGCCCCCGCGGGAGCGTGCCCGGTGAGGGCCCCGCACGTGCTGGTGCTCGGCGGCACCGCGCAGGGCCGCCGCCTCGCGGACGAGCTCGCCGCGGGCGCCGCGGGCCCGGTGCGCGTCACCACCTCGCTCGCCGGGCGGGTCGCCCGGCCCCGGCTGCCCGCGGGCGAGGTGCGCACCGGCGGGTTCGGGGGAGCCGAGGGCCTGGCCCGCTGGCTGCGCGAGCACCAGGCGGACGCGCTCATCGACGCCACCCATCCCTTCGCCGAGGTGATCAGCCGCAACGCGGCCCTCGCCGCGTCGTCGGTCCATGTTCCCCTACTCGCCCTGCGCCGCCCCGGCTGGGTGCCGGGCGAGGACGACCGGTGGCACCCGGTGGCCTCGGCCGATGCCGCGGCCGCACTGCTGCCCTCGCTGGGGGAGCGGGTGTTCCTCACCACGGGACGGCTCGGCCTGGCCGCTTTCGCGGGCCTGGACCGGCAGTGGTTCCTGGTGCGCAGCGTGGAGCCGCCCGAGCCGCCGGTGCCGCCGCGCACCCGGGTGCTGCTCGCGCGGGGCCCGTTCACCGTGGAGGGCGAGGCGGAGCTGCTGCGCAGGCACCGCATCGAGGTGCTGGTGACCAAGGACAGCGGCGGCGCGGCCACCGCCGCGAAGCTGACCGCCGCCCGCGCCGCGGGCCTGCCCGTCGTGGTGATCCGCCGCCCGCCCGCGCCCCCGGGCACCGCGGTGACCCCGGACGTGGCGGGCGCGGTGGCGTGGCTGCGCGCGCTGCTGGGACGCTGACCCGCCCGCACGCGGGCCGGCAGGAGTCCCCGGCCCCCGCCGGGCTCACTCCTGCTCGCTCGCCAGGGCGTTCACGGCCGCCGCGGCCAGGGCGCTGCCGCCGCGGCGGCCGTGGACCACCAGGTGCTCCAGGCGCGCCGGGTGGGCGGCCAGGGCCTGCTTGGACTCGGCGGCGCCGACGAAGCCCACCGGCACGCCGACCACCGCGGCCGGCCGGGGCCCGCCCTCCGCGACCAGCTCCAGCAGCCGGAACAGGGCGGTGGGCGCGTTGCCGACGGCCACCACCGCGCCGTCGAGCCGGTCCCGCCACAGTTCGAGCGCGGCGGCGCTGCGGGTGGTGCCCAGGCGCCGGGCCAGGTCGGGCACCCGCGGGTCGGACAGCGTGCACACCACCTCGTTGCCGGCGGGCAGCCGGGAGCGGGTGACGCCGCTGGCGACCATCGCCACGTCGCACAGCACCGGCGCGCCCGCGCGCAGCGCCTCCCCGGCGCGGGCCACCACCTCGGGCGACCAGGCCAGGTCGCGGACGAGGTCCACCATCCCGCAGGCGTGGATCATCCGCACGGCGACGCGGGCGACGTCCGGGGGCAGCCCGCCCAGGTCGGCCTCGGCGCGGATGGTGGCGAAGGACCTGCGGTAGATCTCCGCCCCGTCCTTGACGTACTCGAACACGTGGGTCCCTCATGGGTCGCTGGCTGCCTCGCCGCCGACCGCGTCCACCGCGCCCGGCCCGGGCGGCGAGCATAGCGAGGGGCCCCGGTCCCTTCGTCGAGGCCCCAGGCGGTGTCCGACAATCCCCGCCGGGCGCGCGACGCCTGGCACGGCGCCTCGCCGCGTTGTCGGATCACCCGAGTACGCCCAGTACGCGGGAGATCCTCCGCCTTGCGAGGCACCGCACCAGACGCCGCGCGCTGATCCGACGCGGATTGTCGGACACCGCCTAGCCGTCGGTGCGGGTGGCGGTGACGGTGATCCGGAACACCGGGTGCCGCGGGGCGACGCGGCGCAGCTCCTCGTCGGACGAGGTGGGGCCGACGCCGTCGAAGAAGGCGCCGACCTCGGCCTTCCAGCGCTGGAGGTAGGCGCGCAGCAGCTCGGGCTTGTCGTCGTCGGCGACCTCCCGCGCGGTGAAGACCTCCACCCGCTTGCCGAGGCTCAGCTCGCCGCCGCCCGCGGCCCGCATGTTGTGCGTCCACTGGACGTGGCCGCGCGGGGCGAGGAGGTAGTGCTGCCCGTCCACCGTGAGCAGGTTGACCGGGGTGCGGCGCCACTGGCCGCTGCTGCGCCCGCGCACGGCAAGGATGCGGGAGCCCCGCAGGCTGATGCCCCGGCGGGTGACCCAGGCCATGGACCGGTTGACGACGTTGACCATGACCCAGTTGGGCTTGATCGCGTGCTGGGTGGACTCGTTCCGCTCGTTCGGCTTGCTCATGGGAGGCTCCCCGTCGTGGTGGAGCAGTGTGTGAGCACTGCTCTCGTTGTGGAGCGATGGTGACACGGAACGGCGCTCCGCGGCAAGAGCAGTGCTCTTGTTTTTGGTCATTGCTCTGATCGGTGGCAGACTGCCGCCCATGGCAACGATCCGAGGAGCAAGGGAACGGGCCCGCATCGAGGTGACGGGGGCCATCAAGGAGGAGGCCCGGCGGCGGCTCGCCGCCGACGGGGCGGCCAAGCTGTCCCTGCGCGCCGTCGCCCGGGAGCTGGGCATGGTCTCGTCGGCGCTCTACCGCTACTTCCCCAGCCGCGACGACCTGCTGACCGCGCTCATCGTGGACGCCTTCGACGCCGTGGGCGAAGCCGCCGAGCGGGCCGCCCGGGCGTCGTCCGGCGCGGCCCCCGCCGCCCGCTTCGGCGCGGTGTGCTCCGCCGTGCGGAGCTGGGCGCTGGCCCACCCCCACGAGTACGCCCTCATCTACGGCTCGCCCGTGCCCGGCTACTCCGCGCCCCTGGACACCGTCGGACCGGCGTCCCGGGTGGGCCTCGCCCTGATCGGCGTGGTGCGGGACGCCCACCGCGACGGGGAGCTGCGGGTCCCGGACGGGCCGGTGCCGGCCGGGGCGCTGCACGAGGACGTCGTGCGGCTCGCGGACGAGGGCGACCCCGCCCTGCCGCCCGCGGCGACGATCGCGCTGGTAGCGGCGTGGGCGCAACTGTTCGGCCTCGTCGGCTTCGAGGTGTTCGGGCAGTTCAACAGGGTGGTGGAGGCCGGGGACGCGTTCTTCGCCGACGCGGTGTCCCGCCTGGCGGCCGGCGTGGGGCTGGCGGCGGACGACGGCCGGGGGTGAGGGCGCGGGAGGGCACGGGCTCGACGGCGGTGGGGCTGACGGGTGGTGGCCTGACGGGCGGTGGGCTGACGTGCCGCCGGTTCCGCGGCGGCCCGGCCGGTTCGCCGGGCGTGTCCGCCGCCCCGCGCGCCCGTCGCCGAGCCGTGCGCTCCGCCGCCGTCCGCACCCGCCGCCCCGGCGGAGACCGGCTTAGTCTAGCCTTACCTAAGTTCCGTGCAGTCGCCTGAGGCGCCGAGGGCGCAGGGACCGGAGGATCGAACGTGGGCAGTGGGGGGACGCGGGTCTCCCGGGAGCACCGGGATCCCGAGGAGCGCGCCGAGCCGTCACCGCGGGACCGGCCCGGCGAACCGCAGGGCCGGCCCGGCGAACCGGTGGACGCCGCACCGGACGAGCGGGCCGCGCTCCCGGCGACCGGCCCCGCCCTGCTCGCGGGCGCCGTCAGGGGCCAGTGGCGCCCGCTCGCCGCGGGCGCCGGGCTCGCCGGGGGGCACCAGGCGGCCGAGGCCCTCGTCCCCGTCCTGGTCGGCGTCGTCATCGACCAGGCCGTCGCCACCGGGGACGGGCAGCGGCTGCTCACCTGGATCGCGGTCCTCGGGGCGCTGTTCGTCGTCCTGTCGTTCTCCTTCCGGTACGGCATCAGGTTCGGGGAGCAGGCGGCCGAGCGGGCCGGGCACACCGTGCGGATACGCCTGACCCGGCGGGTGCTGCACGCCCGCGGCGGCGCCGAAGCCGGGCGGCTGCCCGGGGCGCTGGCCAACATCGCCACCGAGGACGCCCGCCGCGTCGGCCGCGCCACCATGGCCGTGCCGGCCGCCGTCGCCGCCCTGACCGGCCTGCTGGTCGGCGCCGTCGCCCTGCTGCGGGTGTCGCTGCCGCTCGGGCTGCTGGTCCTGCTCGGCGTCCCGCTGATGCTGTGGCTCACCCACCTGCTGGGCCGCCCGCTGGAGCGGCGCAGCGCCGCCGAGCAGGAGCGCGCCGCGCACGCCTCGGGCGTGGCCGCCGACCTGGTGGCGGGCCTGCGGGTGCTCAAGGGCCTGGGCGCGGAGCCCGCCGCCGTCGCCCGCTACCGCCGCACCAGCCAGGACGCCCTGGCGGCCACGCTGCGCTCGTCCCGCGCCGAGGCCGGGCACGACGGCGCGGTGCTGTTCATGACCGGGCTGGTCATCGCCGCCGTGGCGCTGGTCGGCGGCCGGCTCGCCGCCGAAGGCGACATCAGCGTCGGCGAACTGGTCGCCGCGGTGGGCCTGGCGCAGTTCCTGATCTCCCCGCTGCGGGTGCTGTCCTGGTGCAACACCGAGCTGGCCGCCGGGCGGGCCTCGGCGGCCCGGATCGCCTCCGTGCTCGCCGCGCCCTGGGCGGTGGACGGCGGCCGGGCCGCGCCGCGGCCGCCCGTGCGCGGCCGGCTGCGGCTGCGCGAGGTCACCCGCGGGCAACTGCGCCGGGTGGACTTCGAGGCCGCCCCGGGCGAGCTGATCGGCGTGGTGGCCACCGACCCGGCGGCGGCCAAGGACCTGCTGCGCTGCCTGGCCAGGGAGGCCGACCCGGAGGAGGGGGCGGTGGAGCTGGACGGCACGCCCCTGTCCGGGCTCGACCCGCTGGCCGTGCGCGAAGCCGTCCTGGTGGCGGCGCACGACGCCGACCTGTTCGAGGGCACCGTGCACGAGAACATCACCGGCACCGCCCGCCCCGGCGTGGACCTCGCCGCGGTGCTGGCCGCTTCGGGCGCCGACGAGGTGTGCCGGGTCCTGCCGGACGGCGCGGACACCCTGGTCTCCGAGCGCGGCCGGTCCCTGTCGGGCGGCCAGCGGCAGCGGGTCGCCCTCGCCCGCGCGCTCGCCGCCGACCCGCCCGTGCTGGTCCTGCACGACCCCACCACCGCCGTGGACGCCGTCACCGAGGCCCGCATCGCCGCCCGGCTGCGCGGGGTGCGCCGGGACCGCACCACGGTGCTGGTCACCAGCAGCCCCGCCCTGCTCGCGGTGACCGACCGCGTGGTGCTGCTCGACGGCGGCACGGTCGCCGACGTCGCCCCCCACACCGAGCTGGTGGCCCGCCACCACGACTACCGGACGGCGGTCCTGGCATGACGGACACCTCCACGGCGCACCCGGCGCGGGAGCCGGGCACCGGCGAGCCGGAGCGCGCCCTGCTGCCCACCGCCACCCCCGCCCGGGCCCGCGCCGCCGTCGTCGAGCTGCTGCGCCCGCACCGCGGCCTGGCCGCCGCCGCGTTCGGCGTCATGGTGGCCGCCACCGCCACCGGCATGCTGGTCGCCCCGCTGCTCGGCCGCGTCGTGGACGCCGCCGCCGAGGGGGCGACCGGCGACATCGCGGGCCTGGCCGCCGCGCTGGCCGCCGTCGCCGTGGTGCAGGGCGCGGCCACCGTGCTCGGCCTGGCCCTGGTGGCCCGGCTCGGCGAGGGCATGCTCGCCCGGCTGCGGGAACGATTCATCGCCCGTGCCCTGCACCTTCCGCTGCACCAGGTGGAGCGCGCCGGATCCGGCGACCTCACCTCGCGGGTCACCGGGGACGTGGCCCTGATCGCGGCGGCCGTCCGCAACGCCCTGCCGGAGCTGGCCCGCTCCCTGCTCACCATCCTGCTGACCCTGGCGGGCCTCGCGGTGCTCGACTGGCGGTTCCTGCTCGCGGCCCTGCTGGCCCTGCCGGTGCAACTGCACACCGCGCGCTGGTACGTGCGCCGCGCCGGGCCGCTGTACGCCCGTCAGCGGGTGGCCACCGGCGCCCAGCAGCAGCAGCTCCTGGACACCGTGGGCGGCGCCGCCACCGTGCGGGCGTTCCGGCTCGCCGACCGGCACACCGCGCGGGTGGCCGAGCGGTCCTCGGCCGCGGTGGAGCTGGCGCTCGCCGGGATCCGCCTGGTGCTGCGGTTCTACTCCCGGCTGCACATCGCCGAGTTCACCGGGCTCACCGCCGTCCTGGTCACCGGGTACCTGCTGGTGCGCGACGGCTCGGCCTCCCTGGGCACCGCGACCGCCGCCGCGCTGTACTTCCACAGCCTGTTCGGCCCGGTCAACGCCGCGCTGTCGCTGCTGGACGACGCCCAGACCGCGACGGCGGGCCTGGCCCGCCTGGTGGGCGTCGCCGACCTGGCCCCGCCCGCCGAGCCGGAGCGGCCCGCGGCGCCCGATGACGCCTCCGTCGAGGTGGTGGACCTCGGCCACGCCTACGTGCCCGGCCACGAGGTGCTGAGCGACGTGCGGCTGCGCATCGCGCCCGGCGAGAAGGTGGCGCTGGTCGGCGGCAGCGGCGCGGGCAAGACCACCCTGGCGAAGCTGATCGCGGGCGTGCAGGAGCCCACCCGGGGCACCGTGCTGCTCGGCGGCCGCGAGCCCGCCGCGCTCGGCCCCTCGGCCACCCGGCGCACCGTCGCCCTGATCACCCAGGAGGTGCACGTCTTCGCCGGCCCGCTCGCCGACGACCTGCGGCTCGCCCGCCCCGAGGCGTCCGACGACGAGCTGCGGGCCGCCCTGGACCGGGTGGGCGCGCTGGAGTGGGCGCTCGAGCTGCCCGAGGGCCTGGCGACCGTGGTCGGCGACGGCGGCCACCGTCTGACGGTGGCCCAGGCCCAGCAGCTCGCCCTGGCCCGGCTGGTGCTGGCCGACCCGCCGGTCGCCATCCTGGACGAGGCGACCGCGGAGGCGGGCAGCGCGGGCGCGCGGGTGCTGGAGCGGGCGGCCACCGCCGCCCTCGAGGGCCGCACCGCCCTGATCGTCGCCCACCGGCTCACCCAGGCCGTCACCGCCGACCGGGTGGTGGTCCTGGACGAGGGCCGCGTGGTCGAGACGGGCACCCACGACGACCTGGTGGCCGCGGGCGGCCGCTACGCGACCCTGTGGGGGGCGTGGTCGGCGCAGCGGTGAACCTGCCGCCCCGCCCGCCCGTCGCCCCGCCCGCCCACCCGTCGCCCCGCCCGCCACCCCAGTGGCGGGCGATGCGACGGGTGGGAGCGTTCAGTGGCGCGTCAGATGCTCGTGCACCCGCCCCAGCAGCTCCGTCAACTGCTCCCGCTCCCCGGGGGACAGCGGGGCGAGCAGCTCGTCCTGGGCCCTGGCCACGGCCTCGCCGATGCGGTGCAACTGCTCCTGCCCGGCGGCGGTGATGCTGATGACGTTGCGGCGCCGGTCGGACGGGTCGGGGGAGCGCACGGCCAGGCCCGCGGCGGCCAGCTCGTTGACGGCCTCCACCACGTAGGAGCGGTCGATCCCGCACCTGCGGCCGAGGGCGGCCTGGCTGGACGGGCCGAACTCCGCCAGGGCCGAGAGCAGCGCGTAGTGGTAGCGGCGCGCCCCGGTGGCGGCGAACGCCTCGCCGGAGAGCCGGGAGGCGTGCGTGGCGGTGTGGGTGATCAGCCAGCTCGGGGTGGTCCGCAGCCGGGTGGGCGGGCGGTACTCGTCGGTCGTCTCCATGGGCGGATTCTAGCGAGACCGTTGGTGTGGCCTACAAAAGCGGGCGGTGCGCCGCCCCGAGGCGGGCCCCCGCCCGGCCGGGCGGGGAAGGGGACGGCGGTAATCCGGTGGCAGGAGGCCGCGGCCGGTTCCAGGATGGGCCAATGCTGCACACCTTTCTCGCCTTCATCGGCGCCTGCACCCTGGTCGCCGCGTCCCCCGGGCCCAGCACCGTCCTGATCATCCGGCACTCCCTGCACAGCAGGAGGAACGGGTTCGCCGCGGTGCTCGGCAACGAGACCGGGGTGTTCGTCTGGGGCTTGGTCGCCGCCTTCGGCCTCACCGGCCTGCTGGCCGCCTCCGAGGTCGCCTACGACGTGATGCGCTACGTCGGCGCCGTCGTCCTCGTCGTCTTCGGCGTGCAGGCGCTGCGCGCCGCCAGGCGCGGCGGCGCCGAGGCCGTCGCGGCCGAGCAGCCCGGGCCCGGCGGCGGATGGCGGTCCTACCGGTCCGCGCTCGCGGTCAACCTCGCCAACCCCAAGGCGGCCGTGTTCGCGATGTCGTTCCTGCCGCAGTTCGTGCCCTCGGGCGCCCCGCAACTGCCCACCATGGTGCTGCTGGCCGCCGTGTGGGCGGTGTACGAGGTCGGCTACTACGGCTGCTACGTGTGGTTCGTCGGCCGGATGCGCGCGGTGCTGAGCCGCGCCTCGGTGCGCCGCAGGATGGAGCAGGTCTCCGGCGGGGTGCTGGTGGCCCTCGGCGTCCGGATGGCCGTCCAGGGCTGAGCCCGGGGGCGGGCCCGCGGGCCCGCCCCCCCGGCGGCGGCTACTTCGCGGCCCCGCCGTCCATGGCCAGGCGCAGGCTCTTGGGCCGCAGGTCGGTCCAGTGCTCCTCGACGTACTCCAGGCACGCCTCACGGGGCGCCTCGCCGAACGCCACCGTCCAGCCCGCGGGCACCTCGGCGAACGCGGGCCACAGGGAGTGCTGGTCCTCGTCGTTGACCAGCACCAGGTAGGCGGCGTCCTTGTCCTCGAACGGGTTCGTCATGGGTCGGTCCTCTTCCTCGGTTTCCTCGGTTCCATCGCTCTTCCCGGTTCTCCGGCTCACCCGGCCGCCTCGGCCCTCCCGTCGGCCGTCCCGTCACCGCCGCCGTGCGCCCGCACCGCGGCGCCCAGCACCCGGAGCAGGTCGTCCCGCAGTCGCTCCGCCGCCGCGCGGTCCACCCGGCCGTCCGCGTACGTCAGCACGCAGTCCACCGGGCCCGGGCCCACCGGCTCGTAGAAGCTCAGCGTCAGCTCGGCCCTGGCCGCCCCGGTCGGGACGGGGGTGAGCGTGCCGAGCTCCGGCAGGCGGGCCTGCTCGTGGTGGACCAGCATCACCCGGGGCGCGGCGAGCCCCAGCGCGTCGGCCACGTCCCGGAACGGGACGTCCTGGTGGTCGAGCGCCGCCAGGTCGGTGCTCCTGACCCGGGCCAGCAGCTCGGTGAAGTCCGGGTCGCCGGAGGTGTCGGTGCGCAGCACCACCGTGTTGAAGAACGAGCCCACCAGGTCGTCCAGCAGCGCCGAGCCGCGGGCCGCGACCAGGGTGCCGATCGGCAGGTCCGTGCCCGCGCCGCCGCGGGTGAGCACAGTGGCCAGCGCCGCCTGCATCACCATGAACATGCTGGTGCCGGTGGCCCGCGCCAGCCGGTCCACGCCCTCGTGCAGCGCGGGGTCAAGCGCGAACTCCAGGTCCTCGCCGCGGTGGACGCCGTCCCCCGCGCCGCCGCCGGGCAGGCCGCGCAGCGCCTCGCGCCACCAGGCCAGTTGGCGGGCGTACGGGCTGCCCGGGTCCGCCGGGTCGCCCAGCGCCTCGTTCGCCCACACCGTGTAGTCGGCGTAGCCGACGGGCAGCGGCCGCCACCGCGGCGCCAGGCCCCGGGCGCGGGCCTCGTACGCGGTGGTGAGGTCCCGGACCAGCGGCACCACCGACCACTCGTCCACGCCCAGGTAGTGCGTGGTGACCAGCAGCGCCCGCGCGCCCGAGCCGTCCGTCACCAGGCGCGCCCGGAACGGGGGTTCGCGGGTCAGGTCGGGTCCGGTGCGGGCCAGCTCGGCGAGCTGGGTGTCCAGGTCCGCCTCCCGCGGCGGCAACTGCTCCAGCACCGTACGGTCCTCCGGCAGCGGGACCTGCCGCGCGCCGCCGTCCGCCAGCGGCGCGAAGACGGTGCGCAGCGGCTCGTGCCGGGCGACCAGGTCGGCCAGCGCCGCCTCCAGCGCGGGCACGTCGAGCCCGCCCGGGGCGCGCAGCGCGAACGCCAGGTCCCAGGTGCCGCGCTCCCCGGCCGCCCGGTGCCGCGCCCACAGCAGCCGCTGCCCCGGCGCCAGCGGCAGCGCCTGAGGCCGGGGCACCGGGCGCAGCTCCGCCCGCACCGCGGCGCCCGCGCCCGCCAGCAGCCCGGCCAGGCCCGCCACCGTCGGCGTGTCGAACACGTCCCGCACGGAGAGCTCCACCCCGAACACCGACCTGATCCGCGCCAGCAGCCGCATCGAGGCCATCGAGTGGCCGCCGAGCGCGAAGAAGTCGTCGTGGACGCCCACCTCGGGCAGTCTCAGCACCTCCGCGAACAGCCGCGCCAGCGCCTCCTGCTCCGGGCCCGCGGGTTTGGCGTCGCCGGCCAGCGCCGACCAGTCGGGGGCGGGCAGCGCCCGCCGGTCCAGCTTGCCGTTGCGGGTCAGCGGCAGCGGCCCGTCCAGCACCACCACGGTCGCCGGGACCATGTAGTCCGGCAGTCGCCCGGCCACGTGCGCGCGCAGCTCGGCGGGCGACGGCGGCGGCGTCGCCCCGGACGGCACGGCGTACCCGACGAGCCGGGTCACCTCGCCGGCCCGGTCGGCCACCACCGCGGCCTGGGTGACGCCCGGGTGCCCGGCCAGCGCCGCCTCGACCTCGCCGAGCTCCACCCGGAACCCGCGCACCTTCACCTGGTCGTCCACCCGGCCGAGGAAGTCCACGTTCCCGTCGGGCCGCCAGCGGGCGCGGTCGCCGGTGCGGTACATGCGGGCGCCGGGCGGGCCGAACGGGTCGGCGACGAACCGCTCCGCCGTGAGCCCCGGCCGCCCCAGGTAGCCGCGGGCCAGCCCGCGCCCGGACACGTACAGCTCGCCGACGACGCCGGGCGGCACCGGCCGCAGCCGGTCGTCCAGCACATACAGCACCGTGTTCGGGTCGGGGCGGCCGATCGGCACCGCGCCGCTCCAGTCGGGCTCCGCCGGCCACAGCGTGGAGTTCACGGTGGCCTCGGTCAGCCCGTACGCGGCGAGCAGGCGCAGATGGCCGGCCCAGCGGGCGATCAGGTCCGGCGGCACGGTCTCGGTGCCGACCAGCACCACGGCGTCCTTCGGCAGGGTCAGGTCGGCGGGCAGCGCGGACACCAGCGACGGCGGCAGGATCATGTGGGTGATCCGCTGCTCGTTCACGAAGCCGGTGAGCGCCCGGTAGTCGGTGCGGGCCGCCTCCGGTATCAGCACCAGCCGGGCGCCCGCGCACAGCGCCATCGCCAGCTCGAACACGGCCACGTCGAACCCGACGGAGGCGAACTGGAGCACCCGGGCGGCGCTGTCCACGCCCATCCGGTCCACGGCCGTGGCCACCAGCGACCCGATGCCCTCGTGGGTGACGACCACGCCCTTGGGGCGGCCGGTGGAGCCCGAGGTGTAGATGACGTAGGCGGCGTGGCCGATGCCGGACGGCGCCTGCGGCAGCTCGCCGCCGGGCTCGGCGGCGAGCTCCGCCGCCACCGCGTCCTCGTCCAGCACCAGCTCGGCCGCGCCGACCGGCGGCAGCGCGCCGCGGGTCGCGGTGTCCGTCACCACCAGGCCCGCCCCGGAGTCCCGCAGCATGTACGCGACCCGGTCGGCCGGGTGCCCCAGGTCGAGCGGCAGCCAGGCCGCGCCGAGCCGGAGCACGGCCAGCACCGACGCCACCATGTCCGCGTTCCTCGGCAGGGCGACGCCCACCACGTCCTCCGGGCCCACACCGCGCCGGGCCAGCAGCCCGGCGATGCGCTCCGCCCGCTCCCGCAGCTCCGCGTACGTCAGCCCGCCGCGGGAGTCCACCACCGCCACCGCGTCCGGGGTCTCCTCCGCCCGCGCCGCGAACTGCCCGATCAGCGAGGTCTCCGCGACCTCCCGGCGGGTGTCGTTGAAGCCGCGCAGCACCAGCTCCCGCTCGTCCTCGCCCAGCACCTCCACCCGGCCGACGGGCAGCTCCGGATCGGCGGCCACGGCCACGGCGAGCCGGCCCAGGCGCTGCCCGAGCCGCACGACGGTGTCCCGGTCGAACAGGTCGGCGCGGTACTCGATCCGGCAGCCGATGCCCTCCGGGTCCGCGCCGGAGTCCCCACCGGAGTCCGTGCCGGTTTCCGTGCTGGTGTCCGAGAAGGAGAACACCAGGTCGAACTTGGCGGTGCGCTCGGGGAACGGCTCGTCGGCGACCTCCAGGCCCGCGAGCTCGAACGCCGTCCCGCCGCGGCTGCGGTGCCCCACCATCACCTGGAACAGCGGGTTGCGGCCCGCCGCCCGCGCCGGGTTGAGCTCCTCCACCACCGCCTCGAACGGCACGTCCGCGTGCGAGAACGCCGCCAGGTCCGCCTCCCGCACCCGCCGCACCAGCTCGGCGAAGCCCGGGTCCCCGGTCACGTCGCAGCGCAGCACCAGGGTGTTGACGAAGAAGCCCACCACGTCGTCCAGGGCCTCGTCGGTGCGCCCGGCGATCGGCGCGCCCAGCGGGATGTCGGTGCCCGCGCCGAGCCGGTGCAGCAGCGCGGCCACCGCCGCCTGGAGCACCATGAACAGGCTCGCCCCGGTGCGCCGGGCCAGCCTCCGCAGCCCCGCCGCGGCCTCGGGCGGCAGCGCCGTCCGCACCGTGCCGCCCGCCGAGCCCGCCGGGGAGCGCGGCCGGTCCGCGGGCAACTGGATCTCCTCCGGCAGCCCGTCGAGCACCCGCCGCCAGTGGGCGAGCTGGCGCGCCGCCAGGCTGGAGAGGTCCGCGCGGTCGCCCAGCAGTTCCCGCTGCCACAGCGTGTAGTCGGCGTAGGAGACCGGCAGCGGCCGCCACCGCGGCGCCCGCCCCTCGCGCCTGGCCGCGTACGCCTCCGCCAGGTCGCGCAGGAACGGCCCGTCGGACCACTCGTCGGTGGTGATGTGGTGCAGCAGCACCACCAGCACGTGCTCGTCCTCCGCGACCCGCACCACGGTCACCCGCAGCGGCAGCTCCGCCTCCAGCGCGAACGGGCGCGCCACGGCCGCGGCCACCACACCGGTGACCTCGTCCGGCCCGGCGGCGACCTCCTCGACCACGGGCCGCGCCAGGTCCGCGGGCAGGATCCGCTGGTACGGGCGGCCGTCCCGCTCGGCGAAGACGGTGCGCAGCGCCTCGTGGCGCGCCGTCACGTCGGCGAACGCCTCCCGCAGCGCGCCGGTGTCCAGCGGCCCGCGCAGCCGCACCGCGATGGGGAAGTTGTACGCGGCCGAGTCCCGCTCCAGTCGCTGGAGCAGCCACAGCCTCGCCTGCGCGAACGACAGCGGCAGCTCCGCCGGCCGCTCCCGGCGCACCAGGGCGGGCCGGGCCGCGGCGCCGGAGCAGCGGCGGGCCAGGGCGGCCACGGTGGGCGCCTCGAACAGGTCCCGGATGGCCAGCTCCGCGTCGAGCGCCGTCCTGGCCCGGCTGACCAGCCGGGTGGCCAGCAGCGAGTGCCCGCCCAGGTCGAAGAAGCTGTCCTCGACGCCGACCCGGTCCACGCCGAGCACCTCGGCGAACAGGGCGCACAGCACCTCCTCCCGGTCGTCGCGCGGCGGCCGGCCCCCGGCCTCGGCGGCGACGGCGGGCGCGGGCAGGGCGCGCACGTCCAGCTTGCCGTTGACGGTCAGCGGCAGCCGGTCCACGGCCGTCAGCGAGGCGGGCACCATGTAGCCGGGCAGCCGCTCCTTCAGGTGCGCCCGTACCTCGGCGAGCAGCGCGGCGGCCCCGTCTCCGGGCGCCCCGCCCTCCGGTGCCCCGCTCTCCGGTGCCCCGTTTTCCGGTGCCCCGCTTTCCGGTACTACGTACCCCGCGAGCCGCTTCACCCCGTCCGGCGCCGAGGGGTCCACCACCACCGCGGCGTGCGCCACGCCGGGGTGGTCGTGCAGCGCGGCGGTGATCTCGCCGAGCTCCACCCGGTAGCCGCGGATCTTGACCTGGTCGTCGGTGCGGCCCAGGAAGTCCAGGTTGCCGTCGGGCCGCTCCCGCACCAGGTCGCCGGTGCGGTACATGCGCCCGCCCGGCGCGCCGAACGGGTCGGCGACGAACCGCTCCGCCGTCAGACCCGCCCGCCGGTGGTAGCCGCGCGCCAGGCCCACCCCGGAGATGTACAGCTCACCGGGCGTGCCGGGGGGCACCGGGCGCAGCGCCGCGTCCAGCACATAGGCGCGGGTGCCGCGGATCGGGCGGCCCACCGTGGGCGTGGCGCTGTCGTCGGTGCCGCCGCCGAGGGTGTTGATCGTGTACTCGGTGGGGCCGTACAGGTTGTAGCCGCAGGTGCCCTCGGTGTCGCGCAGCGCCGCCCACACCGCGTCGGACACGGCCTCGCCGCCGAGCAGCACCAGCGCGGGGCGCCACCGGTCCCGGCCGCCCGCCTGCCCCGCCTCCGGCAGTCCCGCCTCCAGCAGCCCCTCCTCGATCAGGTGGTGGGCGTAGGTCGGGGTGACGTTGACGACGTCGATCCGGTGCCGGTCGCAGTACGCCACCAGGGCCTCGGCGTCACGCCGCAGCTCCTCGTCGCACACGTGCACCTCGTGGCCCTCGACCAGCCACAGCAGCTCCTCCCACGACATGTCGAACGCGAACGACACGGTGTGCGCGATGCGCAGGCGCCGCCCGCCCGCCGCGGCCACCGCCGGGCCGAACACCGCCTCGCGGTGGTTGAGCTGCATGTTCGTCAGGCCCCGGTACGGGGTGACGACGCCCTTGGGGCGGCCGGTGGAGCCCGAGGTGTAGATCACGTACGCCGGGTGCTCCAGGCGGCCCGGCAGGCCGCGGGCGAATCGGGGCCGCTCGGCGTCGTCCACCGCCCCGCCCGGCAGCGCGGCCAGCTCGCCGGCCACCGCCTCGTCGTCCAGCGCCACCACGGGGACGCCCGTCGCGGGCAGCGCCACCGAGGAGACCGTCAGCACGCACATCGGCCCGGTGTCCTCGATCATCCACGCCAGGCGCTCCGCCGGGTGGTCGAGCTCCAGCGGCAGGTACGCCGCCCCGGTGCGCAGCACCGCGAACAGCGCCGCCACCATGTCCGCCGAGCGGGGCAGCGCGAGGGCCACCACCCGCTCCGGGCCCGCCCCGCGGGCCAGCAGCAGCCGGGCGAGCCGGTTGACCCGCGCGTCGAGCTGGGCGTAGGTGAGCCGTTGCTCGCCGAAGACCAGCGCCACCTCGTCCGGGGTGCGCCCGGCCTGGCAGGCCAGCAGGTCGGCCACGGTGTCGTCCGGCACCGCGAGGTCCGCGCCCGCCCAGCGGTCGGCCAGCTCCCGCCGCTCCGCGTCGGTGAGCAGCGCCAGCGCGCCGACGGGCGCGTCCACGTCGGCGACCAGCCGCTCCAGCACGGCGGTGAACCGCTCCAGCAGCGCCCGCGCCGCGTCGTCGCCGAACACGTCGGGCCGGTGGCTGAGCAGCACCCGCAGCCGCTCGTCCGGGGTGACCACCAGCGTCACCGGGTAGTGGGTGGCGTCCACGCCGCCGGAGGAGGTGATGCCGTGGCGGCGGGAGATGTCGTCGAGCTGCTCGGAGCCGCCGCCGATGTTCTGGAGCACGAACAGCGTGTCGAACAACTGCCGGTGCCCGGCCTCCCGCTGGAGCTCGCCCAGGCCCACGTACTCGTGCGGCATCAGTGCCGCCCGCTCGGCCTGGACCCGGCGCAGCATCGCGAGCACGCTCTCCCCGGGCCGGAACGCGATCCGGGTGGGGACGGTGTTGAGGAACAGCCCGATGGTGTTCTCCACGTCGGCGACCGCCGCCGGGCGGCCCGCCACCGTCTGCCCGAACACCACGTCGTCGCGCCCGGTCAGGCCCGCGAGCACCAGGCCCCAGGCGGCGTTGAGCACGGTGTTGAGGGTCAGCCCGTGGCGGCGGGCCTCGCCGCGCAGCCGCTCGCTGAGCTCCGCGGACAGCTCCACGCGGCGCCGCCGCGGGATCACCGGCTCGGGCGCGGTGTCGGCCGGGCCCACCACGGTGGGCTCCGCCAGGCCCGACAGCGCCTGGCGCCAGGCGGCCAGCGCGGCGGCCGGGTCCTGCCCGCCCAGCCACGCCAGGTAGTCCCGGTAGGAGCCGGGCGCGGGCAGGCCGCGGTCGTCGCCCCCCGAGGCGTACAGGGTGAACAACTGCTCGAGGAACAGCCACGCCGACCAGCCGTCCCACAGGATCAGATGGTTGCTGATCACCAAGCGGTCGCGGTCCGGGCCGAGCCGCAGCAGCAGCGCCCGCAGCAGCGGGGGAGCGGCCAGGTCGAAGCGGCGGGCGCGGTCGGCGGCCATCAGCCGCGCCACCTCCGCCTCCTGCTCAGGCCCGGCGAGAGCGGTCAGGTCCACCTCCTCCAGCGGCACCCGGGCGCCGGCCACGGTGAACTGCACCGGCCGGGGCAGGCCGTCACCGGTGAAGCCGGCGCGCAGCGCGGCGTTGCGGTCGAGCAGCGCCGCGAACGCGGCCCGCAGCTTCCCGGCGTCCACCCGGTGGTCCAGGTCGTAGTGGTGCTGCGCGGTGTAGACGTCCAGGCCGTCGCGGTCGTAGGTGGCGTGGAAGTACAGGCCCTCCTGGAGCGGCGACAGCGGCCACACCTCCTCCACCGGACCCGGCGCGGCCGCCGCCACCCGGTCCAGCTCCTCCCGGGTCAGGTCCGGCGCGGCCCGCTCCTCGGCCGGCTCCTGCGCGGACCGGCCGACCGCCGCCGCCAGCGCCGCCGGGGTGCGGTGCGTGAACACCTCCCGCGGCCCGATCCCGAACCCGGCGCGGCGCGCCCGCGCGGCCACCGCGAGCGAGGAGATGCTGTCGCCGCCCAACTGGAAGAAGTCGTCCTCGGCGCCCACCTCGTCAAGACCCAGCACCTCGGCGAAGACGCCGCACAGCAGCCGCTCCCGCTCGTCGCGGGGCGCCCGGGAGCGGCCCGCCGCCGCGGGCGCCGGCAGCGCCGCGCGGTCCAGCTTGCCGCTCGCGGTCAGCGGCAGCGCGGGCAGCAGCACGAACGCGCTCGGCACCAGCGGCTCGGGCAGCGCCGCGGCCAGGTGCGCGCGCAGCGCCTCCGGCTCCGGCCGCGCCCCCGGCCGCGGCACCGCGTACGCCACCAGGCGCGCCGCCCCGCCGGGCCCGTCGTGCCTGGCCACCACCGCGGCCTCGGCCACCCCGGGCGCCAGCGCCAGGCGCGCCTCCACCTCGCCGGGCTCCACCCGGTGGCCGCGGATCTCCACCTGGTGGTCGGTGCGGCCCAGGTACTCCACCGCCCCGTCCGGGCGGCGCCGCACCAGGTCGCCGGTGCGGTACATGCGGCTGCCCGGCGGGCCGTACGGGTCGGCGACGAACCGCTCCGCGGTCAGCGCGGCCCGGCCGTGGTAGCCGCGGGCCAACTGGGCGCCCGCCAGGTACAGCTCGCCCGGCACCCCGGGCGGCACCGGGCGCAGGCAGGTGTCCAGCACCCGCAGCCGGGTGTGCCACACCGGGCCGCCGATCGGCACGGTGGGCGCGTCGCCCTCGCCCTCGGTGTACTGCCACCACGTGGTGGCGACGGCCGCCTCCGTCGGGCCGTACAGGTTGTGCAGCGGCGCCCCGGTCAGCTCCCGCCAGCGGCGGGCGGTGCGGCCGGGCAGCGCCTCGGCGCCGCTGAAGGTGCGGCGCAGCGGCGCGGCCCACGACGGGTCGGCGGTGACCTCGGCGTCCCGCAGGAACGCCTCGATCAGCGAGGGCACGAACAGCAGCGTGGTCACGCCGCGCTCGCGGATCAGCCGGGCCAGGTAGGCGGGCTCCTGGTGGTCCTCGGGCCGGGTCAGCACCAGCGCGGCGCCCGACGTCAGCGCGAGGAACACCTCCCACACCGACGCGTCGAAGCTCGCCGACGCCTTCTGGAGCACCCGGTCGCCCGCGCCGATCCCGTACCGGCCGCGCATGGCCGCCGCCTGGTGGGCGATCGCGCCGTGCGGCACCACCACGCCCTTGGGCAGCCCGGTGGAGCCGGAGGTGTGGATCAGGTAGGCGGGGTGGGCGGGGGAGGGGGCGGGCCCGGCGCCGGCCGCGTCCGCGTCGCCGGGCCCGTCGCCCGGCCCGTCGCCGCCCTCGTCCACGAGGATCCGCTCGGGCCCGTCCGCCGCGGGCGGCAGCTCCGCCGCCCGCGCCGTCGTCACCAGCAGCCGGGCCCCGGAGTCCGCGAGCAGATAGGCGATCCGCTCCGGCGGGTAGCCGGTGTCCACCGGCACGTAGGCCGCGCCCGACTTCAGCACCGCCAGCAGGGACACCACCAGCTCCACCGAGCGGGGCACCGCCACGGCGACGACGCCCTCCGGGCCGGCGCCCCGCGCCCGCAACCGCCGGGCCAGGGCCTCGGCGCGCCGGTCCAGCTCGCCGTAGGACACCTCGCCGCCGTCGGCGTCCACCACGGCCACCGCGTCCGGGGCGGCCGCCACCCGGGCGGCGAACGCCTCGGTGAGCGTCAGCGGCGCCACCTCCGGCGTCTCGCCCGTCGACTGCTCCGCCTCCTGCCGCGCCTGCTCCGCGGTCAGCAGGCCGATCCCGCCGACCGCCCGGCCCGGCTCGGCCGCCGCCTCGGCCAGCAGCAGCGTCAACTGCCCGGCCAGGCGCCGCACCGCCGCCCCGTCCAGGCGGGTCGTGTCGTGGCCGAGCCGCAGCCGCAGCCTGCGCCCCGGCAGCACCATCAGCGACAGCGGATAGTGGCCGGGGCTGGAGAAGTCCAGGTCCCTGGCGCGCAGCGTCCCGGACGGGTCGCGCAGCTCGCCGCCGCCCGGGTAGTTCTCGAACACCACCAGCGTGTCGAACAGCTCGCCGCCGAGCCCGGCCGCCCGCTGGATCTCCGCCAGCCCCAGGTGCTGGTGGTCGAGCAGCTCGGCCTGCTCCCGCTGCAACCGCGTGAGCACCTCCACCAGCGACTGCCCCGGGGACCAGCGCAGCCGCACCGGCAGCGTGTTGATGAACAGGCCGACCATCGACTCCACGCCGTCCACCTCGGCGTCCCGCCCGGAGACGGTGCTGCCGAACACCACGTCGCGGCGGCCCGTCAGCCGCCCGAGCAGCAGGCCCCACGCGCCCTGCACCACCGTGCCCAGCGTCAGGCCGTGCCGCCTGGCCAGCGCGACCAGGCCCTCGGTGACGTCCTCCGGCAGCTCGACGCCGACGTGCGCCGACTGCGCCGCCGCGGGCCCCGGCCGGGACGGCACCAGATGCGTCGGCCCGTCCAGGCCCGCCAGCGCCGCCACCCACGCCCGCCGCGCCGCGTCCTTGTCCCGCCGCGCCAGTTGGGCCAGGAAGTCCCGGTACGGGGCGACCCGCGGCAACCGGGCCGAATCCCGCCCGTACAGCTCCAGCAGCTCCCGCAGGATCACCGGCACCGACCAGCCGTCCGCCACCACGTGGTGGAACGTCAGCAGCAGCCGGTGCCGCTCCTCGCCGAGCCGCACCAGGGTGCAGCGCAGCAGCGGGGCCCGGCCCAGGTCGAAGCGGACCGCCCGGTCCCGCGCGGCCACCTCGGCGCAGCCGTCCTCACCGGAGCCGAAGCCCAGGTCGTCCCCGCCGCCGGACAGGTCCACCTCGCGCCACGGCAGCTCCACCGCGCCCGGCGCGGGCACCGCCTGCACCACGGTGCCGTCGGGCAACTGGTGGAACGCGGCCCGCAGCGGGGCGTGCCGGTCGAGCAGCGCCTGCCCGGCCCGGCGCAGCGCCGCCGGGTCCAGCGGCCCGGTCAGCTCCAGCACCTGCTGCACCAGGTAGACGTCCTCCGCCTCCGGGCCGGCCAGTTGCGTGTGGAAGTACAGGCCCTCCTGGAGCGGCGCCGCGGGCAGCACCTCGGCCAGCCCCGGCACCCGCGCGCGCAGGTCCCGCAGCTCCTCCTCGCCCAGCTCCACCAGCGGGGCGCCGCCGTCCTCCTCGGGCACCCACTCGTCCGCCACCTTGGCCAGCGCCTCCGGCGTGCGGTGCTGGAAGACGTCCCGCGAGGTCAGCGCCAGCCCCTCCGCGCGCGCCCGGATCAGCAGCCGGATGGCCAGGATGCTGTCGCCGCCCAGGGCGAAGAAGTCGTCGTCCACGCCCACCGAGGGCAGTCCGAGCACCTGCGCGGTGACCCGGCACAGCAGCTCCTCGCGGGCGTCGCGCGGCGCGCGGCCCGAGCTGAGCGCCGTGAAGTCGGGGGCGGGCAGCGCCTTGCCGTCCAGCTTGCCGCTCGGCGTCACCGGCAGCGCCGTGAGCGGCACGAACGCCGACGGCACCATGTAGCCGGGCAGCCGGTCGGCCGCGTACGCGCGCAGCGTCTTCACCAGCGTCGCGGTGTCCCGGAACGGCACCGGGCGGTTGGCGAGCCCCGCCGGGGGCCGCGGACCGGCGCCGCCCGGCGCGTACACCTCGCCCAGGGACCCCTCCGCCGCGGCGAACACCGCGTCCAGGCTGCCGTCCCCGGCCGCCCCGGACCAGGTCACCGCCGTGGCGTACCCCAGCCGCGCCCCGAGCTCGTGCAGGTGCTCCGGGTCCACGCCCGGCCCGGGGGGCGCGCCGCCGTCCAGGGCGCGCAGCGCGGCCAGGTCGGACACGAGCCGGGCGTTGGGCACGCCGGTCACCCGCAGCCGCGCGGACCGCCCGGCCGCGGCCAGCAGCTCCGCCAGCCCGTCCAGGTCCGCCACGTCCCGGCCCCAGGCCAGCACCCGCTCCGGCGCCGCCGCCGGGGCCGGAGCGGTGCTCAGCACCACGTCGTACCGGTAGCGGCTCAGCTCGTTGTGGTGCCGGGCCCGCTTCACCCGCAGGTCCACCGCCGCCACGCCGTCGATGCTCCGCGCCAGCTCGGGGAACACGTCCGGGTCGAGCAGCAGCTCGCCCTCCCAGCGCACCGAGCGCTCCACGGCGGCGCGCACCGCGTCCGGGTCCGCGCCCCCGCCCGCGCGCACCGTCTCCACCGCGGCCCGCAGGCAGCGCAGCAGCCGCAGGTTGCGCACGTCGCCGACGAACACCCGCCCGCCGGGCGCCAGCAGCCCCACCGCCTGCCGCAGCACATCGGCGAGGTAGTCCACGCTCGGGAAGTACTGGGCCACCGAGTTGATCACGACGGTGTCGAACCAGCCCCGCGGCAGCCCGCTCACGTCGTGCGCCGGCTGCGCCCGCAGCTCCACCTTCCCCGCCAGCTCCGGCACCGAGCCGACCTGCCGGGCCAGCGAGGCGACGGCCTCCCGGGAGGCGTCCAGGCCCCAGTACGCCGCACAGCCGGGCGCGACCCGGGACAGGATCAGGCCGCTGCCCACGCCGATCTCCAGCACCCGGCGCGGCCGCAGCGCCAGGATGCGCTCCACCGTCGCCTCGCGCCAGGCCCGCATCTCCTCCAGCGGGATCGGCCGGCCGTCGTAGGTGCTGTTCCAGCCCGCGAAGTTCTCGGTGAAGCCCTCGGAGTCGGCCGCCGCGTACAGCAGCTCGTGCAGGTCCCGCCAGTCCTCGACCTGCCGCTGCTCGCCGTCCTCGTCCCGCTCCCGCTCCCCGGTCGCGGCGGGCACCACATACGCGGCCAGCCGCTTCTCGCCCGGCCGGTCCTCCCGGGCCACCACCGCCACCTGGTCCACGAACGGGTGCTCGGCCAGCACCGACTCGATCTCGCCCGGCTCTATCCGGTAGCCGCGGATCTTCACCTGGTCGTCCGCGCGGCCCACGAAGTCCAGTTGCCCGTCGGCCCGCCAGCGCACCAGGTCCCCGGTGCGGTACAGCCGGCCGCCGGGCGGGCCGAACGGGTCGGCGACGAACCGCTCCGCGGTCAGCCCCGGCCGCCCCAGATAGCCGCGGGCCAGCCCGTCGCCGCCCAGGTACAGCTCGCCCACCACCCCGGTCGGGACCGGCCGCAGCCGCGCGTCCAGCACATAGGCGCGGGTGCCCGGGTCCGGCACGCCGATCGGCACGGAGGCGCCGCGCCGCCCCTCCGGTTCGCACGCGCCCAGCGTGGAGTTGACGGTGGCCTCCGTCGGGCCGTACGCGTTGAACATCCGCCGCCCCGGCGCGTACCGCGCCACCAGCTCCGGCGACACCCGCTCGGTCCCGGCCAGCAGCGTGGCCGGGGCGGGCAGCTCCACGCCCTCGGGCATGGCCGCCAGCAGCGCCGGGGGCAGGATCATGAACGTCGCGCCGTGCTCGCGCGCGTAGTCGGCGAGCGCCGCGCCCGGCACCCGGCGCTCGGACGGCACCACGATCAGCCGCCCGCCCGACAGCAGGCCCAGGCACAGGTCCCAGAACGCCACGTCGAAGCTCGGCGAGGCGAACTGGAGCACCCTGCTGTCCGGGCCCACGCCGAACCGTTCCTGCTGCGTGGCCACCAGCTTCGCCACACCCGTGTGGGACAGCACCACGCCCTTGGGCCGCCCGGTGGAGCCGGAGGTGTAGATGACGTACGCGGCGCCGAGCACCGTCAGCGGCGCGCCCCGGTCCGCGTCGGTGGGGTCGGTCTCCGGGCGCCCCGCCAGGTCCGCCGCGGTGCCCGGCGCGTCCAGCAGCAGGTGCGGCACCCCGTCCGCGTCCGGCAGCCGCCCGGCCAGGCCGGCCGTGGTCACCAGGCACATCGGGGCGGCGTCCGCCAGCATGAACGCGATCCGCTCCGCCGGGTAGTCCGGGTCCACCGGCAGGTACGCGGCGCCGGCCTTCAGCACGGCCAGCTCGGCGACGATCATCTCCGGGGAGCGGGGCAGCGCGAGCGCCACCACCCGCTCGGGCCCCGCGCCCCGGGCGATCAGGGCGTGCGCCAGCCGGTTGGCGCGGGCGTCCACCTCGCGGTAGGTCAGCTCGGTGCCCTCGAACACCACGGCCACCGCGTCCGGCGCCTGCGCCACCCGCCGCCGGAACAGCTCCGGCAGCGTCAGCGCGGGCACCCGGTGCGCGGTGTCGTTCCACTCCAGCAGCATCCGCCGCAGCTCCGGCTCGGGGAGCACCCGCAGGTCGGCCACCGGGGCGCCCGGCCGGTCCAGGCCGTCGGCCAGCAGCGTCACCAGGTGCCCCAGCAGCCGCTGCGCGGTGTCCCGGGCGAACACCTCCTCCCGGTACCGCACCGCGAGCCCGTCCGAGACCACGTCCACCACCAGGTCCAGGTGCGCGGGCGCGTCCGCGACGTCCGCCAGGCCGAACCCGGTGTGCGCCAGCCGGGCGCCGCCGCGGGTCGGCTCCGGCTTCAGCTCCTCCACGATCGCCTCGTACGCCACCGCGTGCCCCGCGGCCTCCGCGCGGGCCGCCGCCACCCGCCGCACCAGCTCCCGCAGCCCCGGGCCGCCGGTGAGGTCGAGCCGCAGCGGCAGCGCCCGGCCCGCCACGGCCGCGGCCACCGTCACGTCCGCCGAGCCCGAGTAGCGGTGCAGCAGCGCGGCGAACGCGGCCAGCACCACGTCGCCGTGGCCCGCGCCCTCCCGCTCCCCGAACACCGCCGCCCGCCCCGAGAGACCACCGGGCAGCGGCCGCGTCAGCCGCCCCCCGGGCTCGCCCGGCACCCGCGGGTGCGGGAGGTCCGCGGGCAGCGCCAGCTCCTGCGGCAGCGGGCTGAGCCTGTCCCTCCAGTACGCGAGCCGTCGCTGCGTCACGTCGCTTGCGGACACGGGTGACCACGCCTTTCGAGCACGTCGGATCCGGCCATGGCTACGCCCACCACCACGGCCCGGGGGCCGGGCGCGGGCAGGGCTCGCCCCCCTCTCCCCGCCGTGCGGCGGACGAGGGACTCACCATCGGGATCTGGGATTGTCTGAGGAACTCGCCGCGACCGGCGGCGGGGGCGCCACCGGCCCGGCCGAGGGGCGGCCGGGGAGCGGCGGGCGACCGGGCCGGGAGCCTCCCCGGCCTGCGGCCCGGCGGAGCCGGTGACCCTCGCCGGAGGCGAGGGCGTCCGCCGCCACGGGGCCGGCGATTCCGGGCCGACCGAAACGCGACCGGAAGAGGCCCACCGGCCGTCGGGGCCGGTGGTGTTCCGGCGCCGCTCCGAACCGCCTCCCGGCCGTCCGTCCGCACCCGTCCGTCCACGACCCACTCCTCCCGGTGCCCGCCGGGCGGACGTCCTCGGGGAACGCCGCCCGCCCGACCGGCCGCCACGCCGGACCGACCCGAGCCCCCGGCCGGGCGCCGCGCCGGACCCGACAGGCTCTCACCGCCCGTCCGGGCCCAGCCGCCCACGCCCGACCGGGCCACACCTGCGGACCCGGCCGTCACACCGGCCGGTCCTGGCCGGCCGGCCAGGACCGGCCGCCCGCAGGGTCTACTTCTTCGCCAGCATCGGCACCATCTGGTCGATGGCCCACGGAATGCTCAGCACCGTGTTGTACGTGATGGCCGCCCCGACCGGCGGTTCGAAGTACGGCAGGAACAGGTCCCGGCCGTCCTTGACGACCTTCAACTGCTTGTAGACCTTGTCCGCCTCGATGCGCTTCTGCGAGGAGGCGTCCCAGTTCAGCCAGATCAGCCGGTCCACGTCCAGCAGGTCGAGCCGCTCCGAGCCCACCGTCGCCGCGTTCTCCTTGCCGGCGAGCTTCTCCACCTCGGGCGAGAGCTTGAAGCCGAGCTCCTTGACGAACACCGACTTCGGGTCGTGCGGCGCGAACGCCGAGTACTCGCCCGGCTTGTAGGTGTCGGCCACCACGGCGGTCTGCCCGGCGAACTCGGGGTGCTCCTCGCGGGCCTTGGCGAACCGCTGGTCGATGCCCTCGACCAGCTTCTTCGCCTCGGCCTCCTTGCCGAGCGCCTTGCCCGCCGTCAGCGTCATGTCCTGCCACGGCGCGCCGTACGGCGGGTGGTCGCCGTTCCAGGCGACCGTGGGCGCGATGGCGCTCAGGGTCTTGTACTTCTCCTCGTCGATGCCCGTGTACAGAGCGAGGATCAGATCGGGCTTGAGCGCGATGATCTTCTCGTACTTGAAGTCCTCGCGCTCGCCGACGATGGTCGGCTTGGTGTCGCCCCACAGCTCCTTCGTCCACGGCCACTTGCCGTACGGCCGCTCCTTGAGCCAGTCCACGACGCCGACCGGCTTGACACCGAGGGCCAGCGCCGCGTCCTGGTCGCTGAGGCCCACCGTGACGACGCGCTGGGGCTGCTTCTTGACGGTCGTGGAGCCGTGGACGTGCTTGATGGTGACCGGGAAGGCCCCCGCGCTGGTCTGCTTCTCGGCGGCGGGCTCGCTGTCCGCGCCGTCGTCGTCGCTCCCGCAGGCGGCCAGAGCGAAGGTCAGCGCCGCCGCGACGGCGATGGCCGGCAGTCTCCGCGCCGTCCTCCGGACGCGCCTGGTGAGCAGTGGGATTGGGTGCATCGCTTCCTCATCGTTCGGGTTGCGCTTCCGGTCACGGCGCATACTAAGGTAAGGGTTACCTAAATAGAAAGAGGTGGTCGGCTTCGGGGGACAGGGCCCGCCCCGCGCTTCCCGCCGCCGCGGCCCCCTCGGATAAGGTCGACCTAACCTGGGCGGCGGCGGTGGTGACGACGTGAAACAAGTCAGCGGGCAACGGAGCGGCGCGGAGCGCGCGAGCGCCCCGGCGCCGCACCGGCACGGGCGCGCGACCGGTCTGTGGCTGCTGCTGCTCGGCTCGCTCGCCCTGCTGCTCCTGCTCAGCCTGCTCTCCCTGGCCGTCGGCGCCCGCGAGGTGCCGCTCTCCCAGGTGTGGCAGGCCCTGGTGGACCCTCAGGACCCCGACATCGAGGCCATCGTCTGGTCGGTGCGGGTGCCCAGGACCCTGCTCGGGATCAGCGCGGGAGCGGCACTGGGCCTGTCCGGCGCGCTGATGCAGGCCCTGACGCGCAATCCGCTGGCCGACCCGGGCGTGCTCGGGGTCACCGCGGGCGCGTCGTTCTTCATCGTGCTGGCCGTGGGCGTGTTCGGCATCGCCTCGCTGTACGGCTACATCTGGTTCGGCTTCGCCGGGGCGCTGGCCGCGGGCGTCGTGGTCTACCTGCTCGGCGGGGTCGGCCGGGGCGGGCAGACACCGGTGAAACTGGCGCTCGCCGGGATCGCCGTCACCGCCATGCTCAACTCCCTGACCAGCGCGGTGGTGCTCACCGACGCCGAGGCGCTGAACCGCTACCGGTTCTGGGCCGCGGGCTCGCTGGCCGGGCAGGAGACCGCGATGGTGGCGAGGGTCGCCCCGTTCCTGGCCGTCGGCGCGCTGGGCGCGCTGCTGCTCGCGCCGTCCCTCAACAGCCTCGCCCTCGGCGACGAGGTGGCCACCGCCCTGGGCCGCAGGACCGGGCTGGTCCGGCTCCAGGGGGCCGCCGTGGTGATGCTGCTCACCGGCGGCGCCGTCGCCGTGACCGGCCCGCTGGTCTTCCTCGGCCTGGTGGTGCCGCACATGGTGCGCGGCCTGACCGGGCTGCTGGGCGCCGGGCCCGACCACCGGTGGCTGCTGCCGCTGTCCACGGTGCTGGCCCCCTGCCTGCTGCTGGCCGCCGACATCATCGGGCGGATCGTCGCCCGGCCCGGCGAGATCGGCGTCGGCATCGTGGTCGCCTTCCTCGGCGCGCCGTTCTTCGTCGTGCTCGTCCGCCGCCGCCGACTCGCGGAGCTGTGACCGATGGCCACCCCGTTCCTGTCCCGCGCGGCCGGCCGCACCGCCGTCCGCCTGACCAGGCCCGCCGTCTCCGCGGTGCTGCGGCCCCGGCTGCTGCTGGTCGACGCGGCCCTGGCCGCGGCCGTGCTCGCGGTGTTCTGCCTCGGCATGTCCGTCGGCGACATCCCCGTGCCCGTCACGGACGTGCTCCCGGCGCTGTGGAACTCGGGCGACCCCACCACCCTGCTGGTGGTGCGGGAGCTGCGGCTGCCGCGGGCCCTGGTGGGGCTGCTCGCCGGCGCCGCGTTCGGCCTGTCCGGCGCCCTGTTCCAGACCCTCACCCGCAACCCCCTGGCCAGCCCCGACATGATCGGCATCAGCCAGGGCGCGGGCGCCGCCGTCGTCGCCGGGATGGTCCTCGGCGTCGGCTCCGGTCTGGGCACCCAGACCCTGGGCCTGGCCGGGGCGCTGCTCGCCGCGCTGGTCATCTACCTGCTGGCCTGGAAGAGCGGCACCACCGGCTACCGCATCGTGCTGGTCGGCATCGCGGTCGCCTGGATGTGCACCGCCGCCACCGAGTACCTGCTGACCAAGGCGGAGATCTACGAGGCCCACAACGCGCTGGGCTGGCTGGTCGGCAACCTCAACGCCCGCACCTGGACGCATGTGCGCCCGCTGGCCGTGGCCGTGCTGGTGCTGCTGCCGCTGGCGCTGCTGCTCACCCACTGGGCCCGCACCCTGGAGCTGGGCGACGAGGTGGCCCGGGGGCTGGGCACCCCGGTGCAGGTGGCCCGCCTGGCGATGCTCCTCGCCGGCGTCGGCCTGGTCGCCTTCGCCACGGCCGCCGCGGGCCCCGTGACGTTCGTGGCGCTCGCCTCGCCCCAGATCGCCCTGCGCCTGGCCCGCACCGCGGCCCCGCCGCTGGTGGCCTCGGCGCTGACCGGTTCCCTGGTGGTCCTGGCCGGCGACCTGATCGCCCGGGAGCTGCTGCCCGACACCGAGCTGCCCGTCGGCGTGGTCACCGGAGTCCTCGGCGCCCCGTTCCTGCTGTGGCTGCTCGTCCGTGCCAACCGCGTCGGCTCAGGAGGCTGAAGACGTGACCACCGACACCTCGCCCGCCGTCACCTCCGGCACCGGGGCGGCGAAGCGGCCCGCGGGCCCCGACCTGCGCGCCGACGCCCTGACCCTGGCCTACGACGGCCGTGTCGTCGCCGAGGACCTCACCGTCGCCATCCCGCCGGGCCGCATCACCGTCATCGTCGGCGCCAACGCCTGCGGCAAGTCCACACTGCTGCGCGCCCTGGCCCGCCTGCTCACCCCGCGCTCCGGCGCCGTCCACCTGGACGGCCGCGCCCTGCGCTCCATACCCACCCGGCAGCTCGCCCGGCGTCTGGGCATCCTGCCGCAGGCCCCGGTCGCGCCGGACGGACTGACCGTCATCGACCTGGTCAGCCGGGGCCGCGCGCCGCACCAGAGCGTGTGGCGGCAGTGGTCGGGCGACGACGAGGAGGCGGTGCTGGGCGCGCTGCGGGCCACATCGATGCTGGAGCACGCGCAGCGGCCCGTGGACGAGCTGTCCGGCGGCCAGCGCCAGCGGGCCTGGATCGCCATGGCCGTCGCCCAGGGCACCCCCGTGCTGCTGCTGGACGAGCCCACCACGTTCCTCGACCTCGCCCACCAGATCGACGTGCTCGACCTGGTGGTGGACCTCAACCGCCACGAGGGCCGCACCGTGGTGATGGTCCTGCACGACCTCAACCAGGCGTGCCGCTACGCCGACCACATGATCGCCATGAAGTCCGGCGCGGTCGTCGCCCAGGGCGCCCCGGCGGAGATCGTCACCGCCGACCTGGTCGCCGACGTCTTCGGCCTGTCCTGCCGGATCGCCCCCGACCCGGTCAGCGGCACCCCCCTGGTCGTGCCGATGGGCCGTCATCACGGCGACGCCGCCCGGGGGCGGACGGCCCCTGAGCGGGCGCACGACGGCGCCGTGGTGGGCTGAGGGCAACGGGGGGCCCGGCGCGGCCCGTTCGGGGCCGCGGAGGGCCGCACACGGGCCGCCGCGGGCGCGGGGCGGAGCACCTTCGGGTGCCCGCGCTCCGCGCCCGCGGCGCGACCGCCGCGCCGACCGCTACGCGCCGACCCGCTCCGCCACCGCGTACGGGCGCGCCCCGGCGTCCCCGCCGCGGGCGAGCAGCGAGCCCAGGATGTCCCCGGCCCGCACCGCCGTGTTCGACAGCAGGGACGAGGTGATGCCGTGCGTGTGCTCGGTGCCGCCCTGGAGGTAGATGCCGCTGGACAGGTCGTCCGTGGTGCGCACCCGGTAGTCGCGGTCCACCAGCAGCCGTCCCGCGCCGTCGCGGCGGCAGTGCGGCGCGGCCCCGCCGAGCAGCGGCGTGGGGTCCATGGGCCGGTAGCCGGTGGAGTACACCACCGCGTCCGCGTCCAGCACGGTCTTCTCCCCGGTGGCCAGCGACTCGACGGTGGCGCGCACCTCCGTGCCGGTGTCCACCGCCTCGGTGAGCCGGGCCACGTTGAACATCCGCAGCCGCCGGGTGCCGAGCACCTTCTCCTGGTACGCCCTGCGGTACAGGTCGTCTATCAGGTCCATGTCGACGACCGAGTAGTTGGTGTTGGCGTGGTAGCCGAGCAGCATCTCCTTCACCTCGCCGGGCGCCTGGTAGTAGGCGTCCACGGCCTCGGGGTCGAAGATGCGGTTGGCGAACGCGCTGTCGTCGGCGGGGCTGTAGCCGTAGCGGGAGAACACCGCGCACACCTCGGCGCCGGGGAACTCCCGGTGCAGGTAGGCGGCGGCCTCGGCGGCGCTCTGCCCCGCGCCGACCACCACGAACCGGGTCGGCGCCGCACCGGCGAGCGCGGCCGCCCGGGGCAGCAGCTCGCTGGTGTGCCAGATCCGGTCGGTGGGGGTGACGCCCTCGGGGAAGCGGGGCACCAGGCCGGTGCCCAGCACCAGGTTGCGGGTGCGGTGGCGGACCTCGGCGGCGGACCCGGCGGCGCGGACCACCACGTCGAGCAGTTCCCCGCCGTCCACCGGCTCCACCCGGACGACCTCGTGGCCGTACCTGACGAGGTCGGCCACCCGCCCGGCCGCCCACTCCAGGTACTGGTGGAACTCCACGCGCAGCGGGAAGAGCGTCTTGTGGTTGATGAAGTCGATCAGACGGCCCTGGCCGTGCAGGTAGTTGAGGAAGCTGAAGTCGCTGACCGGGTTGCGCAGCGTCACCAGGTCCTTCAGGAACGACACCTGCATGGTGGCGTCGTCGATCAGCATCCCCCGGTGCCAGCCGAACTCCCGCTGCCGCTCCAGGAACACCGCGTTGACGGGCCGTCCGCCGCCCTGCCTCGCGTTGTGCTCGGTGACCGCGACCGCCAGCGCCAGGTTCGAGGGTCCGAAGCCGACGCCGACGAGGTCGTGGACCATGACCCCGTCGCCGTTGCAAGGAGTTGCCATCACTGTCCCTATCACTCGGCAGACACACGGGTACCGGACGGCCGTCACACACGACGACGGCCGCCCCGGCATTGCTCAGTTAGGTAAGGCTTGCTTAACTGGGCGTCTATCGTCAACCGCCCCCGCAGCGAGGAGCGTCACTTCATGCGCGTCGTCATGTTCGGCTACCAGACCTGGGGGCACCGGACCCTCAAGGCCCTGCTGGAATCCGAGCACGAGGTCGTCCTCGTCGTCACCCATCCCAAGAGCGAGCACGCCTACGAGAAGATCTGGGACGACTCGGTCGCGGACCTCGCGGGCGAGCACGGTGTCCCGGTGCTGCTGCGCAACCGCCCGGACGACGAGGAACTGCTCGACGCCCTCAAGGCGGCGGAGCCCGACCTGATCGTGGCCAACAACTGGCGGACCTGGCTGCCGCCGAACATCTACGACCTGCCGCCGCACGGCACCCTGAACATCCACGACTCGCTGCTCCCCGCCTACGCGGGCTTCTCGCCCATCATCTGGGCGCTGCTGAACGGGGAGAAGCAGGTCGGCGTCACCGCGCACCGCATGGACGCCGAGCTGGACGCGGGCGACATCCTCCTCCAGCGGGCCGTGCCCGTCGGGGCGCACGACACCGCCACCGACCTGTTCCACCGCACCTGCGACCTGATCGGCCCGATCGTCGCCGACTCCCTGGACCTGATCGCGTCGGGCCGGGCCGTGTGGACCCCGCAGGACCGCTCCCGCGCCAGCTTCTTCCACAAGCGGTCCGAGCGGGACAGCCTCATCGACTGGAACTGGCCCGCCGAGGACCTCGAGCGCCTGGTGCGCGCCCAGTCCGACCCGTACCCGAACGCGTTCACCCACCACCGCGGCGAACCGCTGCGGATCGTGCGCGCGTCCGTCTCCCGCAAGACCTACGGCGGCACTCCGGGCCGTATCTTCATCCCCGAGGACGGCGGGGTCGTGGTGGTCGCGGGCGCCGACGCCCGGTACGGCCGCAACCGGGGCCTGGTGCTGCACCGGGTCCGCACCAAGGACGGCACGGAGCTGGACGCCCTGGAGTACTTCCGCACCATGGGCGGCTACCTCACCGACCGCCCCTGAGCCGGGCGGGCGGGCCCGGACCCGAGCCCCGGGCCCGCCCGCCCCACCCCGGGCGCGGGCGGGACGCCGCGGCGCGGCACGGACGGCGGGCGGATGCCCGCCGCCTGACGCCTCGTCGCGCAATCTGTTGTGCGAGACGCGCAAATCCTCGACAGGGCGGGCGCGTCAGCGGTCGGCGGGCGCCTGCCCGGTCGAGCCGCGGACCACCAGCTCGGGCTCGAACAAGAGCTCCTCGGCCGCCACGGAACCGCCCTGGATCTGCGCGTTCAGCAGCTCGACCGCGGCCCGGCCCATCGCCTCGATGGGCTGGCGCACGGTGGTCAGCGGCGGCTCGGTGCAGTTCATGAACGCCGAGTCGTCGTACCCCATCACCGACACCTCCCCGGGGACGGACAGCCCCCGGCGCCGGGCGGCGCGCACCGCGCCCAGGGCGAGCGGGTCGCTGGCGCAGATGATGCCGGTGACGCCCCGGTCCAGCAGCCGGGCGGCCGCGGCCTGGCCGCCCTCCAGGGAGAAGATGGCGCGCGCCACCCGCTCCTCGGGCAGCTCGCCGAGCGCCCGGGCGGCGGCCAGCTTGCGCCGGGACGGCACATGGTCGGCGGGGCCGAGCACCAGGCCGATGCGGCGGTGGCCGAGCGAGGCCAGGTGCCGCCACGCCTGCTCCACGGCCACCGCGTCGTCGCAGGAGACACCGGGGAAGCCGAGGTCCTCGATGGCCGCGTTGACCAGCACCACCGGGATCCGGCGCTCGGCCAGCCGCCGGTAGTGGTCGTGGGGGGCGTCGGCCTGCGCGTACAGCCCGCCCGCGAACACCACGCCGGAGACCTGCTGCTGGAGCAGCAGCGCGACGTAGTCCGCCTCGGAGACCCCGCCCTTGGTCTGGGTGCACAGCACCGGGGTGAGCCCGAGCTGCGCCAGCGAACCGCCGATGACCTCGGCGAACGCGGGGAAGATGGGGTTCTGGAGCTCCGGCAGCACCAGGCCCACGAGACGGGCGCGCTCGCCGCGCAGTTGGGTGGGCCGCTCGTAGCCGAGCACGTCGAGCGCCGAGAGCACCGCCTGCCGGGTGGCTTCCGACACCCCGGGCTTGCCGTTGAGCACTCGGCTGACCGTGGCCTCGCTGACCCCGACCTTCTTCGCCACCACAGCAAGTCGTCGCGTCATGAACGCAACCATATCGCAAGAGTTTGCACGGACTTGCGGCGAGGTGATCCCCCTGCCCGCGGCGGGCCGGGCGCGTGAAGGGGGACGGGGGAGAGGGCGGGCGGCGGGAGCTTCGCGGCCGCGTCCCCCGGTGGCGAGAAGCGTCGGTGGGTGCCCCTGCCCTCCGTTCGGCGGGCGGGGGGCCTGACGCCGGGTCGGGGCGTGGGCCGGAGGGCTCGACGGGCCCGCGCCACCCGCCTGCCCGTCCGCCTCCCGCGCCTCGCGCCGGCCCCCTCCGCTCAGCGGCCCTCCCGGCCCTCTCGCCGCCCCGGTCCGCGCGGCGGCCCTCCTGCCGCGTCCCTCACCGCCCCACCCCCCTGCGGCCTCTCCACACCGCCGCCCCGCGCCGCGGGGCGGCGGTGTGGAGGAACCGTTCGCAGTCGGCGCGAGCCCGTTGCCGGTAGGGGCCCGTGGCCGTTAGGTTGGTTCGTGATATCAACTGCGTGTCGAAATACCGAACAAAGGGGGCAAGGTGGGACGCCTGGTACCGGCGGTGACGCGCGCCCTGGACATCCTCGAGCTGTTCCTGGACGGCGAAGAGTCCCTGTCCGCGCCCGAGATCACCCGCAGGCTCGGCCTGCCGCGCACCACCGTGCACGAACTGGTCACCACTCTGGCCGCCCGCTCCTACCTGGTGCCCGTGCCGGACCACTCCGGCCGCTACCGGCTCGGAGTGCGCGCCTACCAGCTCGGCAGCCGTTACGCCGAACAACTGGACCTGGCCTCGGAGGGTCACGCCGTGGCCCGCCGCGTCGCCGACACCTGCGACGAGACGGTGCATGTGGCCATTCTGGACGGAGCCGACGTCATCTACATCGCCAAGGTGGACAGCACCCACGCGGTGCGCATGGTCTCCGCGGCGGGGCGGCGGCTGCCCGCCCACTGCACGGCCGTCGGCAAGCTGCTGCTCGCCGGGCTGTCCGAGGCCGCGCTCGACGCCCGGATCCCCGAGGACAGGCCGCTGGCCGCGATGACGCCGAACAGCATCACCTCGCCGCGCGAGCTGCGTCGCGAGCTGGCCTCCATCCGCGAGCGCGGCATCGCCGTGGAGCGCTGCGAGTCCAACCCGGACGTGGGCTGCGTCGCCGCGCCGGTGCGCGACACGCACGGCGAACTGGTCGCGGCGATGAGCATCTCGGTGCCCACGATCCGCTGGAGCGAGGAGCGCGAGGCGGACCTCGCCGAACTGGTCGCCAAGGGCGCGGCCGAGCTGTCGGAGCGGCTGGGCTACCGGAGGCCGCGGTGAGCGCGGAGCACGGCGAGAAGGGCCTGGAGGTCCTGGTGGGGCCCGGCGCGCGGCTCGGCGAGGGCCCCACCTGGGACACCGCGGCCGGCCGACTGCTGTGGGTGGACATCCTCGCCTGCCAGGTGCACGCCGTGGACCCGGCGAGCGGCGCCGACACCGTCCTGCTCACCACACGGAGCCACGTCGGCGCGGCCAAGCCCCGCGCGGGCGGCGGCCTGGTGGTGAACCTGCGCGACGGCGTCGGCCTCCACGACCCCGACGGGGCCTTCCGCTGGCTGCTGCACGACCCCGTGGAGGGCCGCCGGGGCAACGACGCCGCCGTGGACGCCCAGGGCGGCCTGTGGGCCGGCAGCATGCGCTACGACGAGGCCCCGGGCGGCGGCGAGCTGCGCCGGGTCGGCCCCGACGGGCAGTGGGCGACCGTGCTGGACGACGTGACGGTCAGCAACGGCATCGGCTGGAGCCCCGACGGGCGCCTGATGTACTACGTGGACACCCCCACCGGCCGGATCGACGTCCTCGACGTGGCCGACGGCGGCGCGGCCGTCACCGGCCGGCGGCCGTTCGCCGAGATCCCCCCGCCCGGGCAGCCCGACGGCCTCACCGTGGACGCGGACGGGTGCGTGTGGGTGGCACTGTGGGAGGGCGGCGCCGTGCACCGGTACACGCCCGACGGCAGGCTGGACCGCGTGGTGCGGCTCCCGGTGACCCGCACCACCGCGTGCGCCTTCGGCGGGAGCGGTCTGACGGACCTGTACATCACCTCGGCGACGGTGGGCCTGGACGAGCGGGCCCTCGCCGAGCAGCCCCTGGCCGGCGCGGTGTTCGTGCTGCCCGGGGCGGGCACGGGCCTGCCGGGGCACGCGTTCGCGGGCTGAGCCGGCGCGACGGCGGGCCGGTCGCCGCCGACGGTTGACACACCGTCGGCCGTGACCGGCCCGCCGTTCGAAATCACGCATCAAGTTCGGTATGGCGAACGCCGGGTGACGGACCGAAGTCCGGCGGAGAAGACCGGAACACCCCCGCGGGGGGAGCCCCGGCCGTCCGGGCGCCGGCCCCCCTCGGGGGTCCAGGGGGCGCCGGAGCCCCCTGGCCTCCGAAGGAGGTCCCCCTCCCGCTACTGCCCGACCTTGCGCTTGTTGTACACGTCGAACCCGACCGCGGCCAGCAGCACCAGGCCCTTGATGACCTGCTGGTAGTCGGTGCCGATGCCCACCAGCGACATGCCGTTGTTGAGCACGCCCAGCACCAGGCCGCCGATGATCGCGCCGAGCACCGTGCCGACACCGCCCGCCGCCGAAGCGCCGCCGATGAACGCCGCCGCGATGGCCTCGAGCTCGAAGTTGATGCCGGCCTGCGGCACACCGGCGTTCAGCCGCGCCGCGTACACCACACCGGCCAGCGCCGCGAGCACGCCCATGTTGACGAACACCAGGAAGGTGACCCGCTTGTCCTTCACACCGGACAGCTTCGCCGCGGCCTGGTTGCCGCCGAGCGCGTAGACGTGCCGGCCCACCACCGCGTTGCGCATCACGAACCCGAACGCGAGCAGCAGCCCGCACAGGATGAGCAGCACCACCGGCACACCGCGGTAGCTGGCCAGCGTCATGGTGAACGCCGCCACGGCCGCCACGATCGCTACGCACTTGATGAGGAAGAAGTTGCGCGGCAGGACCTCGAGCTCGAACTCCTTCTGCCGGCGGCGGTTGCGGTACTCCTGCCACAGCGCAAGCGCCGCCACGCCCAGACCGAGCAGCAGGGTCAGGTTGTGGTAGTTCGTCTCCGGACCCCACTCCGGCAGATAGCCGGTGCTGATCTTCTGGAAGCCCTTGGGGAACGGCCCCAGGGACTGGCCCTCCAGCAGGATCTGGGTGCCGCCGCGGAACAGCAGCATCCCGGCCAGGGTCACGATGAAGGATGGAATGCCCACATACGCGATCCAAAAGCCCTGCCAGGCCCCGGCCACCGCGCCGATGATCAGCGCGATCACGAGTGTGACCGGCCACGCGATGTCGTGCTCGACCATCATCACCGCGGACGCCGCGCTGACGAACGCGGCGAGCGAGCCCACCGAGAGGTCGATGTGCCCGGCGATGATGACGATCATCATGCCGATGGCGAGGATCAGGATGTAGCTGTTCTGCTGCACCAGGTTGGTGACGTTCAGCGGCTTGAGCAGGATGCCGTCCGTCCAGATCTGGAACAGCACGATGATCGCCAGCAAGGCGAACAGCATGCCGTACTGCCGCACGTTCCCGCGCAGGATGCGCAGCAGCATCGGGCCCACGCCCTCAGGGGCGGCCTTGGTCTGCACCACGGCGGCCCCTCCGGCCGCGCGGTCGTCGGTCTTCACCGGGCCCATCGTTCACACCCGTCCCTTGTCGAGGCTGCCCTGCGGCAGGCCGGTGCCCGGCCCGTCCTCCGCCGGCCGGTGCATCGTCATGTGGCGCATCAGTACTTCCTGTGTCGCGTCCTCGCGGCTGACCTCGCCGGTGAGGCGGCCCTCGGCCATGGTGTAGATCCGGTCGCACATGCCGAGCAGCTCCGGCAGCTCCGAGGAGATCACGATGATCGCCTTGCCCTCGGCGGCCAGCTTGTTGATGACCGTGTAGATCTCGTACTTGGCGCCGACGTCGATGCCGCGGGTGGGCTCGTCGAGGATCAGCACGTCCGGCTCAGCGAAGATCCACTTGCTGAGCACGACCTTCTGCTGATTGCCGCCGCTGAGCCGGCCGACCCGCTCCTGCACCGTCGGCGCCTTGATGTTCATGCTCCTGCGGAACGACTCCGCGACCCGGTTCTCCTCGTGCTCGTTCATCACGCCGTTCCGCGCCACCTTGTGCGGCGCGCCGAGCGAGATGTTGCGGGCGATGGTGTCGATCAGGTTGAGCCCGTAGTGCTTGCGGTCCTCGGTGACGTACGCGATGCCGTGGGAGATCGCCTCCGGCACCGTGCGCGCCCTGATCTGCTCGCCGTGCTTGTACAGCCGCCCGCTGATCTGCCGCCCGTAGGAGCGGCCGAACACGCTCATCGCGAGCTCGGTGCGGCCCGCGCCCATCAGCCCGGCGATCCCCACGATCTCGCCGTGCCGGACGTTGACCGAGACCCCGTCCACGACCTTGCGGTGCACATCGATGGGGTGGTAGGCGGTCCAGTCCTCGACGGCGAAGGCGACCTCGCCGATGTTCGACTCCCGCTCCGGGAAGCGGTGCTCGAGGTCGCGGCCCACCATCCCGCGGATGATGCGGTCCTCGTCGATCGGGTCCACGCCGACGCGGAGCGTCTCCACGGTCCTGCCGTCGCGCAGGATCGTGATGGCGTCCGCGACGCGCGTGATCTCGTTCAGCTTGTGCGAGATGATGATGCAGGAGATGCCCTGCGCCTTGAACTCCAGGATCAGATCGAGCAGCTTGCGGCTGTCCTCGTCGTTCAGCGCCGCCGTGGGCTCGTCCAGGATCAGCAGTTCCACCTGCTTGGACAGCGCCTTGGCGATCTCCACGAGCTGCTGCTTGCCCACGCCGATGTCCGCGACCCGCGTCTGCGGGGACTCGGCCAGGCCCACCCGGGCGAGCAGTTGCTTGGCGTGCCGCAGCGTCTCGTGCCAACTGATCACCCCGCTCTTGGCGTGCTCGTTGCCGAGAAAGATGTTCTCGGCGATGGACAGGTACGGGATCAGCGCCAGCTCCTGATGGATGATCACGATGCCCTGCTGCTCGCTGGCCCGGATGTCCTTGAACTGGCACAGCTCCCCGGCGTAGAGGATCTCGCCCTCGTAGGAGCCGTACGGGTGCACGCCGCTGAGCACCTTCATCAGCGTGGACTTGCCCGCGCCGTTCTCGCCGCAGATGGCGTGCACCTCACCCCGCTCCACCGTCAGGTTGACCCCGTTGAGGGCCTTGACGCCGGGGAAGGACTTGCCGATGTCGCGCATCTGGAGGATGGGGCCGCCCCCGCCGCCCCGGGGCGTCGCCTGCCCGGTCACTTCAGCTTGCCCGCGGAGATGTAGCCACTGTCCACCAGCTCCTTCTGGTAGTTGGACTTGTCCACGCTGACCGGCTGGAGCAGGTAGGCGGGCACGACCTTGACGCCGTTGTCGTAGCTCTTGGTGTCGTTGACCTCGGGCTTGCCGCCGGTCAGCAGCGCGTCACCCATCTGTACCGCGACCTTGGCCAGCTCGCGGGTGTCCTTGTAGACGGTCTGCGTCTGCTCGCCCGCGATGATCGACTTCACCGACGCCAGCTCCGCGTCCTGCCCGGTGACGACCGGGAACGGCTTGGACTTGCTGCCGTAGCCGACGCCCTTCAGCGCGGAGAGGATGCCGATGGAGATGCCGTCGTAGGGGGAGAGCACCGCGTCCAGGTGGGCGCTGGTGTACGACTTGCTCAGCAGGTTGTCCATGCGGGACTGCGCGGTGCCGCCGTCCCAGCGCAGCGTGGCCACCTGGTTCATCTTCGTCTGCTTGCTGCGGACCACGAGCTTCTTGTCGTCCAGGTACGGCTTGAGCACGCTCATGGCGCCGTTGAAGAAGTACTGGGTGTTGTTGTCGTCGGGGGAGCCCGCGAACAGCTCGATGTTGAACGGGCCCTTCTCGCCCTTCGACAGCCCCAGCTTGTCCACGATGTAGGTCGCCTGCTGCACGCCGACCTTGAAGTTGTCGAAAGAGGCGTAGTAGTCGACGTTCTCGGTCTTGGTGATCAGACGGTCGTAGGAGATGACGGGGATGCCCGCGTCGTCGGCCTGGCGGAGCACGTCCGACAGCGAGGAGCCGTCGATGGCGGCGATCACCAGCAGGTCCACACCCTTGGTGATCATGTTCTCTATCTGGGAGACCTGGTTCTCGACGTCGTCCTCGCCGTACTGGAGGTTGGTCTTGTAGCCCTTCTCCTCGAACAGCTTCTCCATGTTCTTGCCGTCGGCGATCCACCGCTCGGACGACTTGGTCGGCATCGCGATGCCGACGGTGCCGCCCTTCTTGTCGCCGCCGCTGTCGCCGCCGTCGTTGCCGAGGTTGTCGTCCTGCCCGCAGGCGGAGAGGGTGAGGGCCAGGCTCGCCACGGCGGCGAGGGATACCAGTGTCTTGCGCACGATTCCTCCAGTGTTCCGGGAAGTCTTGGGGGGGTCAGGAAGCGGTGACGGCCGGGCCGGGGACGGCCGCCTCGACGGGGAAGCGCCGCAGCGGGCCGGGGAGCCGGGAGCCGAGCGGCGACATGCCCTTGTCCGCGCCCAGCCGGGCGAGGATGTCCAGCACCAGGCGGCCGCGGCGCACCCGCTCGCGGGCCCCGTTGACCGTCAGCTCCCGCAGGTGGGCGCCGTAGGGGTAGATGCCGGGCGCGTTGCGCAGCCCGAACTTCAGGTAGATCGGCGCGCCGCAGCGGATCAGCTCCGCCGCGTCGTACATCCGCACATAGCCGCCGAGGTCGTCCGGGGCCTCGACGTAGAAGTCCATCGGCGCCCGGCTGGTCGTCCTGATCTCGGCGATCTGCTGGAGCGTCAGGTCGCTGGGGACGTTCAGCGAGTCCGCGCCGAGCCGCTCCCACACCTCGTAGGACGCGGGGTTGGTCGGGCCGACCAGGGCGGAGACCTTCAGCGTGGTGTCCGCGGGCAGGTCCCCGGCCTCCCGCATGCGGTGCAGCAGCCACAGCACGCCCTCGTCCGCCACCAGCAGGCAGCGCACCCCGAGCGCGGCGGCGCGCTGGGCCTCCTCCACGCAGGCCGCCATCTGGTCCTGGCCGCGGGCGCGCAGACCGCCGCCGCCGGAGTCGGTGCGCGTCGAGCCGCCGATGTCCCAGGTGCCGCGCGGGCCGAGGAACAAGCACAGCTCGACGTCGCGCTCCGCGCAGGCGGCGACCATCTCGGAGATCTCGGCGTCCGTGAGCATCCACACGCCGCTGCCCTGGCTGATCCGGTGGACCGGGACGTCCAGCCGCTCGCTCTCGGCCAGCACGGCGGCCAGCGCCTCCGGGCCCTCGCAGGAGGGGACCTCGGTGCGCCAGGTCCCGCCGTCGGGGAAGGAGAAGCCGGAGGTGGCGGGCGCGCTGCCCGGGAGCCAGGGCAGGCCCAGGCGTTCCAGCGGATCCTGGCCGGGACGCCGCGGGTACGCCGGAGGGGTGAGGGAGTCGGTCACGGTGCTCCTCAAGGGTCGGTGAGCCCGGGGTTCCGGTCGCCGCGGGGAGCCGCGGGAGGGGAGCCGTTGCCGGGTTCGGGATGTCGGATGTCGTTCGGGACGCTGGGCGGGGTGCGGCACCGCGGTGCGGCGCGGGGCGCTGTGCGGGTGGTGCTTGGTGCTTGGTGCTTGGTGCTTGGTGCCTTGGTGCTTGGTGTCCTGGTGCGGCGGTCGGGGTGCGGCGGTCAGGGGCGGAGCAGCACCTTGCCGACGCCGGGGTCGCCCGAGGCCAGCAGGTCGAGGGCGGCCGGGTACTCCTCCAGGGGCAGTTCGTGGGTGATCAGGGGCGCCGGGTCGAGCACGCCCGCGTTGAACGCGCGGACCGCGTGCGACCAGGCCGCGGACGAGGCGCCGAACACGGTGCCCACCGTCAGCCGCCGGACCACGAGGTCCACCGGGTCCAGCCCGGCCGCGCCGGGACCGGGGATGCCGGTGAGCACCACCCGGCCTCCCCGGCGGGCCAGCGCCGCCGCGGCGGCGGCCGTCCCCGGGGCGCCCGCCGTCTCCACGACCACGTCCCACTCCCCGCCGACGTCCTCGCCGGGCCGCCGGAACTCGGTGGCCCCGAACCGCCCGGCGGGAGCCGCCCGGTCCTCCCGCGGGTCCACCACGAGCAGCCGGGCGGGGGAGGAGGCGGCGAGCAACTGGACGGTGAGCATGCCGAGCGTGCCCGCGCCCACCACCGCCACCTTCTCCCCGGGCCGGACCGCCGCGATCAGCGCCGCCGCCGCGGCCACCGCCGCGGGCTCCAGCAGCGCGGCGGCCCGCAGGTCGGTGCCGTCGCCCAGCACGTGCAGCAGCCGGGCGGGCAGCACCAGGGTGTCGGCGAACGCACCGGGGCGGGTGAAGCCCGTCTCGTCGTAGCCCGCCTCGCACAGGTTCGTCTCGCCCTCCCGGCAGCGGGCGCAGCCCAGGCAGGCGCGGAAGCCCTCACCCACCACCGGCCTGCCGACCAGCGCGGGGTCGGCCCCGGGGCCGACCGCCCGCACCACGCCGGACCACTCGTGGCCCGGCGTCACCGGGTAGCGCACATAGCCCTCGGGCCGGGTGCCGTGGTACACCTCCCGGTCGCTGCCGCAGATCCCGGCGGCGGCCACCTCCACCAGGGCCTCGCCGGGCCCGGGCGCGGCCGGGTCCCGGGTCACCAGGCGGTGGCTTCCGGGCGCGTCGAGCACGATCGCGCGCTCCCCGGTGCGGGTCATCAGCCGTTCCCGTCCTGCGCGTTCTTCTCGCCGCGGAAGTGCCAGTCCTCGGCCCACAGGTCGAAGTGGGCGCCCTGGCGCGGGAACTCCGCCGCGGCCTCGACGTCGAGCTCCACGCCGAGCCCCGGGGCGTCGGAGACGGTGAAGTACCCGTCCACGACCTCGGGGGCGCCCTTGACCACCTTCTTGATGGGCGCGTCCGCGAAGTCGTTGAAGTTCTCCAGGATCTTGAAGTTCGGGGTGGCCGCCCCCATCTGGAGCGACGCCGCGGTGAGCACCGAGCCGCCCACGTTGTGCGGGGCCACCATCATGTAGTGGGTCTCCGCCGTGGCCGCGAGCTTGCGGGTCTCCCAGATGCCGCCCAGGTGCCCCAGGTCGGGCTGGATGATGTCGGCGGCCTGGTACTCGAAGATCTCCCGGAACTCGATCCGGTCGTGGATGCGCTCACCGGTGGCGATCGGCAGGTCGGTGTGCTCGGAGACCTTGGCCAGCGCCTTGAGGTTCTCCGGCGGCACCGGCTCCTCCAGCCACGACGGCCGGAACGGCTCCGCCAGCTTCGCGATGCGGATCGCGGTGGCCGGGCTGAACCTGCCGTGCATCTCCAGCAGCAGCTCCGCCTCTTCGCCGATGGCGTCCCGCACCGCCTCCACCAGCGCCATCGAGCGCATGGTCTCGGCGTGGTCCAGCTCCAGGTGGCCGGTGCCGAACGGGTCCAGCTTCAGGGCCCGGTAGCCGCGGTCCACCACCCGGCGCGCCGCCGCGTGGAACGCCTCGGGGGTGCGCTCGACGGTGTACCAGCCGTTGGCGTACGCCTTGATCCGCTCGTGCACCCGGCCGCCCAGAAGCTGCCACACGGGCACGCCCAGCGCCTTGCCCTTGATGTCCCAGCAGGCCATCTCCACGCAGGCGATGCCGGACATCACGATCTCCCCGGCCCGCCCGTAGTCGCCGTACTTCATTCGCCGCACCAGGTCCTCGACCGCGAACGGGTCGGACCCGGCGATGTGGTTCTGCTCGGCCTCGGCCAGGTAGCCGAGCAGGGCGTCGGTGTGCCCGAGCATGCGGGTCTCCCCGACCCCGGTGAGGCCCTCGTCGGTGTGGACGACCACGTAGGTCAGGTTCCGCCACGGGGTACCCACGACGTGGGTGGTGAGTCCGGTGATGCGCACTGCCTCTCCTCACACGCTCTTTTACACGCTGTTCGAGATCTCGACACGCATTCGAAATGCTGACGCGACCGTAGTGAGGGCCGATCGAATGTGTCAATGGTGGAACGGCAAGGTGGCCGCCCGGCACCCCGCACGGCGACCGGAACCCCCGCTGAGCGGGCCCGACGCCCCGGGCGGGGACCGCGGAGGGCGCGTCCCGGCGGCGGGGTCCGGCGGTGCGGGCAGGGGCCCGCGCGGCGGCCCCGAGCCGCGCCCCCCGCGGCGGGGCGCCGTCGGGTCACGGCCGGCCCGCGCGTCGTGCGCCCGCCCCTGACCGGGGTCACGGCGGGCGCGGGTGAAGACAAGGCGCCGCCGACGGCTCGCCCGTTCCGCCCCGCCCCGGCACCCTCGGCCCCGCCCCGGGCGGCCCGACGGCCGGGGTGAGCCGGGACGCCGAGCCCCGGTCCCGGCCGTGCGCAGCGCCCCGCGGATCACCCCGCACCCCGGTCGGTGTGACGCAGGCCACACCCCGCCCAGTCGCCGCGGCAGGGCCCGCCGGACATCACGCGGCGGCGGGCAAGCCCCGGGACAGCGGAGAGGAACACGGCCCTGCGCATCCACCGCACCACGGTCCTGCGCATCCACCGCACCACCGACGGCCCCGGCGCCGCTCGCCGCTCCGGCGGCGCTGTGCCGCGAGGCGCTGCCGCGCAGGCGCGCGGCGGTGGGGGTGAGGGGCGGCCGGCACGAGGCCCGGCCAACGCTGACCGACGGATGGTTCGGTGACCTGGCGGCTCCCCGACGCGCACACCACCCGGGCGGTGGAGCAGCACCGCATTCCCCGACCGACCCGCGAGGGGGCACGTCCCGGCGCCGCCGCACACCAGGGACGCTCGCGACGGCAGAGGGCGGAGGGAGGTGCCCCTCTCACTCACCACCGCGCTCAGCGCGGCCGGCGCCATCGACACCGCCGACCGAGGCGGGCTGCCGGACGGCGACCAAACCCCGCGGGTCGGCGCGATCCCTCCGGCACCGGGACGGGCACCCGGCGGCGGTGGCCCTCGCCTGTGTGGACCCGGGCACGGGCGCCGCCGCCGGGCTGCCGCACGTGGACCCGCCCGGCCCGGACGCCGGGTGTCCGATGGGCTGGTTGGACTCCGACCGCGCCCAGGGCCTGATCCGGCACGTCCCAGGAGCGGGTGCCGCGCCCGGGATCGCCGCTGACCGGCACCTGGAGGGCGTCCGCAGCGGCGCCGGTGACGACGTGCGGGCCGTCGGGGGCGCCCATGAGAGCAGCCCGGTGCTGCCGCACCTGCGACGGCCCGGGCCGGAAGCGCGGCCGCGCCGGCCGACGCCGGGATGATGACGGGGCCCACCGCCCCGCGCCGCCTCCACCCACCCACCCACCCGACTCCGGTGCCTCGCACCACGCTTGACACCCCCTCACCCGACACCCGCACCACCCTGCCCCGCCACCACCCCGGCCGGGCGGCCGCGCCCCCGCGTCGCCGCCCGGCTGCCCGACTCCGGCGCCCCGCCGCGTCCCTGTCGCCCCGTCACTCCCACGCCCGCCCGGCCGCGCCCTCGGCCCCCCGTCCCCCGAGACCCCCCCGGCCGCGCCCCCGCCCTCCCGCGCCACCCCCTCCCCGCCTCCACCCCCACCCGACTCCGGCGTCCGCAACACCCTTGACGCCCCGTCACCCCCACAACCCACCGGCCCCCCCCCCCCCCCCCCCCCCCCCCCCCCCCCCCCCCCGGCCCTTGACTGCGTGGGTGTCGCGGCGGGAATCTCGTGACCGAGTCGCGGAGCCGCGACACGAAGCCGCCGCCGCGCGAAAGTGGCCGTCCGGCCCCGGCCCGCGGCGCGTGGGGGGAGGACCGCAATGGCCGTTCCGGCGCAGGGCACCGATCACGCCCCGGACACCCCGGAGGAGGTGCGCGAGCGGGCGGGCACCGAGTGGGTGCCGGTCACCGACCCCACGCTGGGCATCCCGGTGCAGCGCGCGTTCCGGGGCGCGCCCAGGCACCGGCTGGTGACGATAGGGGACTCGCTCACCCACGGATTCCAGAGCGGCTCGGTGTTCCACACCGACCTGTCGTACCCGGCGATCATCGCCCACGAGCTGGGCTGGTCCGAGCACTTCAGGCACCCGGTGTACCCGGGCTTCGGCGGGCTGCCGCTGAACATCGAGGTGCTGCTGCGCGAGCTGGAGCGCCGCTGCGGCCGGGAGGTGGACTGCTGGGAGGTGCCGATGGCGCTGTACCACGGCCGGGCCTTCCTCGACCGCGTCGAGGACTACTGGGAGCGCGGCCCCGGCTGCACCTCACCCACCACCTCGGGCATCAACCACAACCTCGGCGTCTACGGCTGGGACCTGCGCGACGTGCTGGACCGCACCGCAGGCGGCCTGGACGCCGCCCTGGCCCGCCCCAAGGAGAACCTGCTCCGCCAGATGGTGGAGGACCACAACGCGATCGCCGCGCTGCGCGTGCTGCCCTCGCACTCCGACGAGCACCGCGCCCTGACCGTCCTGGACGCCGCCGCCCGGCTCGGCGAGGACACCGGGCAGGGCGACCAGTACGCGGACGACCCCGACCCCGAGCACGGCGTGGAGACCCTCATCGTCTTCCTCGGCGCCAACAACGCCCTGGGCGCGGTCAGCGGTCTCACGGTGTCGTGGAGCGGCGACGGGTACGACGACCTGGAGCGCAAGAAGCGCTTCAACGTGTGGCGGCCCAGCCACTTCCTCGCCGAACTCGCCGAACTGGCCCGGCGGGTGCGCCGGGTGAGGGCCCGCCACGTGATCTGGTGCACCGTGCCCCACGTCACCATCGCCCCGATCGCGCGCGGCGTGGACGCCAAGACCCAGCCGGGCTCGCGCTACTTCCCGTACTACACCCGGCCCTGGATCACCGACGGCGACTTCGACGTCCGCCAGGACCCGCACCTGACCGCCGCCCAGGCCCGCGACATCGACCTGGCCGTGGACGGCTACAACGAGGGCATCGCCGCCACCGTCCGCGAGGGCAGGCGGGAGGGCCGCGACTGGCTGCTGCTCGACGTGGCCGCGCTGCTGGACCGGCTCGCCTGCCGCCGCTTCATCGACGACCCGCAGGCCCGCCCCGACTGGTGGGAGCCGTACCCGATGCCGCCGGAGCTGGCCGCGCTCGAGCCGCCGCCGGACTCCCGGTTCCTGGCCGGGGACGGCGAGAAGCGCGTCGCGGGCGGCCTGTTCTCCCTGGACGGGGTGCACCCGACCACCGTCGGATACGGCATCCTGGCCCAGGAGTTCGTCAAGGTGATGCGCGCGGCCGGGGTGGTGTTCCACCGCCCGGACGGGCGGACCCCGCGCCCCGACCCGGTGACGGTGGACTTCGCCCGGCTGATCCGGCGGGACACGCTCATCAACCGGCCCCCGGCCAACCTCGACCCGGCGCTGCGGGTGCTGGGCTGGGGCGACGAGGTGCTGGACGTCTTCCGTCGCGCCCTGGACTTCCGCGTCTGAGCCACCGCCGCCCGCCGCCGATCGTTCCTCGATCGACACCGGTGCGTGGGTGGCCGTGCCCGCGGCGTTCACTCGCCGCCGCCACGCTCGCTCCGCACACGCACGACGAACCAGGAGCCGGCACATGGGCCACGGCCACCCGCACCACGGGCACGCGCACCCGCACACCCACGACGAGCCCGGGGACCTGCCCCCGGCCGTGGACCTCGCCGTCCCCGACGAGGAGCTGGAACCCGCGGCGCTGTCCCGGCGCCGGATGCTGCGCCGCGCCGGGCTGCTCGGCGCCGCGGCCGCGGCCACCGGCGTGCTCGCGGGCCAGGGCGGCACCGCGGCGGCCGCCCCCGCGACCGCCGCCGCCCCCGGCGCCGGCTGGCGGCGCGCCGGGGGCCTGCTGTGGCTGGCCGGCGACCACCACATCCACACCCAGTACAGCAACGACGGCAAGTACCGGGTGGTGGACCAGGTCCGGCAGGGCCGCGCCCACGGCCTGGACTGGATGGTCATCACCGACCACGGCAACGCCACCCACGCCCGGATCGGCGTGGAGAAGGTGAACCCCGACATCGTCGCCGCCCGCGAGGAGTACCCGCAGGCCCTGGTCTTCCAGGGCCTGGAGTGGAACATCCCCGCCGCCGAGCACGGCACCGTCTTCGTGCACCCGGGGCGCGACGAGGTCGCCGTCCTGAAGGAGTTCGAGCTCGCCTACGACGGCAGCGTCAACGGCACCAGCTCCTCCACCCCCGCCAACGAGGCCCTGGCCGTCGCCGGCGTCAACTGGCTCGCCGACGCCGTGCGCCGCAAGCGGGTCAAGGACGCCCTGTTCCTGGCCAACCACCCCGCGCGCAAGGGCATCGACTCCCCGCACGAGATCCGCGCCTGGCGGGACGCCGCCCCGCACATCGCCGTCGGCATGGAGGGCGCCCCCGGCCACCAGGCCGCGGGGATCGCCGCGCCCGGCGGCATGGGCCGGGCCCGCGGCCTGTACGACGGCTCGCCCGGCGCCGCCTCCTTCCCCGACTACCCCCTGGAGAGCTACCGCACCTGGGGCGGCTTCGACTGGATGACCGCCACCGTCGGCGGCCTGTGGGACAGCCTGCTCGCCGAGGGCAAGTCCTGGTGGATCACCGCCAACTCCGACTCCCACAACGTCTACGCCGACACCACCACCCGCGGCCCCGGCAGCGACTACGAGGCGAACGGCCGCTACAACGACCCCGTCTACCGCGGCGGCCTCGACCTGACCGAGGGCGACTACTGGCCCGGCCAGTACAGCCGCACCCACGTCGGCGCGGCGGGGTTCAGCTACCGCGCCGTCATGGACGGCATCCGGGCGGGCCGGGTGTGGGTGGACCACGGCGCGCTGGTGAAGGCCCTGGACGTGCGGGTGCGCGCGGGCTCCCGCTCCGCGGCGCTCGGCGGCACCCTCACCGTCCGCCGGGGCACCAGGGCCGAGCTGGTCGTCGACGTCACCGTCGCCGACCGGGCCAACTGGGCGGGCTTCGTGCCCGAGCTCGCCCGCGTGGACGTCATCAGCGGCGCCGTCACCGGCGAGGTCCGCGACCGCGACGCGTTCACCGCGCCCGGCACCAAGGTCGTGCGGTCCTACGACGTGAGCGGCCGCACCGGCACCTTCCGCCTCACCTACCCGCTCGGCCCCGTCGAGCGCCCCCTGTACCTGCGGCTGCGCGGCACCGACGGCAACCGCACCGCGCCCGGCCTGATGGGCGCCTCCGTGGACCCGGCGGGCCCCGCCATCGACGTGGTGGGCGACGCCGACCCGTGGCGCGACCTGTGGTTCTACACGAACCCGATCTGGGTCGTCCCGTCGTGAGGGCAGTCCTCGGGGTGGCGGACGGCGCCCCGGACCTGGCCGCCGCCGACCACCTGCTGCTGGACCTGGCCCGGCGGCTCGCCCTGCCGCCCGGCACCGTCGGCTGCACCCACCCGGTGCCCGTGGACGGCGTCCCGGCGATCGCCCTGTCCTTCGCGCTGCCGACCGGCGCGGCGGACGGGCCCGGGGCGGCGGCGCGGCTGCGGGAGCAACTGTCCGCGCTGGGCCAGGACGGTCCCGGAGCCGCGCTCGGCGACTGGCGGCACGGCCCGGACCCGCTGGCCCGCGCCGCGGCCGGGGCCGCCGCCGCGGGAGCGGCCCGCCACGGCGGCCGGGCCGTGCTGTTCCCCGGCGCCGAGCGGCTGACCGGGACCGTGCGGGTGGCCGAGGTGCTGGCGCAGTCCGCGGTGGAGGAGGTCACCGTCCTCGGCTCGCCCGGCCCGCCGGACGAGGGCACCGAGGTGGTCACCCGCGACCACGTCCGCCCGGTGTGGCACCACGGCAGGCTGCGCCTGCCCCTGGTGCCCGCGGCGGGCGGGCGGCTGACCCCGTTCGAGGTCCCCGACCCCACCCCGTGCTGCGCGGACCACTTCTGACCACGGGGCACCTGTGCAACGCGCCCGCCGGGTCAGGGCCGATCACCGAACGGCCCCGACCCGGCGGGCGTGACGGCCGGCCCGGCCGGCTGTCGCACCCGGGCTCCGCCCGCCCGGTGCGCCGCGCTCAGCTCGCGGCGTACTCCGCCGGGCCGCGCACCCCGGACACCGGCACCAGGCCCGCGGGCTGCACGGCGCAGGGCAGTTCGCACAGCGCCGGCTCGGCCGGCGGCTGGGGCAGCGACGCCTCGGACACCGCCTGCCGGTAGTCCGACGGCGAAAGACCGTACGCCGTGCGGAACGCCCGGCTGAAGTCGGCGGCGTGTGAGAACCCCCAGCGGGCGGCTATCGCCCCTATCGGCCGGTGGACCAGCGAGGGGTCCCCCAGGTCCCGGCGGCAGCGCTCCAGGCGCCGCCTGCGGATCCAGGCCGCGACCGTGGTGTCCTGGTCCTTGAACAGGCAGTGCAGATAGCGCGGCGAGATGTGGTGGGCCGCCGCCACCGTGCGCGGGGTGAGCATCGGGTCGCCCAGGTGCTCGTCGATGAACGCCCTGATCTGCAACACCAGCGCGGTGCGCCGGCTCTCCGGCGTCAGCGCGTCCTCGGCCTCCAGCTCATGGGCGACCAGCGCGCCCGTCAGGTCCGTCAGGATCATGCCGAGGCGCACGCCGTCGGCCGCCCCGTCGAACCCGGACGGGTCGTGGGCGAGCCGGGTCAGGTAGTCGGTGATCAGCGCGCCGATGCCGCTGTCCCCGGGCAGGGCCCGCCCCAGCAGCCGCTCCGCCCGCGCGCGGGGCATCGGCAGCGCGCAGGCGGGGAACCGGGCCACCAGGACCGAGTTGCGCTCCGCGCACAGCCGCCCCTGGTACGGCCGGGCGGTGGTGGACAGCATCACCTCCCGCCTGCGCATGCTCGTCTCGTGCCCGGCGTGCGCCACCTGCTTGTCGCCGTCGAACACCACGTCGATCTGCAACAGGTCGACGTCGTCCTGCCTGGCCCGCCGCGCGTTCCGCGACACCTGGAGCCGGTGGGACTCCAGGGTGGTCAGCCGTACCGCGCCCAGGCGGCCCGCCCGGAACGACATGTGAAAGCCGACCGGGTCCTCACACCGGAATTCCCCCACCATGACCTGTTCGGCCATCGCGCACCACTGGTCGAACCGTTCCGTCGCGGGCAGCTCCTCGCTCCGGAACACGGTGTCCCACACCCCGAACCGCCTCCCCTCCACGTGCGTACGTGCACCACCCCTCACCGAGTAACCCCACCCCCGTCGAACGGCCGACGAACGCGCAGTCGGCGGCCGTTGTGCACCCGGGCACCACCGGGTGCCTCCCTCATGCTGGCCCATTCCGGGGGTTCGGACACGTGTCCTGGCGCGAACGCGCGCGGCATCCGGCCGAAACCCGCGTTCCGCACCGTACGGGAGAGGGCGTCGCCAACCGCCGGAAAACCGGTGGTGCCCGGCCGGTAGGCCGGACGGGCACCCGGGACGCCGGGTTCCGGGTGCCCCAGGCCGCCCGGCGCCCCGCCACAGGGGGACGGGCCGCGAGGGGACGGGCCCGTGGCCCGCGCCGCCCGCTCAGGGCGCGGAGCGGTCCCGGTCGTAGGCGTCCTGGGCGGCCAGCACCGCCGGCATGTGGGCCTCCAGGTGCTCGATGAGGGCCATCAGCCGGGCGGCGGTCTCGTGGCCCAGCGGGGTGAGGCTGTACTCCACGCGCGGCGGGATCGCCGTGTGCACCTCGCGGTGGACGAAGCCGTCGCGCTCCAGCGCCTGGAGGGTCTGGGAGAGCATCTTCTCGCTCACCCCGTCCACCCTGCGGCGCAGCGCGTTGAACCGCAGCGGGCCGGTGTGCAGGCCCCCGAGGACGAGCACCCCCCAGCGGCCGGTGATGTGCTCCAGCGCCGAGCGCGAGGGGCAGGCGCGGGCGAACACGTCGAAGGCCAGCTCCTGGAGCGCCCGCTCCTCCTCCGCGCGGTTCGTCTCGTCTGTGGTGTCCATGGCTCCAGCGTACCGCTCCGGCCCACAGCACTATCCGGAGGTTTGCACTTTCGATTGGAAAGTGCCATCGTCATGGACAGCAGCGCCAGGGCGACCGCGCCCGGCCGGGCACCGCCGTGCCCCGCGAGGAAGGAAGCACCGATGATCGTCGTCACCGCAGCCACCGGACAGCTCGGCCGCCTGGTGGTGGACGCCCTCCTGGAGCGCGGCGTGCCCGCCGCCGGGATCGTCGCCGCCGTCCGCAGCCCCGAGAAGGCGCGGGACCTCGCGGCGCGCGGCGTCACCGTGCGGGAGGCCGACTACGAGCGCCCCGAGACGCTTGCCGAGGCGTTCTCCGGCGCCGAGAGGATCCTGTTCATCTCCAGCTCGGGCCCCGACGACCGGCGGCTCGACCAGCACCTCGCGGTGGTCGCCGCGGCCCGGCAGGCCGCCCCCGCGCTGCTCGCCTACACCTCCGTGGTGCGGGCGGACACCAACCCGCTCGGCCTGGCCCGCGTGCACAAGGAGACCGAGGAGGCGATAGCCGCCTCCGGCGTGCCGTCGGCGATCCTGCGCAACGGCTGGTACTTCGAGAACTACACCGCCACCCTCGGCGACGCCGTGGCCCGCGGCGCCCTGGTCGGCTCCGCCGGGCAGGGCCGCATCGCCGCCGCCGCCCGCGCCGACTACGCCGAGGCCGCGGCCGCGGTCCTCACCGGCGACGGGCACGAGGGCAAGGTCTACGAGCTGACCGGCGACAGCGCCTTCACCCTGGCCGATCTGGCCGCCGAGGCCGCCGTCCAGTCCGGGAGCCAGGTCGTGTACCAGGACCTGCCCGCCGACGCCTACGCCGGGATCCTCACCGGCGCCGGGCTGCCGCGGTTCCTGGTGGAGCTGCTGGTGGACGCGGACGTCAAGGTCTCCCAGGGCGCCCTGGAGACCGTCACCGGCGACCTGTCCGCGCTGATCGGCCGCCCCGCCACCACCCTGCCCGCCGCGGTCACCGCCGCGCTGAAGGGCTGAGCCGCCCGGCCCCCGGGCGGGACCGCGGCCCCGCGAGCCGCCCCGCCCGGGCCGCGCCCGCCCCCCGGAAAACCCGTGGCGGCGGCCCGCACCCCCTGTCAGGCTGCTGTGCCGTGAACGACCTCGCCCAGACCCCCGGCCCCACCGGCCCCCGCGCCGAGGAGCCCGCCGCCCCGCCGGCCGCGGCCCCCGGCTCCGGCGGCATACGGATCACCACCGCCGCCGAGCGCCCCCACCTGCTCCCGCGCCTGTACGACTTCGCCGACTCCTGGCCGGTGTTCATGGAGCAGGACCCGGTCGCCAACGCCCTGTGCTGGCGGGCCGCCGGGGACTTCCCCGAGCACTGCGTCATCGCCACCGACGGCGAGCGGGTGATCGCGCGGGGCCTGGCCGTCCCGTTCAACGCCGAGCTCGACGGCCGCGAGGAGACGCCCGACCAGGGCTGGGACCGGGTGCTGGTGTGGGCGTACTCCGACCGCCACCACCGGCGCCCCACCACCGTGGCCAGCGCGCTGGAGATCACCATCGACGTCGCGTACACCGGCCGCGGCCTGTCCCACCTGATGCTCGCGGCGATGCGGGACGCGGCGGCCCGGCAGGGCCACGGCTCCCTGCTCGCCCCGGTGCGGCCCAACGCCAAGCACCTGCGGCCCCGCCTGCCGATGGCCGACTACATCCGCGAGACCCGCGAGGACGGGCTCCCCACCGACCCGTGGCTGCGCGTCCACGTCAGGGCCGGCGGCACCGTCGAGAAGGTCGCCCCCGCCTCCATGACGATCGCCGGCTCCCTGGCCCAGTGGCGCGGCTGGACCGGCCTGCCGTTCGACCGGGACGGCGAGGTGGAGGTGCCCGGCGCGTTGAGCCCGGTGCACTGCGACACCGCGCACGACCGCGCCGTCTACGTCGAGCCCAACGTGTGGGTACGGCACCGCACAGGCGCCGGGAACGGCTGAGCCCTCACCACACGTCGCCGTCGCGCCAGTCGCAGACCAGCTCGCCGCGCGGGTCGAGCGGCGCGGACAGGGGGAGGACGTACACGCCGCCGTCCTCCTCCTCGGTGCGCACCACGCCCTTCGGGGTCAGCGCCGAGGTCGGGCCCTCCCACCGCCGCCAGCCGCGCCCGGTGTAGAGCGGCACCGCCTCGTCCGACGCGCCGAGCGCGCCCAGCTCGTACCCGCCGCGCAGCACCCGCTCCAGCTCGGCCATCATCGCCGAGGCGTGCCCGCGGCGCCGCCGGTCCGCGCGCACCGCGACGCCCTCCACATAGCCGGCGCGCAGCGCCCGGCCGCCGTGCAGCAGCCTGCGCTGCACCACCGAGGCGTGCCCCATCACCTCCCCGCCCTCGAGGACCAGGGCGTGCACACCGCCCAGCGCGTGCTCCCAGTCCTCCTCCGTCATGTCGTCGAACACCTCGAAGAGCAGGGCGCGGGCGGCGGCCAGGACGCCGGGGTCCAGGTCGGCGGTGTGGGCGGTCAGCAGTTCGGCCATGGGCTCATCCTGGCACCGCGAGGGGGAGCGGGCCCGTGGTTTTCCGGGCCGCCCGGGCGCCTGCCGGCCCGCCTTCCGCACGGCCGCGGGTCGAGGGCCGCGGCGCTTTCCGGCCCGCCCGCGAGAAAGCGCTTACCCCGTCGGGCGGCGGAACCGTCGATTCCGCCAGGTGGTCCGACCACATCCCGGGCAATCGCCTCGCGCACGACTCTTTCCGAGGCCGCCCCGGCCCGCTAGCCTCGCTTTTGACATGTGCATGGGAGCGCTCCCACCGGGACGGAGAGGAAGACATCCATGCGGAGAAGTCCAACCACCGCGCTCGCGGCCGCCCTGGCCGCGGTCGCCTCGCTGCTGCTCGCCCTGGTGGTGGCGCCGCCCGCGCCCGCCGCCACGGGCGAGGCCGCGGGCAGGGCCGCCGCCGAGCCGTACACCTGGCGCAATGTGCGCATCGACGGTGGCGGGTTCGTGCCCGGCATCGTCTTCAACAGGTCGGAGCGCAACCTGATCTACGCCAGGACCGACATCGGCGGCGCCTACCGCTGGGACCAGGCCAGGAAGGAGTGGATCCCGCTCCTGGACTGGGTGGACGCGGACCGCTGGGGCTGGACCGGCGTGGCGAGCATCGCCACCGACGCGGTCAACCCCAACCGCGTCTACGCGGCCGTCGGCACCTACACCAACAGTTGGGACCCCGGCAACGGCGCGATCCTGCGCTCCGGCGACAGGGGCGCCACCTGGCAGGCCACCACGCTGCCGTTCAAGGTCGGCGGGAACATGCCGGGCCGCGGCATGGGCGAGCGCCTCGCCATCGACCCCAACCGCAACAGCGTGCTGTACTTCGGCGCGCCCAGCGGCAACGGCCTGTGGCGCAGCACCGACTCCGGCGTCACCTGGTCCAGGGTGACCAGCTTCCCCAACGCGGGCAACTACCGCCCCGACCCCAACGACTCCAGCGGCTACCAGAGCGACATCCTGGGCGTGACCTGGGTGACGTTCGACAAGCGCACCGGCAGCTCCGGCAGCGCCACCCGCACCATCTACGTCGGCGTGGCCGACAAGGAGAACACCGTCTACCGCTCCACCGACGCGGGCGCCACCTGGCAGCGGCTGGCCGGGCAGCCCACCGGCTACCTCGCGCACAAGGGCGTCCTGGACGAGGCGAACGGCCACCTGTACCTGGCCACCTCCGACACCGGTGGCCCCTACGACGGCGGCAAGGGCCAGGTGTGGCGCTACACCACCGCCACCGGGCAGTGGACCAACATCAGTCCCGTCCCCGAGGCCGACACCCACTTCGGCTACAGCGGTCTGACCGTGGACCGCAGCAGGCCCGGCACCCTGATGGTCACCGCGTACAGCTCCTGGTGGCCGGACACCCAGATCTTCCGCAGCCGGGACAGCGGCGCCACCTGGACCCGCGCCTGGGACTACTCCGGCTACCCGAACCGCGTCAACCGCTACACCATGGACATCTCCTCCTCCCCGTGGCTGTCCTGGGGCGCCAACCCCTCGCCGCCGGAGACCTCGCCCAAGCTCGGCTGGATGACCGAGGCGATGGAGATCGACCCGTTCGACTCCAACCGGATGATGTACGGCACCGGCGCCACGGTCTACGGCACCGAGAACCTCACCGCGTGGGACGCCAACCAGCAGTTCACCATCCGGCCGATGGTCAAGGGCCTGGAGGAGACCGCGGTCAACGACCTGATCAGCCCGCCGTCCGGCGCGCCGCTGCTGAGCGCGCTCGGCGACATCAACGGCTTCCGGCACGACAGCCTGACCACCGCGCCGCCGATGATGTTCACCCAGCCCAACTGGGCCACCAGCACTTCCCTGGACTACGCCGAGCTGAGCCCGTCCGGCGTCGTGCGCGCCGGCAACGCCGACTCCGGGGCCCGGGTGGCGTTCTCCACCAACGGCGGGGCCGACTGGTGGCAGGCGAGCAGCGAGCCGTCCGGCGTCACCGGCGGCGGCACCGTGGCGATCTCCGCCAACGGCCAGCGCCACCTGTGGAGCCCCGAGGGCGCGGGCGTGCACTTCACCACCACCCACGGCAGCTCCTGGACGGCGTCCACCGGCATCCCCGCCGGCGCGGTCGTGGAGGCGGACCGGGTGGACCCGATGAAGTTCTACGGGTACTCCGGCGGGCGGTTCTACGTCAGCACCGACGGCGGCGCCACGTTCACCGCCAGGGCGGGCGGCCTGCCCGCGAGCGGCGCGAAGTTCCAGGCGGTGCCGGGCCGGGGCGGCGACATCTGGCTGGCCGGCACCACGGGCCTGTGGCACTCCACCGACTCCGGCGCGACGTTCACCAAGGTCGCCGCCGTGGAGGAGGCCGCCACGATCGGCTTCGGCAAGGCCGCCACCGGGCGGACGTACCCGGCGCTGTACTCCAGCGCCAAGGTGGCCGGAAAGCGCGGCATCCACCGCTCGATCGACGGCGGCGCCACCTGGGAGCGCATCAACGACGACAAGCACCAGTGGGGCTGGACCGGCGCGGCGATCACCGGTGACCCGCGGGTGTACGGACGCGTCTACGTCTCCACCAACGGGCGCGGCATCCAGTGGGGCGACATCGCCTGAACCCGGCCGGGACGGCCCGGCGGCAGCACGGCGCGGGGCCGGGGGCGCCACCCCCGGCCCCGGCACGCCCGGCCCCGGCACGCCCGGCCCCGGCACGCCCGGCCCCGGCACGCCCGGCCCCGGCACGCCCGGCCCCGGCACGCTCGGCCCCGCCGTGGTCCGCGCCGGGGACGAACACCGGCGAAACGCCCTTCGGTACCACCAATGCTGCTCTCCTCACCAGTCGTGTTTTGGTCGCCCATACGGGGGCACCCGAGGCCCATGGTGCGATGGGGATACACGATGATGACCGAGCAGGCGGGTCCGCGGCAGTTGGTCCAGGACCTGGTGCGCGCGGAGGAGGCCGGGTTCGACTTCTCCGTCACCTCTGACCACTACTTCCCGTGGCTCGACTCCCAGGGCCACGCGCCGTACGCCTGGACCGTGCTCGGCGCCGCGGCGCAGGCGACCCGCCGCATCCCGTTGATGACCTACGTCACCTGCCCGACGTTCCGCTACCACCCGGCGGTGGTCGCCCAGAAGGCGGCGACCCTCCAACTGCTGTCGGAAGGGCGGTTCCGGCTCGGACTCGGCTCGGGGGAGAACCTGAACGAGCACGTCGTGGGCCAGGGCTGGCCGTCCGCGGACGTCCGCCTCGAGGCCCTTGAGGAGGCGGTGGAGATCATCCGCGCGCTGTTCGCGGGCGGCTACGTCAACCACCGCGGCACCCACTTCGACGTGGAGTCCGCCAAGCTGTGGGACCTGCCCGACGACCCGCCGCCCATCGGCGTCGCCGTCTCCGGCGCGCGCGGCTGCGAGCTGGCCGGGCGGTTGGCCGACCTGGTGATCTCCACCGAGCCCGAGGCCGAGCTGGTGCGGGGCTTCGAGCGGCACGGCGGCGAGGGCAAGCCGAAGGTCGGGCAGCTCGCGGTGTGCTACGACCGGGACCGCGACGCGGCCGTGGCCCGCGCCCACGACCAGTTCCGCTGGTCGCCCGGCGGCTGGAAGGTCAACTCGGAGCTGCCCGGGCCGGCGTCGTTCGCCCAGGCGACGGAGCTGGTCAAGCCGGAGGACGTGGCGGAGGCGATCCCCTGCGGCGACGACGTGGGCCTGTTCGTGGACCGGCTCAAGCCCTATGTGGACGCCGGCTTCACCGAGGTCGCCCTGGTCCAGGTCGGCGGCGACCACCAGGAGCCGTTCATCGAGTGGGCGGAGAGCACGCTGCTCCCCGCGCTGCGCAAGCTCTGAACCGCCCCGCCGACGGAGAGGACCCAAGAGCACAGAGACACAAGAGCACAGCGACACAAGAGCGCGACGACATCGGAACACCGGCCGCTTCCCGGACGGCGCACTGGCCCCGGGAAGCGGCCGGAGGCCATCGGCCCCGCCCGCCGGAGACGCGCGGCGAGAGCCGGCGGGCCGGGCGGACGGGGCCGATGGGAGCCGTGCGGCGTCAGTCCTGCTGCGCGCCGGCCGGAAGCTGGCGCAGCTTCATGTAGCTGGCCTGGTTGGTGCCGTAGGCCCAGTCCAGCATCCGCGCGGCGCTGCGGAACCGGTTGGCGTCGTTCAGCACCACGCCGGCGACCGTCCGCCCATTGCGGGTGGCGGCGAAGACGAGGCAGGGGCCGGCCTTGGTCCCGGTGCCCGTCTTGATGCCCACGGCGCCGTTGTAGGAGCCGAGGAGCTTGTTGGTGTTGTACCAGGTGTAGACCCGGCCGTTGGTCGCCTTCTGCTTCGACGACTTCTTCTTCACCACGTCGCGGAACGTCTTCTTCTGCATGGCGTGACGGGCCAGCTTGGCCATGTCGCGCGGCGTGGAGTAGTTCTTGCCCGCCTGGGATATGCCGTCGAAGGAGTCGAACTCCGTCTTGGTCATCCCGAGCGCGTCGGCCTTCTTGTTCATCTTGGAGATGAACGACTTGGTGCGGGCCGAGACGGTGCTGCCGCTGCCGAAGGCGTCGGCCAGCGCGTAGGCCGCGTCGCAGCCCGACGGCAGCATCAGCGCGTCGAGCAGTTGCCCGACGCTGAGCTTGTCGCCGGTCCTCAGGTCGGCGGTGCTGGCCCCCTCCTTGGCGACGTAGTCACGGTAGAGCTGCTTGACCGTGATCTTCCTGTTCAGATCGAGCTTGGGCGTGTCCAGCACCGTCACCGCGGTCATGATCTTGGTGGTGCTGGCCAGCTCCCGCTTGGTGTCGGCGCCCTTGCTCCACAGCGTCTTGTTCTTGGTGCTGTCGATCAGGAAGGCGCCGGAAGCGGTCACCCCACTCGGTCCCGAGGCCGCCTCGGCGGTCGCGACCGGGGCCGCCACCAGCGCCACGCTGGAGACGACCAGGACCGCGCCCAGCCTTCTGGCCCCCGAGGCACGAGATCTGAGGGTTAGCAAATGCGTACTCCGTTCACTGGTGTGATGGGCAGGGGTTCACATCCTGTCAGTGCACAGCAGAACGCAGCACGGCTGGTACGCACTTGCTACACGATCGGCGAATACCGGACACCTCGCGGCCCGGCCGGGGGAAGGGCGGGGGATACGGCCTGGCGGGCCGGGCCCCCGCACCCGCGCGGGGGCCCGCTCCCGTCACCTGCTGCCTTCGCCGCCCGCCACGGCGAACCCGGTGAACTCCACCAGGCCCCGCGCCCCGGAACCGCCGTTGGTCGCCGACATGAACAGGCCGACGTCCTGACGGGCGGCGCCGCCCGGCGCGGTCACCGTCGCCACCGTCCGCCAGGTCGCCCCGTCGTCGGTGGAGCACTCGCCGGTGTACTGGTCACCGGCGCGGGTCAGTCGCAGCGTCACCGGCGCCTTGATCCCGGTGATCCGCCGGTAGGTCTCCAGTTGGCCGTTGCCGTCGGAGTCGAACGACAGCACCACGCCGTTCGACGGCGTCACCGCCAGGTTCACGAACCCGAGCGAGCCCTGGGTGCCCATCGCGTCGCGCACCACGATCCCGGCGCGCGCCCACGGCCCGGACGCGCTCTGGCTGTCCACCCGCGTCGTGACGGAGGTGCCCTCGCCCATCGCCCGCGCCCGCACCACCGCGCCGAAGTGCGTGGTGCCCCGCCACAGGTCGGTGCCCCCGCCCTCGATGCCCCACCGGTCGCCGAGCTGCCCGAACACCGCGGCGTTGTTCGTCCACGTCGTCAGGCCCGGCTCCAGGGGCCCGGCCACGTACAGGCTGCCGGGGTGGACGCCGCGCACCCGGGGCTCCCCGCGCGGCCCGTACTCCGCGGCGAGCTCGAACGGCAGCGGGCGCAGCGGCCGGTCCGGCGGCTCCGCGGGGGCCGTGGCCGTCCAGCGCACCACGTCCTGCCCGCCCGCGGGCACCTCCGGCAGCGAGGTCGCGCCGTCCGGCCGGGCGTCCAGGCCGGTGAGGGTGAAGTCCACCCGCCCCGTCGGCGCGAGGCCGTTGACGTTGCGGAACGTCGCCTCCAGTCGCGCGGTCCCGCCGGGCTCCAGCGTGGCCGGGTCCGACTTCACCGTGAGCGTCCCCTGGTAGGGGGCGGTCGCCAGCGCGTCCCGCACCCGGCGGGCGGTGGCCACCGGGTCCGCCACCGGCCGCTGCGGATAGGCGCGGCGCTCCCGCGTCCACGGCTCCTCGAGCGCGTACCAGTCGAACGTCGCGGCGCCGCGGCCCTGCGCGAGCGCGTCGGTGAGCTCGTCCAGGTACCGCTGCCAGCGCGGCAGGTAGAAGTCGGCGATCAGGCCGTGCCACTCCCGGTTGGCGTAGTCGGCCAGGTTGCCCGGGTCGGCGGTGGGCCGGTCGCCCCAGGTGGTCAGCAGCACCCGGGCGGTGCGCTCCAGCTCGGCGGCCTCCGCCTCGCCCGACGCCATCCGCTTGGCGTCCTCCAGCCACGGCCCGAGCAGGAACTCCCGGTGGGTGCCCGCCAGGTCGTCGCTCAGCCGCATCAGCCGCAGCCACAGCGACGACAGCGCCTTGAACGTCTCCAGGTCCTTGCGGGCCCACGCGGTGCGCAGTTGCGGGTGCAGTTGGCGGCTGCGGTTGGCCAGCGCCTGCCGGGCCACGTCCACCAGGTCGTACCGGTAGGCGTCCGAGCCGCGCAGGGACGGGCGCACCCGCAGCAGCCCGGCGAGCGCCGCGTCGAAGGCGGCCGGGTCGTGGGTGAGCGCGCTCGGGGCGTACTCGCCCGCCGAGACGGCCGTCAGCGACGGGCGGGCCTGGAACAGGCTGTCGTGCGGGTCGCTGCGCTCGTTGGCGGTGTGCTGGTAGGCGGTGCGGCGCAGCGCGTCCCAGGCGCCCCGCGCCGCGGCGTCCCTGCCGCCGTAGCGCAGGTCCGCCCAGGCGGCGAACCACGCCGCCGGGTCCACCGGCTCCCGTCGCCACGCCAGCTCGCTGAACAGCTCGAACGCCGCCGGGTCGCGGTGCGCCGACTCCGGCATGTAGGCGGTGCCCACCAGGGCGCTGCCCGGCTTGTCCCGCCAGGCGAAGTACTTCTCCACCCACACATGGGTCTTGGCGCCGATCGTGGTGCGCCCGCCGAAGTTGGGGATGGTGCCGAACGCGTACGGGGTGCCGCCCCAGTCGGCCTCCCGGTCGGTGACGGACCGGTACCGGTCGGAGACGCCGTCCACGATCAGCATGCGGTCCTTCTCCACCCCGGCCAGCAGCTCCGGGCGCGGGTTGGCCTGCCAGCCGAGGATCACCCAGGTGGCGGTCGGGTGCGCGGCGTTCAGCGCGTCCTGCACCCCGCGCGCCGCGTCCGGGATCGGGACGTCGCCGGGCGTGCCGCCCTCGTGCAGGAGGTCCATCTTGAAGTACCCGGCCCGCCCGAACAGCTCCTGCTGGTGCCGGTAGAAGGACGCGGACACCTCCCGGTAGGCGGCCGTGCGCGGGTCGAGCCAGTCGGGCCGCTTGAACCCGTGCCAGTTGCCCTGCGGCACCACCCGCGAGCCCGGGTTGCGGTCGGTGAAGCCGTCCGGGACGTGCCCGAAGTAGCCGGGCAGCACCGGCTCCATGCCCAGCGCGCGCAGCCGCGCCACGATCCGCTGCCCCAGCTCGGTGCGCCTGGCCAGCAGCTCGGGGGTGGCCGGGCCGCCGTAGCCGCTGAGGTTCTGGAGCAGCCACCACGGCTGGTGGGACGGCGCCGGGATCCAGGCGCGGGCCTCGGCGTCGGAGTAGCCGAACTCCTGGAGCACCCGGTGGTACACCGCCTCCTGCCCGGCCACCACCAGCACCTCGTTGCAGCCGTGCAGCGCCAGGACGTCGATCAGCCGCTCCCAGTGCGCCCAGTCGCCGTACGGCGTGGTGTAGCCGTCGTTGGTGTCGTTGAGGGCGAACCGGTGCGGCACCGACGCCTCCTGCTCCAGCGGCCGGACCGGGGCGGGCAGGACGGCGGGCAGGTCCAGTTGGCGGCCCGTCCACGACACGTTGGCGGAGCAGGTGTACTTCAGGTACCAGTGGACGCCGGTGAGCAGGGTGGCGCAACTGGTGCCCCGCACCTCGACGCGGCCGGCCCGGCCGGAGACGCGGAAGCGGTCCCCGCCGCCGGTGCGCGCGACCGGGACGAGCCGCAGTTGCCCGGCGTGCCCGGGCAGCAGCCGCGCCAGGGCCTCGGCGGCGGGCGCGGGGTCGAACGGCGCGTCGGCGGCGGACGCGGGGGAGTGCGCGGTGAGCGCCGCCCCCGCGCCGATCGCGGCGGCGGCGCCCAGGACGCTCCTCCTGGGCACACCGGCCGCGAGGAGGCGGTGCGTGGCGGCGGATCTCGGGGACTGCTCGGGCGGCCGGGACTGGTCGGTCACGGGCTGCTCCCAACGGTGGTCGGGGTGACGCAGGACACACGTGCGGTGAAGCACCGTAACGGGAGCGATCTGCCGGGAGCAATGAGCCGGGACGGGTCGCGTGTCGGGCGAAAAGCGGGCATTGCGGTACGAAAATCGGATGATGTTGTCCTGGTGTTTCCCTGGACGGAACCCGGCGTTCCGCGTTGCTGTGACGGAGCGTCAAATCCGGGGTCGGGCTCGGCGTTCGTGCGCGGTGCCGGGCGGGCGCGCCCACCCGCCGGGGCGCGGGCCCGCGGTCAGCAGGAGCGGTACACGTGGCCGGGGCGCCCCTCCGGGGTCACGTCCCGGTCGCGCCGCACCACCGCGATGCTCTCGCCCCAGCGCTCGCACGCGGTGCGGAAGTCAGCGTCCTCGTACTCCACGTCCACCACATGGCGGTCGTACGCCTCGATGTAGGCGCCGCACTCGTCGTACCGCGCGCAGTCCTCGGTCACCGCGAAGTCGAACCCGGCGCGCTCGCGGTCGCCCAGCAACTCGGCGGTGTTCTTCTGCGCCGCCGCCAGGCCCCGCTCGTGCGCGCGCTCGGTGAGCAGGGCGGCGAACGCCACCGCGTCCCGCGCGTCCAGCCTGCCGCCCGAGCGGGTGAAGGAGTCCAGGTTGTCGAACTCCACGCCGGCGAAGCCCCGTTCGGCGCAGCCGTCGGTCCAGGCGCCCACGATCCCGGCGAGCCGCTCCCGCCGGTCCGCGGTGGAGATGTCCAGCAGCGCCTCGTCCCAGTCCCGGTCGATCACCAGGGCGCCGGCGTCGTCGCGCAGCAGCAGGTCGGGGTGCGCGCGCTGCCACCAGGCCAGCTCGTCGGGCTGGGCCTGGAAGGCGTTGACGTAGCAGATCGTGTACAGGCCCTCGGCGGGCCGGTCCTCGCGGTCGCGCGCGACCACCCGGACCGCGGACGGCGGCGGATAGCCGCCGCCGATCTGGTAGTCGAAGGGCGCGTTCACGGGTGGCGGTGCGGGCGCCGCCCCGGTGCCCGCGCTGTCCGGGTCCTCGCCCCGGCCGCCGTCCCGTCCCGAGGAGCAGCCGCCGGCCAGCAGCGCGGCGGCCGCGACGGCGGCGGTGAGACCGGCGACCGCCGCCCGGGCGCGACCGCGCCTCACCGGTGCGCGCCGGTCGGGTCGTTCGTCACGGGGCTCAGCGTACGCGGCGCCGGACCGGCCCCGCGGGCCGGGACCCGCCGGCCCCCCGGGCGGGCGGGATCAGGCCGCGGACGGGCGGGATCAGGCCGCGGGCCTGCGCACACGCATCGGGCGGGAGCCGGGACCGCCCACGTGGGAGAACGGCTGCGTCCGCCAGTCCAGGCCCTCGGGGAGGGTGAGCAGCACCCCGGCCAGGTCCGCCTCCTCGGTGCCGGTCGGGTCGCCGGCGGCGCCCGCGTCCTCCACCGGGCGGCCCGAGCCCTTGCACACCCGCAGCCCGAACGGGTTCCACGGAGTCGGGCACAGCGCGTGCTCCGGCAGGTGTTCCTCGCCCTCGATGAGGGCGATGGGCCGGCGGCAGTCGGGGCACTGGACGTGGAAGATCTCCCACATCTCCTCCTCCGCCGCACCGATCCGGTCGAACTCGTCGCCGGGATCGGCGAAGTCGTCGGCGCCGGACGAACGCAAAGAATCAGAACTGCGCATGATTTCCCCCTTGGGATGGGCCCTTGGGCGCTTCGGCCTCGGCCATAGCGAGCATTTCCCGTCCCGTGACCCGGCTAATCGCGGCAGCTTTCAACGCAGGTTGCACGGTGAGTGTCGTTCGTCACACCACGGATGTGCGAGCGCCACCGAGCGCCCCCAGTGCGCCTGTTGACGCATGGTCGATTTCGTTTGATCCGCACATCCGACAAGTGGCCTTCCGCTTTCCCCGGTGCTCCGGGCGGAGTCCTGGGCCGGTGACGGGTTTCTCGCGACGGGCGGCTCCCGCTGTGGAATGTAGCGGCGACAGCCGCCTCCGGCACCGGAATTTTCCGCCGCCGCGCCGGGCCGCCCTCACCGCGGATCCCCGTCCGCGCCCGCCTGGAGCTCCTCGCACACCGCGCGCCGCAGTTGCTCCAGCCGATAGGGCAGCGGCTCCCACCCGGGGCGGCCCGCCATCTCCGCGTTCAGCCGGACCACCGCGCGGGTGTAGGCCCGGGCCAGCCCCCGCGGCATCAACGGCATCCCCGGCGGGCGGCGCAGCACCCGCCCGTCCTCGCCGACCACGCCCGCGTGGTTGCTGCGCACCGACACCCACAGCGCCGTCCTGCCGCCCCGCACCGCCTCCACCAGTTCCTCACGCACGGCGAGCCAGTGCCGCAGCGCCGTGCGGGTGGACCCGGACAACGGCAGCACCTCCGCCACCGGCGGGCTCACCGAACGCGCCTGCGGCCGCCGCACCACCCGCACCGTCGCCAGGTCGCCCGGCAGGTCGTCCAGGCGCAGCGCGCACAGCTCGCCCACCCGCGCCCCCGTGTCCAGCACCACCCCGATCAGCGCGAGCAGCCGCACCCGCCCCGCGTCCGCGCCCTCGTGCCCGGCCCGGTCCGCCAGGTGGCGCCGCAGCAGCGACCGCTGCCGCGCCCCCACCGTCGGCTTGGGCTGCGGCGGGGCGGGCCGGGGCGGCTCCGGTGGCGGCAGCCCCGCGGCCCTCGCCACCAGCTCCAGGCAGTCCACCCGCACCCGCATGCTCGCGTCCGACACCCGCTTCGGGTCGGGCACCTCCCGGGTGCGCAGCTCACCGCGGCCGGCCAGCGCCAGATAGGCCCCGACCGCCTCCTGCCCGAGCAGCGCCGCGAGCGAGCCGCGGGCCGCCGCGGGGAACTCCTCCCTGCGCCCGGCCCGCCGCAGCTCGCCCGCCACCCACCGCAACTGGCGGGCCCGGGCGGCACTCACCCCCGGGCGGCCGACCAGTTCCTCCACCACCCGCGCGAACTCCTCGACCGACGCGGGCCCCGCACTCACCGCAGCCATGCCCGCCAAGCTAGCCCCCGCCACCGACAGCGCCCCCGACCGCACCGCCGCACCGACACCGCCGCACGGACACCGCCGCCCGCGGCGCGGGACCCCGTCGCCTCCACCGGCCGGAGGACACCGCGCAGGTGTGCCAAGGGGACCGGCGCGCTGTAGGTTCTTGCGCTGTGGAGGACCTCGACCGGCAGATCGTACGACTGCTCCTCGCCGACGGGCGGATGAGCTACACCGACCTGGGCAGGGCCACCGGCCTGTCCACCTCGGCGGTGCACCAGCGGGTGCGCCGTCTGGAGCAGCGCGGGGTGATCCGCGGCTACACCGCCATCGTGGACCCCGAAGCCGTCGGGCTGCCGCTCACCGCGTTCATCTCCGTCAAGCCGTTCGACCCCAGCGCGCCCGACGACGTGCCGGAGCGGCTCGCGGAGGTGCACGAGATCGAGGCGTGCCACAGCGTCGCGGGCGACGAGAGCTACATCCTCAAGGTGCGCGTCGCCACCCCGGGCGAACTGGAGCACCTGCTGGCCAGGGTCCGCTCCCTCGCCGGGGTCTCCACCCGCACCACCGTCGTGCTCAGCACCCCGTACGAGGCCCGGCCCCCCATCGCCTGACCAGGGCGCCTTCCGCCCGCCCGAGGGCGCCCCCCGCGCGGCCCGGCGGGGCCGCGGAGGCAGACTTGCCCCCATGAGCGACACCCCGACCGACACCCCCGCCACCGGCTCCCGCCCCCGCACCGTCCTGCTGCGCGGCGGCACGATCCACAGCCCGGCCGACCCGTTCGCCACCGCGATGGTCGTCCAGGGCGACCGGATCGCCTGGCTCGGCTCCGAGGGCGCGGCCGCCGCCCACGCCGGCAGCGTCGACGAGGTCGTGGAGCTCGACGGCGCCCTGGTCACCCCCGCGTTCACCGACGCCCATGTGCACACCACCGCCACCGGGCTCGCCCTCACCGGCCTCGACCTGACCGGCAGCCCGTCCCTGGCCGACGCCCTGGAGCGCCTCGCCGCCCACGCCGCCGCCCACCCCCACCACCGCGTGGTGCTCGGCCACGGCTGGGACTCCGCCCGCTGGCCCGAGCACCGCGCGCCCACCCGCGAGGAGATCGCCGCCGCCGCGCCCGGCCGCGCCGTCTACCTCACCCGCACCGACATGCACTCCGCCGCCGTCTCCCCGGCCCTGCTCGACGCCGTGCCCGGCATCGCCGACCTGGACGGCCACCAGGGCGACGGCACCCTCACCCGCGACGCCCACCACGCCGCCCGCCGGGCCGCCCACGCCGCCGTCACCCCCGCCCAGCGCCGCGACGCCCAGCGGGCCGCGCTGCGCCGCGCCGCGTCCCTGGGCATCGCCGCCGTCCACGAGTGCGCGGGCCCGGACATCTCCTCCGAGGACGACCTGGCCGACCTGCTCGCCCTGGCCGCGCACGAGCCGGGCCCGCTGGTCTTCGGCTACTGGGCGCAGGCCCTCGCCCCGGACGACGCCGACGGCGCGGCCCGAGTCCGCGAACTCGGCGCGGTCGGCGCCGCCGGCGACCTGTTCGTGGACGGCTCCCTCGGCTCGCGCACCGCCCACCTGTGCGAGCCCTACGCGGACGCGGCGGGGCACCGCGGCACCGCGTTCCTGGACGCGGAAGCGGTCGCCGGCCACCTGCTCGCCTGCACCCGGGCCGGGCTCCAGGCGGGCTTCCACGCCATCGGCGACGCCGCGGTCGAGTCGGTCGTCGCCGGGGCCCGCCGGGTCGCGGAGCAGGTGGGGCTCGCCCGGCTGCGCGCCGCCCGGCACCGCGTGGAGCACGCGGAGATGCTCGGGCCCGGCGCCGTCGCCGCGTTCGCCGAGCTCGGCCTGATCGCCTCCGTGCAGCCCGCGTTCGACGCCGCCTGGGGCGGGGAGGACGGGATGTACGCCGAACGGCTCGGCGGGGAGCGCGCGCGCACCCTCAACCCCTACGCCGCGCTGCTGCGCGCCGGGGTGCCGCTCGCCTTCGGCTCCGACGCCCCCGTCACCCCGCTCGACCCGTGGGGGACGGTGCGGGCCGCCGTGTTCCACCGCACACCCGAGCACCGGATCTCCGCCCGCGCCGCCTTCACCGCCCACACCCGCGGCGGCTGGCGGGCGCTCGGCCACGACGACACGGGCGTGCTGGTGCCCGGGGCGCCCGCCCACTACGCCGTGTGGGCCGCGGACGACCTGCTGGTGCAGGCCCCGGACGAGCGGGTCGCGGGCTGGTCCACCGACCCGCGCTCGGGCACCCCGGGGCTGCCCGACGTCTCACCCGGCGCGGAACTGCCCCACTGCCTGCGCACCGTGGTCGCGGGCCGCGTGGTGCACATGACGCCGAACGGGTGATCACGGGGGCGCGATACCGCCGAACGATGTGCCGTCGGCCTGTCGCCCGGCGCCCGACAGCACCGCACTGACCTGCTGTTTTTCGGCATTCGTGCAGGTGGGACGGCTGTTGACAGGCGGCGGGCGCGGGCGAGTAGGTTCGGCGGCGTCCACCACAGGACGTCCGACCGGTGACCCCCCACACCGTTCGTGCCGCAACGCCCCTGGACCCAGGCGGCGCCCGCGCCCGCGAGGGCGCGCCGCCGCACGCGAGCCAGGTCCAGCGCCCCGGGCACGACCGCGCGTGGCCGGCCGGCCCGGTCGGCTGGTGCGACGCGGACGGGGCCCGGGCGCTCAGTAGACAACGGCCTGCCGCCGACCCGCAGCCAGCGGGTCCCAGGCCGGACCGAAGGGCGCTCCGGGTCCTCGTCCGCAGCCGTCCGGCCGCCGAACGCGGCCCGGTTGTCCACAGACGGGTTGTCCACAGGCGGATTCGGCGTGCCCTCCGCACGTTGTACGGTCACTGCACAGGACCGGAACAGCAGGAAGGCGGCGATCCGTGCACTCGCGCCCCAACCCCTCGGCCGTCGCGCCCCCCGAACAGGAGCCCGCCGCCCCGCCCCGGGCGGCCGCGGCGGGGCACGGCACCGAGCAGCGGCACACCGGGGACGGGCAGCGGGCCGGCGTCCGCGAGGACGCCGCAAGTCGGAGGCCAAGCGGTCTTAGGAAGACAATCGGAAGGCACAA